>NZ_DASVNZ010000346.1:0-64254 GCF_036486225.1 Roseateles sp. | reverse complement strand
CGTCGAGCAGCACGTCCGCCGCCGCCGCGAAGACCGCGGCCGGGCAGTGGCGCGCCCCGCCGCCGCCCGGGCAGACCAGCACGTAGCGCTGACCGAAGCGCAAGCCGGCTTGCTGCAAGAGGTTCCGCATCTGGTGGCTGTCCTTGGGCAGCAGGCGCAGGCGCGGCCGTTCGTCGGCGGTGCGCATGCCGACGTGCGCCACGAGCGCGAGTTGGCGACGCGGGTCGTCGTGGCCGTCGTCGGCCAGGTCGTCGGCGATCAGCCGTTCATCGCTGAGCAGGCCATGCGCGGGTTCGCGCACATGGGCGAGCGTCAGCGGAATGCCCGCCATGCGGCACAACAGGGCGGCGGGCAGCGCGCTCTGGTGCGCGGGCGAGAACAGCACCGCCGCGTCGAAGTGGCTGCGGCGCAGCTTGCGCACCAGGTGCATCTCGGCGTCGCCGCGCATGCTCGGCGGTTCGGCGCTCAGCGCGGCGGCGCCGTCGGCGGTCCAGGGTGCGTTGAAGGTGATGACGTCGTCCACCGCCTGCAGATGCGGTCGCAGCGCCAGCGCCTCGGGCGCCGCCAGCAGCGTCAGTTGCGTCCAGGGCATCGTCTCGTGCACCGCCGCGAACGCGGCTGTCGAGGCCAGCACGCCGGCCACGCCGTCCAGCCGGATCAGCAGCACGCGGCGCACATTGCACCAGCGGCGATGGCGTTCCTCGGCCATCGAGTGCGCATCGACCGGGAGCGGTCCTTCGCGCACGGGCGAGTTCGTCTCGCCCAGCTCGGGAAAGCCGGGCGCAGGGGCGCGCTGCTCGAGGGACGTCGCGATCATGGCGCTTTCCTGGCAAGCGACATGCCGGACGAAGAACAAGGATCGGCGCGGGTTTCCGGGTGATCGTCCGCTAGCCTCCCGGGCCGTGTCAGCGCGGTTCCAGGGTGCGCGCGACGGTCGCCACGGCCTGCTCGCGCAGGCTGTGGCGCTTGGCGAAGGCCCAACTGAGTTCGGCGCCCATCAGGAACACCTGCGTCGAGTAGTAGACCCACAGCATCATGACGACCAGCGAGGCAGCGGCGCCGTAGGCGGAGCTCACGCCGCTGCGGCCGATGTACAGCCCGATCAGCGTCTTGCCCAGGCTGAAGAGCGCCGAGGTGATGAGCGCGCCGACCCAGACGTCACGCCAGCGCACGGGGACGTCCGGCACCCATTTGTAGATGACGGCGAACATCACGGTGATCAGCGCGTAGGCGAGCGTGCCGTTCAGGATCTGGGCGAGCAGGACGAACTCGGTGCCCAGCCACGGCGTCCACCATTTGCTGATCGCGGCGAGCGCGGCGCTGGCCACCATCGAGATCATCGACAGGAAACCCAGGCCGAGGATGAGGCCCAGCGACAGCAGACGCTTGCGCAGCAGCGTCACCAGCCCTTGCCAGACCGGCCCGCTGCGCGCCATCGGCGCCTTCCAGATCCGGTTGAGCGAGTTCTGCAGTTCGGCGAACACCGAGGTCGCGCCCACCAGCAGCACGATCGTGCCGATCGCCGCGGCCCAGCCGCCCTCCTCCGGCCGGTTGACGCGCTTGAGCAGGTCCTCGACCGCGACGGCGCCGTCGGTGCCGAGCAGGCCGGAGAGCTGCTCCATGACCTCGCCGCGCGCGGCCTGCTCGCCGAACACCAGGCCCGCCACGCTGATGACGATCAGCAGCAGCGGCGCGATCGAGAACAGCGTGTAGTACGCCAGCGCCGCGCCCATGCTGGGGGCGTTGTCGTCGCTCCAGCCTTGCGCGGCCTCGCTGACGATGTCGATGGCTTCCTGGAGGGCATGAGGCAGCTTGGGCATGCAGGGCGGCCGCAAGGGGACGCGGCGTTGAGGGATGACGGGGCTGAAGGGATTTTCTTTGTCGAGGCAAGGGAAATTCCCGCTCGGCGCCGATGTCCGGGACAACCGCCAGGCGGCATCGGGGAAGACTGCGTGGGCGGCGTGGGCGGCGTCGGCGGCACGGCGATTGCCTTGAACCTCCTATCCCAACCCACCAGGAGACCCTCATGGCCAGCACCACCATCGCTTCCGACCGCGTCGAAGGCACCAAGGTCTACAACGGCAACGGCGACAAGCTCGGCTCGATCGACAACCTCGTGATCGACAAGCGCTCGGGCCTGGTCCGTTATGCCGCGCTCGAATTCGGCGGCTTCATGGGCATCGGCACCGACCGGTATCCGATCCCCTGGAACATGCTGAAGTACGACACCAGCCTGGACGGCTACGTCGTGCCGCTGCGCGAGGACCAGCTGGAGAAGGCCCCGCGCTACGCGCAGACCGATCGTCCCGAGTACTCCGATGAATATGGCCGCAAGGTCTATGACTATTACGGCGTGGCTTGGATGTAAGAGCCCCCGCCCTTGCCATCCGGCAAGGGTCATCGAACCTGCAATGAAGAACGCCCCGGTAGATCGGGGCGTTTTCTTTTGGGCGGGCCGATCAGGCGGCGTTCGCGCCGTCTTCGGCCGGCCAGTCGCGGATGTAGGCCTTGAGCATGCGGTTCTCGAAGTCCTGCGCGTCGACCACGGTCTTGGCGACGTCGTAGAACGAGATCACGCCCATCAGCTGGCGACCGTTGAGCACCGGCATGTAGCGCGCATGGCGTCCGAGCATCATGCGGCGGACTTCGTCGATCTCGGTCTCGGGCGTGCAGGTCAGCGGCGCGTCGTCCATGACGCTGCGCACCAGCCGGGTCCCGACGCTGCCGCCGTTGCCGACGACAGCCTGGATGACCTCGCGGAAGGTCAGCATGCCCACCAGGTCGCCGAACTCCATCACCACCAGCGACCCGATGTCGCGCTCGGCCATGGTCTCGGCGGCCTGGGCCAGCGGGGTGTCGGGGGAGACGGTGAAGAGCGTGCTGCCCTTGACGCGCAGGATGTCGGAGACTTTCATGGCCGCATGAGAAAAAGCTTGGCTGGCAACATAGCACACAATGCCCGGCGCCAGACACGACTGGACACCATAACAAGCAGGAGACACCCATGTCAGGTCCATCCGACCCGGGCTTTGATACCTTGGCGCTACACGCCGGGGCCGCGCCCGATCCCACCACCGGCGCGCGCGCAGTGCCGCTGCATCTGACGACCTCGTTCGTGTTCGAGAGCGCCGAGCAGGCCGCCGGCCTGTTCAACATGGAGCGCAGCGGCCATGTGTACTCGCGGCTGTCGAACCCGACGACCGCCGTGCTGGAAGAACGCATCGCCGCACTGGACGGGGGCATCGGCGGCCTCGCGACCGCCAGCGGCCAGGCGGCGTTGCATCTGGCGATCGCGACGATCGCCGCGGCCGGCGATCACATCGTGGCCTCGAGCGCGCTGTACGGCGGCTCGCACAACCTGCTGCACTACACGCTCAAGCGCTTCGGCATCGACACGACCTTCGTGCGTCCCGGCGACCTGGACGGCTGGCGCGCGGCGATCCGCCCGCAGACGAAGCTGCTGCTGGGCGAGAGCCTCGGCAATCCTGGCCTGGACGTGCTGGACATCCCGGCCATCGCACAGATCGCCCACGAGGCGCATCGGCCGCTGCTGGTCGACGCGACCTTCGCCACGCCCTACCTGCAGCAGCCGATCGCGCTGGGGGCGGACCTGGTCTACCACTCGGCCACCAAGTTCCTGTGCGGGCACGGGACCGTCGTCGGCGGACTGCTGGTCGACGGCGGCCGCTTCGACTGGGACCGGGCGCATGCGGCCAGCGGCGAGCGCCGCCGCTTCGCCGAGCTGTGCGAGCCGTACGACGGCTTCCACGGCATGGTGTTCTCCGAGGAAAGCACCGTCGGCGCCTTCCTGCTGCGCGCGCGCCGCGAGGGCCTGCGCGACTTCGGCGCCTGCATGAGCCCGCACACCGCCTGGCTGATCCTGCAGGGCATCGAGACCCTGCCGCTGCGGATGCAGCGGCATGTGAGCAACGCGCAGAAGATCGCCGAATTCCTCGAAGCGCAGGACATCGTCGAGCGCGTGAACTATCCAGGACTGGCCTCGCATCGCGACCACGCGCTGGCGCAGCGGCTGCTGCCCAAGGGCAGCGGCGCAGTGTTCAGCTTTGACCTGAAGGGCGGACGCGAGCCGGGCCGGCGCTTCATCGAAGCGCTGCGGCTGTTCTCGCACCTGGCGAACGTGGGCGATGCGCGATCGCTGGTGATCCATCCGGCGTCGACGACGCACTTCCGCATGGACGACGCGGCGCTCGCGGCGTCGGGCATCGGTGCGGGGACGATCCGCCTGTCCATCGGTCTCGAAGACCCCGACGACCTGATCGCCGATCTGAAGTCCGCATTGAAGGTGGCCTCGAAATGAGTGCGAACCAGCTCAAGGTCCAGGGCCGCGTGGCCTACGCGTACACCGGCGGCAAGCGCTTCGACGCGGCCCTGCCCTGCGTCGTGTTCATCCATGGCGCGTTGCACGACCACAGCGTGTGGACGCTGCTGGCGCGCTACTTCGCCCATCACGGACGCAGCGTGCTGGCCGTCGACCTGCCCGGCCACGGCCGCAGCGAAGGCCCGGCGCTGGGCGACGTGGAAGCGCTCAGCGATTGGATCAACGACCTGATGGACGCCACCGGCGTGAAGGCGGACGACGGCGTGTCGCTGGTTGGACATTCGATGGGCTCGCTGATCGCGCTCGAAGCCGCGGCGCGGCGTCCGGCGCGCGTGGCGCGTCTTGCGCTGGTCGGCACCGCGTGGCCGATGAAGGTCTCCGACGCGCTGCTGAGCACCTCGCGCGAACGGCCGCGGGCGGCGATGGCGATGGTCAATGCGTTCTCGCATTCGACGACCGCCGGCAAGCCGTCGTATCCGGGACCGGGCGCGTGGATGCACGGCGGCAACCTGGCGCTGATGGAGCGCATGCAGGACGGCTACGGGGGATACGGCAACCTGTTCGAACACGACTTCCTGGTCTGCGATCGCTACCAGGGCGCGCCCGAGGCTGTCGCGAAGGTGACCGCAGCCGGCGTGAGGACGGAGATGATCCTCGGCGCGAAGGACGCGATGACCCCGCCCAAGGCCGCAAAGCAATTGGCCGAGATGCTGGGCGCGCGCGTGACGACCCTGCCGGCCGGGCATTCACTGATGACCGAGGCGCCGGAGGGGATGTTGAATGCACTGAAGGCGGCGCTCGGCTGAGCGCCGTACGGTGACGACCTCAGCCAAGCAGACGGCCCCGCGAGGGCCGCGCCAGGAGACGATCATGAGCACCAGCCCCCTTCCCCATGCGCCCGAGGAACCGGTCGCTGGCGTCGACCGCGTGAAAGCGATGCACAGCTTCGCCGAGTTTTATCCGTTCTATCTCGGCGAGCACCGCAACCGGACCTGCCGCCGGCTGCACTTCGTCGGCTCGACGCTGGGGCTGCTGTGCCTGGCCTACGCGCTGGTCACGCAGACCTGGAGCTTCCTGCTCATCGGCCTGCTGTGCGGCTACGCGTTCGCGTGGATCGGGCACTTCGGGTTCGAGAAGAACAAGCCCGCGTCGTTCAAGCGCCCGCTGTACAGCTTCATGGGCGACTGGGTCATGTACAAGGACATCTGGACCGGGAAGATCCGGTTCTGAAGAACCGGTCTTCCCTCCGTGGCCGCGCTTACCGCGCCTCGTCCACCAGTTCCTTGACCAGCGCCTCATAGCGCCGCAGCGGTCGACCGAGCAAGGTCTCCAGACGCTGTGCGGTCCCGGCCGCCGGCTTCATGCCTTGCTGCTGGATGCGCGCCATCATCAGGCGCATGTCGTAGGCCATCCAGGACGGCATCGCCTGAGCCAGTTGAGCCTCGAACGCGGCCAGGTCGTCGCCGCCGTAGCGGATCTCCCGCTGGAGCACGCGGCTCCAGGTCTCGGCCGCCGACACGCCCGACAGGGCTTCGGGACCGACGACATCGAACACCTCGCGCGGCAGCGGTCCGGGCGCGGCGTCCCGACGCAGCAGCTCAGCAACGGCGACATCCGCCAGATCGCGCGTGTCGATCATCGCCACGCCCGCGGCACCGATGGGCATGGGGTAGACGCCGTAACTCTCGATCACCGACTGCACCTGCAGGTCGTTCTGCATGAAGTAGGCCGGGCGCAGCACGGTCACGGGCAGGTCGAGCTTGTCGATCATCCGCTCCACGGTGTGTTTTCCGGTGAAGTGCGGCACGTCGGTGAACTGGTCCGCGTGGATCACGGACAGGTAGACGATGCGCTCGATGCCGGCTTCGCGCGCCAGGCTCAGCGTCTGCAGGCCTTGCGTGACTTCGTCCGGCGTGACCGCGTTGAGCAGGAAGAGCGTGCGCACGCCCGACAGCGCGCGGCGCATCGACGGGATGTCGGACAGGTCGGCGACGACTTCAGCGACGCCGGCGGGCAACTGCGCCTTGCCCGCCTTGCGGACCAGTGCCTTCACGGACGCGCCGCGGCGCGCCAGACCTTGGACGACGAGGGAACCGATGGTGCCGGAGGCACCGGTGACGAGGATGCTTGCGGGAGACGACTCGCGAGCTTGGTCTTGGGTCCGGGCTTGGGTTTGAACGGTGGTCATGTTCAGTTCTTCCATCAGGGGTTGCGATGGATGAACGATAGATCGTTGCATTCGATAAACACAGACGCCAGAATCAGTACAGCCCGTCTCATTGGTGGAACACATGGATCTGAACGCACTCGCGGACTTCAACCTGGTGGCAACGCATGGCGGTTTCGGTCGGGCCAGCCGTGCAGGCCGGCGGTCGAAGGCGACCCTGTCGCGGCGTGTCGCCGATCTGGAGGAGCAGCTCGGCGTGCGCCTCATCGAGCGCAGCGCCAAGGGACTCGAGTTGACGGAGGCGGGTCAGGCCTTGCTCAGCCGGACGGAAGGTCCGATGAATGAGGTGGCCGACGCCTTCGCGTCCGCGGTCGAGGGCGCCGCTCAGGTGCGCGGGCAACTGCGCGTCGCGGCGCCGCTGCTGTTCTCGCAGTTGGCGATGGGCCGCCTGTGCGCGGAGTTCCGGGCGCTCTACCCCGGTGTGACCATCGAAGTCGTCGGGGAGGACCGGGTCGTGAACCTGGTCGATGAGCGCTTCGACGTCGCGATCCGGCCCAACCCGCGCATGGACTCCACGCTCGTGGGGCGCTGCTTCGCGACGGACCGGCTGGTGGTGGTCGCCGCGCCATCGTTCGCAATGCCGGCCTCGGGCGGAGGCGCTGCCAGGAAAACGGCCTCGGGCAAGGCTTCGGTGAAGCCCGCTGCGGTGGACGTTCCGGCGGTGGTCACGACCACGCGGGAAGGCGATGTCTGGGAACTCGACGGCGGTCTGACACTCGTCCCGCGCCCCGTGTTGCGCCTGTCCTCGATGCTGATGGTGCGGGACGCCACGATCGCCGGCGCCGGGGTCGCGTTACTGCCTCAGTCCATCGTCTGGAGCCAGCTCACGCGCGGCGAACTCGTGCAATGGGGCGCCGTGCCCGGCAAGGAGGTCGATCTGTGGGTCCTGCACACCTCGCGCCGCCTCGCGAGTCCGAAGGTGAAGGCTTTCGTGGATTTCATGTGTGGCAGATATCCGGAGGGGGTGCTGACGCTCGCCGGATGAAGATTCGCCTCGCTCGTTCACGCAAGCGGCAGCAGCGCCTTCGCCGCCTCGATCCTCAACGCCATCGGCACGGTCGCGTCGTTCATCACCTGCAGCAGGAAAGCGCGGGGGTCGCTGAAGCCGGTTGCCGGAGAATAGGTCGCGACGGCCGGCGCGACGTCGGACGACGACGGTGCAGGCGTCGGTGCCAGGTCTTGCACAGCGGGCGGCGCCAGCTGCTCCATCGCCGTTTGCCACGCCTGGGGCGTGATGCTCTTCAAGGACTTGAGCAGGTCGGCTTGGCCCTCCACGCCCGGGGGAATGTCGAGCCAGGTCGCCTCGACGAACACCGGCGCCAGGTCCGGCGCGACGAACGCGGACCATTGGCCTTCCTTGACTTCCGCCGGCACGGCCGGAGCTTCCGTCAGACAGCGGATGCGCGGCGCCGCGACACCGCTCAGATAGCGCAGCTTCAATCCGTCGAAGAACGCCCTCGCCTCGTCCGGCGAGCACCCCTGCTGCAGCGAGAACCACAGCTGATAGCTGTTCTCTCCGGCGATGGCGGTGCCCGGCGCGGGCAGCGACAGATCGAGTTGGACCCCGCGCCAGACAGCACCTAGCAACTCCCAGTCGGAGGGGCGCCCGACGTCCAGCACAAGCGCGCGCAACGATCCTTCAGGACCGGCGTCATAGAGACGTTGGAATTCGGTGGCGAGTCGTGACACGTGTACAAACTGAGCTGAAGGAACCAGCCCCGGACTCTACGTCCTCGCCGGCCTGGCGGCTCAGCCCTGCGCGGGCGCCGTCGTCTGCTCGGCCTGCGCCTTCAGCGAGGCCAGCATGTCATCCGCCATCGCATCCAGGTCGTAGCCCAGCCTCCAACCCCAGTCGCGTTGCGCGACCGAGTCGTCGATGGACTGCGGCCAGCTCGCCGCGATGTTCTGGCGGAAGTCCGGCGCGTAGTCGATCTCGAAGCCGGCGATCCGGCGGCGAATGGACGCGGCGATCTGCTCCGGCGTGAAGCTCACGCCCGCCAGGTTGTAGCTGCCCCACTCGGTGATCTGCTCCGCCGGCGCTTCCATCAGCTCCAGCGTCGCGCGCAGCGCGTCGGGCATGTACATCATCGGCAGCGCCTGGTCCTCCTTCAGGAAGCAGGTGTAGCGGCCGTGCTTGAGCGCCTCGTGGAAGATCTCGACCGCGTAGTCGGTCGTGCCGCCGCCCGGCGGCGTCTTCCAGCTGATCAGGCCGGGGTAGCGCAGGCTGCGCACGTCCACGCCGTGGTTCGCGTGGTACCAGCGGCACCAGCCCTCACCCGCCAGCTTGGAGATGCCGTAGATGGTCGACGGGTCCATCGCCGTCGTCTGCGGCGTGTCGCGCTTGGGCGTCTGCGGACCGAAGGCCGCGATCGAGCTCGGCCAGAACACGCGCTCCAGCTTCACCGTGCGCGCCAGCTCCAGCACGTTGAGCAGGCCCTTCATGTTCAGGTCCCAGGCCCACATCGGATGCTTCTCGCCGGTGGCCGACAGCGCCGCCGCCAGGTGGTAGATCTGCGTGATGCCGTGGCGCTTGACCACCGCCGCCAGCGCGGCCGCGTCGGTCACGTCCAGCATCTCGTGCGTCAGCTGCGGCACGCGGCCTTGCGGCGCCACGTCGCTGGTGATCACGTTGGCGTTGCCGTGGCGCCTGGCGAGTTCCACCGCCAGTTCGGAACCGATCTGGCCGTTCGCGCCGATCAACAGGATCTTCGTCATGGGATCTACTTTTCAGTCTGCTCTTCAGGCGGCTTCTTGCAATGCCGCTTACTTCACCAGGCCCAGCTCGCGGCCCGCCTGCGCGAACGCGGCGACCGCCTTCTCCAGATGCTCGCGCTCATGCACGGCGGAGATCTGCACTCTGACTCTCGCCTGTTCCTTGGGCACCACCGGGTAGAAGAACCCGACCGCGTACACGCCCAGTTCCAGCAGACGCGCGCTCAGTTGCTGCGCCTTGACCGCGTCGAAGAGCATCACCGGCACGATCGGGTGGGTGCCCGGCTTGATCTGGAAACCGGCCTGCTGGATCGCTTCGCGGAAGTAGGTCGTGTTGGTCTCGAGCTTGTCGCGCAGCGCGGTGCTGCCTTCCAGCAGGTCCAGCACGGCGATCGACGCGCCGACGATGCTGGGCGCCACCGTGTTGGAGAACAGGTAGGGACGCGAGCGCTGGCGCAGCAGCTCGATCACTTCCTTGCGGCCGGTCGTGAAGCCGCCCGAGGCGCCGCCCAGCGCCTTGCCCAGCGTGCCGGTGATGATGTCGACCTTGCCGAACACGCCGCGGTGCTCATGCGTGCCGCGGCCGGTCTTGCCCATGAAGCCGCTGGCGTGGCATTCGTCGATCGCGAGCAGCGCGCCGAAACGGTTGGTGATCTCGCGGATCTTGTCGAGCTGCGCGATCGTGCCGTCCATCGAGAACACGCCGTCGGTGAAGACCATGACGTGGCGCGCACCGGCGGCGCGCGCCGCCGTCAACTGCGCTTCCAGGTCGGCCATGTCGTTGTGCTTGTAGCGGAAGCGCTTGGCCTTGCACAGGCGGATGCCGTCGATGATGGAGGCGTGGTTCAGCTCGTCGCTGATGATGGCGTCCTGCTCGCCCAGCAGCGGCTCGAACAGCCCGCCGTTGGCGTCGAAGGCGGCCGCGTACAGGATGGTGTCCTCGGTGCCGAGGAATCGCGCCAGGCGCTGCTCCAGTTCCTTGTGGATGTCCTGCGTGCCGCAGATGAAGCGCACCGACGACAGGCCGTAGCCGTGCGTGCGCAGCGCCTCATGGGCGGCCTCGACGACCTTCGGATGCGAGGACAGGCCCAGGTAGTTGTTGGCGCACAGGTTGAGGACCTCGCGACCGTCGTTCGTCTTCACGATCGCGCCCTGCGGACCCGTGATGATGCGCTCGCCCTTGTAGAGGCCGGCATCGCGGATGCCTTGCAGCTCGTTCTGGAGGTGGCGATAGAAGTCGTCGGTGGACGGGGGAACGATGTTGGTCATGCGGTGCTCCTGCGGCACAATCCGTTAAATCGAACGTGTCCGTTATATCGAACAGCCGTGCAGTATCAAGGAAGCGCCGCAGCCGGTCAAGGTGTCGACGCTCTCCGGAACGCTAACCGAACTCCCGGATTTCTCCGAACTTCTTCCCACTCTTTCGAACACCTGCCGCCGCCGATGTCCGCCACCCCGTCAGAGAAACTTGAACCCCCGCGCGTCGGTGCGACCTTGCAGGCCTTGCGGCAATCGCAGGGCCTGTCGCTGGACGAACTGTCGCGAAGAGCGGGCGTGTCCAAGTCGATGCTGTCCCAGATCGAGCGCAACCAGGCCAATCCCACGGTGGCCGTGGTGTGGCGGCTGGCCAATGCGCTGAGGGTGGAGTTGTCGGAGCTGCTGGGTGGTGAAAGACCCGCCGCCCCGCCGATCGAGATCGTCGCGTCCCACGGCACGCCGGGGCTGTCGAGCCCGGACGGGCTGTGCCGGCTGCGTATCCTCGGCCCCATCGACCTGGCCGGCAATTTCGAGTGGTACGAACTGACCGTGCAGCCGGGCGGCGCGCTGGAGTCGGAGGCCCATGAGCCCGGCTCGCGCGAGCACCTCAGCGTGCTCGGCGGCGAACTCGAAGTGACGGCCGGCGGCAGCCGTCAGATGGTCAAGACCGGCGAGACCGCGCGCTACGCGGTCGACGGCGCGCATGCGATCCGCAACCTGTCGAAGAAGGCGGCCACGGCACTGCTCGTCGTGCTGCACGCCTGAACACGCGCCCCTGCGTGGTCCGGCCCGGCCTGGCCCGCGGCTTTTCTTTCAGGCTTCCACACCTCCTGTTACTTGACCCTCGCGACCTGATGCCGACAATCGGCCGATTCGCGGAGGCGAGGGAGCGTATTGCAGTCAAGGCAGTCCACATGCAGCAACGCTCGTTTTCAGACAAGCACCCCCACATCCCCACCCCGACCCAACCGGCCACGATCGACACCGAAACCCAGGCGAAGCAGCTCCAGTTGCTGGATGGATCCGCGCGTCTGCGCGTGGCCGAGCAGCGGGCGCGCGAGCACCGCTCGAGCCCCCTGATCGACAAGGCCGCGCTGCCGCTCGGCGCGACGCCGAAGTACGGCATGAAACCGACCGGCGCGACAAGACCGAAACCGCCCTACCGGCGCGCGATCTACTCGGTGGTGGCGCTGCTCGCCGTGATCGGCGGCGCGGCCGTCACGTGGCTGCGGTAGCGGACACGCTCGAGGACACGGTGGGCGTCAGGGCCATCGAGGTGTCGGCGAGCGTTTCAGGCGCTGTGCGCCCGATCAGCACGCCGACGGTCGTCTGTTCCCAGCCGGCCTTCTCCCACAGTTCCGCCAGCCCGGGCTGGCGATCCGCCAGCAGCAGGCGGATGAGGGGCTCGGCAACCGTCGAGGACGGCTCGCACAGCAGCACCAGGCGCTGCGCGCCCCCCTCTTCCAGGCGCCCGATCCAGTCCAGCTTCTGCAGGTGCTGGATGACGGGCTCCAGCTGCAGCGGGTCGACCGACATCCGCTGCGACAGCCCGATCATCGACAGCCCCGACTCGCCGCCCAGGCGCGCCGTGTCGAGTTCGCGGATCACGTCCAGCGCCAGCGCCATCTGCATGCCGGGCTTGTTGCCGCGCACGCTGACGCCGCCGGCCAGGGCGGGCGCGTTCGCGGCCAGGATCGCGCCGAGCAGCACGATGGCCCAGCCGACGTAGATCCAGATCAGGAAGATGGGCACCGCCGCGAACGCGCCGTAGAGCGTCGAGTAGGTCGGCACCTGTTTCACGTACCAGGCCAGCGCCAGCTTGGCCAGGTGGAAGGCCACGGCGACGAAGGCCGCGCCGGTCAGCGCGTGGCGCCAGCGCACGTCGGTGTTGGGCACGTAATGGAAGAGCCCCGCGATCGCGGCCCAGAGCACCAGCAGGTCCACGCTGTTGAGCAGCACCACCAGCCCGCGCGGCATGTTGTCGACGAGATCCTTGCCGGCGGAGATCAGCAGGCTGGTGACGGTGAGGCTGCCGCCCAGCAGCAGCGGGCCCAGCGTCAGCGCCGCCCAGTACACGAGCACGCGCTGCGCGATCGGCCGCGGCCGCTGCACGCGCCAGATCTGGTTGAGCGTGCGGTCGATGGTCAGCATCAGCGACAGCGCCGTCACCGCCAGCACGATCAGGCCGACCACGCCGAGCCGGTTGGCCTTGGCCGCGAACTGCGTCAGCGACATCAGCACCGGGCGGGCGATGTTGTCGGGGATCAGCGACTTGAGGAAGTACTTCTCCAGCGCGGACTGGAAGCTGGAGAACATCGGGAACGCGGTGAACAGCGCCAGCGCGACGGTCAGCAGCGGCACCAGCGAGATCAGCGTCGTGAAGGTCAGGCTGCCGGCGGTCAGTCCCAGGCGTTCCTCGCGGAAGCGCTGCACGAACAGGCGCAGCGTGCGCGCATACGGCCACGTCAACAACTCGCGTCCGAGCTCCCGGATTCCCTCGCGCCAGCTCTGCGTCTGCGCCTGAACTTCACTGATCATGCTGGCTATGATGCCAGCCATGTCAAGCCTCGATGCCGCCTCTTCGACGAGGTCCGGACCGCTCCCGTCGACCTCCCCGGCCGCCCCGACCGCCCGTTCGGCGCCCACCGCGCGCGAGCGCGGCAGCCGGCAGCTCGCCTTCTTCGCCACGCTGGCGTTGGCCGTGGTGTGTCTGGCCTGGGAACTCTGGCTGGCGCCGACCGGGCGCGGCACGCTCGCGATCAAGGCGCTGCCGCTGCTGCTGCCGCTGCCCGGCCTGTGGCGCTACCGCATGTACACCTACCGCTGGCTCAGCCTGATGATCTGGCTCTACGTGACCGAGGGGCTGGTGCGCGGCACGTCCGAAGGCGGCCTGGGCATGGTGCTCGCGTGGATCGAAGTGGTGCTGTCGGTGACGATCTTCGTCGCCTGCGCCGCGCAGATCCGTCAGCGTCTGGCCGAGGCGCGGCGGGTCGAGGCGCAGGGGGTCGAGAACGACACGGCGGCGGACTTCTCATCGAAGGACATCCGGTGAGCGCCGCCCTGATCGATGCGCTGCGCGCGGCGCTGGGCGATGCACACGTGCTGCTGCCCGATGCGCACGACCTGTCCGGCTTCGAGCGCGACTGGCGCAAACGCTACGTCGGCCGCGCGCTGGCGGTGGTGCGGCCAGCCGACACCGCGCAGGTGGCGGCGGTCGTGACGCTCGCCCGCGAACACGGCGTGCCGCTGGTGCCGCAAGGCGGCAACACGGGACTGGTGGGAGGCGGCGTTCCGGACGACTCGGGCACGCAACTGCTGCTCAGCCTGCAGCGGCTGAACCGCGTGCGCCAGATCGATCCCTCGAACCTGACGATGACCGTCGAGGCCGGCTGCGTGCTGCAGAGCGTGCAGCAGGCGGCGCGCGAAGCGGGTTGGCTCTTCCCGCTCAGCCTCGCCGCCGAGGGCAGTTGCACCATCGGCGGCAACCTCGCGACGAACGCCGGCGGCACGCAGGTGCTGCGCTACGGCAATGCGCGCGAGTTGTGCCTGGGCCTGGAGGTCGTGACCGCCGACGGCACGGTCTGGGACGGGCTGTCGGGCCTGCGCAAGGACAACACCGGCTACGACCTGCGGGACCTGTTCATCGGTTCCGAAGGCACGCTGGGCGTGATCACCGCGGCGACCCTGAAGCTGCATCCGCTGCCGCGCGCGCGGATGACGGCGCTGGCCGCCTGTGACTCGCTGCGCGACGCGGTGACCTTGCTGGACCTGGCGCGATCGCGCTGCGGCGCGGCGCTGACCGGCTTCGAGGTGATGAACGCGCTGTCGCTGGCGCTGGTCGGCAAGCACTTCCCGCAGTTGACGCAGCCGCTCGGTCCGCGCCCGTGGACGGTGCTGCTGGAGCTGTCGGACAGCGAAGGCGAGGAGCACGCCCGCACGCAGTTCGAAGGGCTGCTGGAGGAAGCGCTCGAGCGCGGCGCGATCGACGACGCGGCGGTGGCGGAGAGCCTGTCGCAGAGTCAGGCGATGTGGCACCTGCGCGAGTCCATCCCGCTGGCGCAGAGCGAGGAAGGCCTGAACATCAAACACGACATCGCGCTGCCGGTGTCGCGCATCCCGGACTTCGTCGAGCGCTGCGACGCGCTGCTGGGGGAGCGTTTCCCGGGCTCGCGACTGGTGGACTTCGGCCATCTCGGCGACGGCAACCTGCACTACAACCTCCAGGCGCCGGAGGGGATCACGCCCGCCGACTTCCTGCGCGAGCACGAGGCCGCGGTCAACGAGATCGTCTACGACCAGGTGACGGCGCATGGCGGCTCCATCTCCGCCGAGCACGGCATCGGGCAGCTCAAGCGCGAGGAACTCGCGCAGCGCAAGAGCCCGGTGGCGATGCAGCTGATGCGGCAGATCAAGCAGGCGCTGGATCCGCGCGGGTTGCTGAATCCGGGACGCGTCGTTTGAAGGCGCGCCCGACGCGCGACATCGGCCGCCCTTGACCGGCGGGCGCCGATCCTGAGGGTCGAGCGGAGGTCAGTGGGCCCCCTTCATCCGCCAGGCCACCATCTCCGCAGCGGCTCTCCACGGCCAGGCCAGTCGGGCCGTGTGGATCGCATCAAAGTTGACAGGCTCCGGCGCGGAAGCAGGAGGCAGGGCCGGCACAACGGTCTGAAGCGGCTTCGATCCGGCATCGGCATCCGCCGTCATGGCCTCGCTCGCCGACGGGACAGAGACGTCGTCGCCCTGGCAGGCCGTGACGCCGAACAACACACAGATCACCACGGCCAGCACACCGACCACCAGGGCCACGTGCGCGGCTTGCTGCGCCTTGCCACGCAGCGAGTCTTCAAAACAAGGACGCATCGCATTGCTTTCGAGATGTCAGAGAGACATCCAGTCGCGATCCGTCTCAGCCGGGTTCACGCAGCGGCATCGAGAAGTGTGAGAACTTCGCCCGCCTGCCTCGCAGGCACAATCCGAGCGCTTCCGCGCCAGCAAGTTCTCGATGCCCCGTCCGCCCTCCTCGCGATCCATCCGTCTTCAGGTTCCAGCCCTGGCGCTCGCCGTGGCGTTCATGGCGCCGCCCGCGCACGCGCAGTCGTCCACGCCCTCCGAGCAGCCGCTCGCGCACCTGCAGCACTCGACCTGGACGCTGAAGGACGGCATGGCGGGCCCGGTGATGGCGATCGCGCAGACCACCGACGGCTACCTGTGGCTGGGCACCGGCGCGGGACTGTTCCGCTTCGACGGCGTCCGCTTCGAGCGCTTCGACACGCTCGCCGGCGAGTCGCTGCCGAGCCGGCAGGTGCCGTCGCTCTTCGCGACGAAGGACAACGCGCTGTGGGTCGGCCTGCTCGACGGCGGCGCGGCGCTGGTGCGCGCAGGGCGCGTCCTCCACGTCGACCCCGCGGGCGGGCTTTTCGCGTATTCGACGAACGGGTTCGCGGCCGAGCGCGACGGCACGCTCTGGACCGCCACCGGCCGGGCGCTGCTGAAACGCCAAGGCGACGCCTGGACCGCCATCGGACCGGAATCCGGCTATGTCGACGGCAGCAGCCGGGCGCCGCCCACGCTCAAGGTCGCCGTCGACGGCGGCGACAACGTCTGGGTCGTCACCGATCGCGCCGTCTTCGTGAGACCGGCGGGCACCGCCCGTTTCAGTGCCGTCGATGTGCCTGCGCTGGGGCAGTCGCAGCTCGTGATCGGCAGCGACGGCCGCGCCTGGACCAACGACATGTCGCCCGCGATGCGCGGGCTCATCCGGCTGCCTCTGCCCGGCGAACGTAGCGACGCCGACATCGCGCCGATTCCAGTTCCGAAGAGCTTCTTCATGCCCGCATTCGACCGCGCGGGTCGGCTCTGGTATGGCGCCAAAGACGGCCTGAACCGCCTCGCCATCGACGGCGCGGCCGCGTCCGCGCCGGCCGCGCATCAGTTCCTGGGCACCGACAAGGGCTTGTCCGGAGAACTCGTGACGCGGGTGTTCCAGGACCGGGACGGCGCAATCTGGGTCGGCACCAACGGCGGGCTGGACCGCTTCCGCGGCGCAGCTGTCGACCGCATCGACCTGCCCAGCCGCAGCGCCAGCATCGCCATGACCAGCGACGCGTCAGGCCGCGTCTGGATCGCTTCCGGGAACGCCATCCAGCGTCTGTCGCCCGGCTCATCGACGCCGGAGACGATCCCCGCCGATCCGCGGATGGAGACCTTCACCGCCGTGTTCGTCGACAGCCGGCAACGGCTCTGGGTCGGCGGTCGCACGGGACTGTGGCGGCAGGAGGGCACGGGCTTCGTCCAGATCCCCACACCCGACGGGCAACCCTGGACCGTCCCCGTCTTCGAGATCACCGAGGATGCGAACGGCGCACTCTGGTTCAACGCGCATCGTTATGGGCTGATGCGCTACGCCGATGGCCAGGTGAAGCGCCTGTCCGGCAGCGAGGGCTTCCCGCACAAGGGCCCCGACGCGATCGGCACGGACGAGCGGGGCCGCGTCTGGATCGGCTACAACGACGGCACCGTGCTGCGCCACGACGCCGGCAAGACGACACCGCTCACCGCCGCCGACGGCTTGAAGGTCGGCGCGATCAAGGTCATCGCGCGTCAGGGATCGCGGCTCTGGATCGGCGGGGAACGCGGCGTGCAGCTCGCGTCCGACGTCGGCATGCCGATGCTGCGCCTGGCGGATCCCGACGCGCTGGATGGCGTCTCCGGCGTCGTCGAGACCCCCGAGGGGGAGCTGTGGCTCAACGGTGCGAACGGGATCACGCGACTCACCGCCGAGGAGGTCCGCCGCGCGCTGGTCGCGCCCGGCCAGGGAGTGGCCCGCCCTTCCGGACGGCGCTTCGATCTGACGGACGGGCTCACCGGACGTGCGGAGCAATCCTGGCCGTTGCGCACGGCCGCGCGCACGCCGGACGGGGTGCTCTGGTTCTCGCTGAGCAATGGCGTGGTGCGCATCGATCCGACGCGGCTGCCCAAGGACGCACCCGCAGCGCCGCCCGTCGACGTCCAAGGTCTCTTCGTGCATGGCGAGCCGGTGCCCAGCGCTGAACCCGACGGCAGCGGCCCGCGACGTCTGACCCCGGGCACGCGCGATCTGGAGATCGCCTACACCGCGATCAGCCTGGCCCAACCCGAGCGCACGCGCTTCCGCTACCAGCTGATCGGACAGGACCGGACCTGGCAGGACGCGGGCACGCGCCGTCGCGCCTTCTACACCAACCTGGGCCCGGGCACTTACGACTTCCGCGTCGAGGCTTCCCAGGACGGCGGTCCGTGGAGCACGACACCGGCCGTGCTGCGCTTCGAGATCGCCCCGACCCTGACGCAGACCGGCTGGTTCCGCGCAGCCGCGGTGCTGGTGGGCTTCGCGACGCTGGGCGCCCTGGCCGCGCTGCGCGCGCGCCAGCGTCGCCTGCATGAGCAGGAGCGCCTCGCCGCGCGTGTGCAGGAGCGCGAACGCATCGCACGCGACCTGCACGACACGCTGCTGCAGGGCGTCTACGGCTTGATCCTGCGCTTCGAGGCCATCGCGCGCCGGCTCCCCGGCACCGAGCGCGCCGCCATGGAGCGCGTGCTGACGGACGCGGATGCGCTGCTCATCGAAGGCCGCGACCGCGTCACGGACCTGCGCCTGCCGCCGCCGGACACCAACCGGCTTGAGCACACGCTGGAAGGACTCGGTCGCGAACTCTCGCATACGCACGGCGCCGCCTTCGCACTGACCGTCGAGGGCACGCCTCGCGCGCTGGCGCCGGTGCTCTCCGCCTCGTTCTGCCTGATCGCGCGCGAGGCGATCTTCAACGCGTTCCAGCATGCGCAGGCCGAGCGCATCGAGGTCACGCTCCGGTACGACGCCGCAAGCTTCATGTTGTTCGTGCGGGACGACGGCGTCGGCGTGCCCGATGAGGTGCAGGACCGCGGCGGCCGTCCGGGCCACTGGGGCCTGTCCGGCATGCGCGAGCGCGCCGAACTCGCGGGCATCACCTATCGCCTCACGTCGCACGCTGGCGTGGGCACGGAGGTCGAGCTGTCCGCACCGGCCGGGCGGGCCTACGAGCCATCCGGCGAAGCTGCGTCAGGCGCGGCCGCCCCGTGGTGGCGCCGGGTGCGGCGAGGCTGATCGAACTGGAAAAAAAGGCGCCTCGATGAGGCGCCTTCTTCATTGTCAGGACGGGTTCGCCGACGGGCGATCCCGGCCCGCGTCAATCGTCGCCCGCGCCATGGGGCGCGACATCCGCCGGACGGCGGTTCTTGCCGCTGACCATGTCCCAACCGCGCATCACCAGACGGAACACGAAGCGGATGAAAGTCAGGAACAGCACGAACTCAACGATGCCCGCGAGCAGCGCGCCGGCCGTGGTCCAGCGCGCCTCGCGTCGATGGAACTTCGCCAGGAAGCTGTCGCGCTTGATCTCGATGCTGTCGTAGAAGCTCGGCACCATCAGCAGCGTCAGGAAGGTCGACGTGATCGTGCCGCCGATGATCGCCACGGCCATCGGACGGTAGAACTCGCCGCCCTCGCCGATGCCCACTGCCACCGGCAGCATGCCGGCGATCAGCGCGAAGGTCGTCATCAGGATCGGGCGGAAGCGCTTGCGGCCCGCGTGCATCAGCGCCTCCTCGCGCGGCACGCCGGCGGCCTCCTCCTGGCGAGCCGCGTCCAGCAGCAGGATGGCGTTCTTCGCCACCAGACCGGCCAGCATGATGATCCCGATGAAGCTCATCAGGTTCAGCGTGCCCTTGGTCAGCAGCAGCGCCACCACCACGCCGATCAGCGACAGCGGCAGGGACAGCATCACGCCCAGCGGCGCGGTGAAGCTGCCGAACTGCATCACCAGGATGAGGTACATCAGGCCGATGCCCGAGGCCAGCGCGATGCCCATCGCGCTGAACACCTCCTGCTGGTCCTTGGCCGCACCCGCCAGTTCGATGCCGTAACCGGGCGGGAAGTTGATCGACTTGGCCAGCTTCAGCGCGTCGCTGGTGACCTCGCCGGGCGAGCGGCCGTGCGCGTTGGCCGACACCGCGATCATCCGTTTGCCGTCCGCGTGCTGGATCTTGGCCGGGCCCTTGCCCATGGTCACCGTGGCGATCTGCTCCAGCGGCACCATCACGCCGGCGCCGGTCACGGCGATCGGCAGACGCTCGATGTTGCTCGCGTCGACGCGGTCTTCCGGCGCCAGCCGCACCGCGACGTCGCGCGTCTCGCTGCTCGGGTCGATCCAGTCGCCGACCTCCACGCCGGCGAAGGCCACGCGCAGGGAATTCGCCGCGTCGCCCACCGAGATCCCCAGCGTGTTGGCCAGGCCCCGGTTGAGCTCGATCTGCAGCTCGTTCTGCGGATCCTGCTCCGACAGGCCCACGTCCACCGCGCCCGGCACGCGGCGCAGCTTCTCCATGTAGTCGGTGGTGATCTCCATCAGCTTGCGCGAGTCCGCGCCGGAGAACCGGATCTGCACCGGCTTCTGCGCGCCGTTGTTCAGGTCGTCGAGCACCACGTACTCGGCGCCCACCAGGCGCGCGACCCGCGTGCGCAGGTCGGCGGCGATCTCCGCCGCGCTGCGCTTGCGCTTGGTGCTCTTGCCCAGGTCGACGTAGACGCGACCGCCGCTGGCGTTGACGCTTTCGTTGGTGGCCACCGTCTCGGGCATCTCGCGCGCCAGCGCGGAGGCCGCGCCCATCTTCAGGCGCGCGTACTCCAGGCTGGACGAGGCCGGCGTGCGGACCTCGATGGCGATGGTGCCGGAGTCGGACGCCGGCAGGAAGCTCGTGCCGCCGAAGGTGGCCTGCAGGAAGATCGCCAGCACGAAGCTCAGGACCGCGAACACGGCCATCCAGGTGCGGTGATGCAGCGCCCAGGCGATCACATGGCCGTAGCCATCGGCCTGGCGGTCGAACCATTCGTTGAAGGCGTGCAGCTTCTTGGACACCCAGTTGGTCTTCGGCGCCTCATGGTGCCCCGGGGGGTCGCCCCAGAACGCCGACAGCATCGGGTCCAGCGTGAACGAGATGAACAGCGACACCAGCACCGAGGCCACCACCGTCAGCCCGAACGGCCGGAACCATTCGCCGGACACGCCCGGCATGAAAGCCACCGGGATGAACACGGCCACGATGGAGAAGGTCGTCGCCGCGACGGCCAGGCCGATCTCGGCCGTGCCCTTGAGCGCCGCGGTGCGCCGGTCGGCGCCGCGTTCCATGTGGCGCACGATGTTCTCGCGCACCACGATCGCATCGTCGATCAGCACCCCGATCGCCAGCGACAGGCCCAGCAGGCTCATGAAGTTCAGCGTGAAGCCGCACAGCCAGACGGCGATGAAGGCCGCGATCACCGAGGTCGGCAGCGACAGCGCCGTGATCATGGTCGAGCGCCACGAGTTCAGGAACACGTAGACGACGAAGATCGTCAGGCCGGCGCCGAACACCAGCGCGTGGATCACGTTGTTCAAGCTGTCCTGCGCGTCCTGTCCGCCGTCCTGCACCACCTCGAGCTTGGTGCCCTTGGGCAGGGTCTTGTCGATCTCCTCGACCAGCTTGCGGACCTCCTTGGCCACGCTCACCGTCGACGCGTCGCGCGAGCGCGTCACCATGATGCCGACGTTCGGATGGCCGTTGCGCACCGACAGGCCGGTCTGCTCCGCGAAGCCGTCCTGCACCGTGGCCACCTGGCCCAGGCGGATCAGCTCGCTGCCCGAGCGCTTGACCACGATCTGGTTGAAGTCGGCCGGCGACTCGATGCGGCCCAGCAGCCGGATGCTCTGGTCCTCCAGCTGCCCGCGCACCTTGCCCACCGGCGCCGTCGTGTTCTGCATGCGCAGCGCGTTCACGACCTCGGTCACCGAGACGTTGAATTCACGCAGCTTCTGCGCGTTCAGCAGCACCGACAGTTCGCGCTTGAGCGAGCCGTTCACCGTCACCGTCGCCGCGCCCGGAATGGCGCGGAAGCGGTCGGCGAACTGGTCTTCCGCCATGCGCGAGATCTCGGCGTGGGACTGGCTGCTGGACGACAGCGCCAGCTGCATGATCGGCTGCGCCGACGGATCGACGCGCTGCAGCACCGGCTCGCGCATCTCGGTGGGCAGCTTGTGGCGGACCGCGGCGATCGCGTTGCGCACCTCGTCCGCCGCCTCGATCATGTTCTTGTCGAAGTTGAAGAACAGCAGCAGCTGTGCCGAGCCTTCGCCCGAGGTCGAGCGCACCTCGTTCACGCCGGAGATGCTCTGCAGCGACTTCTCGATGCGGTTGACGATTTCGCGCTCGGAGGTCTCCGGCGACGCGCCGGGGTAGCTGATGCTGACGACGAGCAGCGGCAGGTCGACGTCGGGCCGCTCGTTGACGCGCAGCTTGGACAGGGCCAGCAGGCCCAGGGCCATCAAGCCGATGATGATCACGATCATCGCGATCGGCTTCTTGACCGAGAAATTGGAAAGGAACATGGTTCAGGCTCCTGTGCGCATCACTGGGCCGACGCGGCCGAAGCCACCGGCAGCACCGGCAGCGGCGCGGCGGTCGAGCCCGACGTCGTCGACCCTGCCGCCGGGGCACCGGTGCCGCTGGTCAGGCCGGTCGTCGGAGAGGTCGTGCCCGCGGCGGAGACCGCGGACTTGCCGAGCTCCACGCGCTGGCCGTCGAGCAGCGTGCTGGTCGGGCTGCGCAGGATGCGATCGCCCTGCTTCACGCCGCTGGTGACCACATACAGGCCCTGGCGGTCATCGCGCGCGCCCAGGTTCACCGGGGTCTTGGCGACCTTGCCGCCGTCCACGCGCCAGACGAAGGACTTGTCGCCCTCCCGCACCAGCGCGCTGTCGGCCACCATCAGCGCCGAGACGCTGTTGGTCTGCACGCGCCCTTCCGCATAGAGCCCGGCCACGCCGGGCTGCTGCGCGCCGGCGAAGTCCACCAGCACCTCGACCTGGCGGGTGTTGGCGTTGGCGGCCTGCGCGATGCGCCGCACCTTGCCCTGGAAGTCCACCTGCGGGTAGCCGTTGACGCGGAAGTAGACCGTCTGCGCGAGCTTGAGCTCGGACATGCGATCGGCGGAAACCAGGCCCTCGAAACGCATCGACGCCGGGTCCATCACCTTGATCAGTTCCTTGCCGATCTGCGCCGAGTCGCCCGGCGACACCTTGCGGTCGCTGACGACGCCGTCGAACGGCGCACGCACCTCGGTGCGCTGCTGCTGCTGGCGCGCCGTGGCCACGCGGGCGCGCGCGGCGACCAGGTCGCTCTGCGCGTTGTTGCGGCGGATCTCGGCGTCTTCCATCGCCTGGATGGAGCTCATGCCCTGCGCCTGCAGCGTCTTCAGGCGCTGATATTGACGCTCGGCCTGCTCGAAGCTCTGCGAGGACGCGCGGGCGGACTCATCGGCGGACTGCACCGAATCGCGAATGGCGGTGTCGTCCAGACGGACCAGCAGGTCGCCGCGCTTCACGCGCTCGCCGTTCTCCTTGTAGACCTGCAGGACGATCGCCTGCAGTTCGGCGCGCAGGTCGGCGCGGCGCTCCGGCTGGATCGAGCCGGTGATGACCGGGCCGCTGGCATAGGCGCTCACGCCCAGGGTCTGGACGTCCTCGGGCGACACCAGCAGGCTGGGCGCGCTGGCCGCTTCGGCCGCGGGCGATGCCTTCTTGTCGGGAGAAGATTTGCCGCAACCGGCAAGCAGGGATGCAACGACAAGGGCAATCAGCGACAGACGCAGCATGAAGCGGGCTCCGGGGGAACGTGGCAGGTGGCGTAAAGATGTGTCCTTCGTGCGAAACCCGCAAAAAGGCGCGCTAGCTTAACTTCAATGACCCTGCATGCAGGTGGTCACGCCCCGCAGTTCATCCCAGGGAAACAGCGCTTCGTCGCGCCGCCGCACGCGATGACGTGGCTGCCGGTTTGGTTACGTGCAGTTTCTTCGACGCCGTAGCCACTACACCCTCCGTCCCCATGACTTCCCGCAGGTGAGCCCGGCAGATTGTTCGGATGCCGTCAACATCGGCCATGGAATTGCGCACACCTTTGCTGTCGATACACCGTACACCCCACGATCTCGGGGGAAATCCCGCTCTATTGCTGAATGTTAAGAAATAGACTCCGGACGTTATTTATCTTTTTTGCCGATTCGACGTCATGCGCGCACTTTCAATCGTCCATGTGGTCTTCTCGTCTCGTATCGCCGGTGGTGAGCACCACTGCGTCGACCTGGCCAACGCCCAGGCGGCGCTGGGCCACACGGTCCACGTGATCGGACCGGCGGGATCGGCGGTCCGGCATGCGCTGGACCAGCGCGTCAGATTCCACGGCCTGCGCCTGCCGGTGCTTCGCGGCGCGCGCGTGCGACGGCTGGCCGCCAAGCTGGGCGCGGACATCGTCCACGGCCACCTCGGCCCCGCCTGCAAGGCGGTGGCGACGGCCCGGCAGAGCGCGCGGGTCGGCACGCTGCATGTGGGGTACAAGACGCATCACCACGCGCGCATGGACGCGCTGGTGTGCGTCAATTCGGCGCAGGTCGGTCACCTGAAGGAATTCGGCGGCATGCATCGCGTCATCTACAACTGGGCCCCGGAACGCAGCGCCGAGTCCTGTGCGGCGAAAGCGCCTTCGGGCTCGCTGCGCATGGAGCTCGGCATCCCGCACGCCGCGCCGGTCATCGGCTGCGTCGGCCGGCTGCACGCGGCCAAGGGCATGCACACGCTGATCCAGGCCTTCCAGCAGCACGCGCCGTCGAATGCCCACCTGGTGCTGATCGGCGAAGGTCCTCAGCGCGCCGAGCTGGAGGCACTGCGCGGCGACGACAAGCGCATCCACCTGCTCGGCTTCCGCTGGAACGTCGACGAGCTGCTCGGCGAGATGGACCTGTACGTCTCCTCGTCGCGCGAGGAGCAGTTCCCGCTGGCGATCCTCGAAGCCATGCGTGCGCGCCTGCCGATCGTGGCGACCGCGACGCTGGGCGCCAATGAGATGCTGGACCCGGCGCAATCGGCCATCGTGCCGATCGACGACGCGCAGTCGATGGGCCGGGCGATCGCGGCCGCGATCGACCAGCGGCAGCGGGACAACCGCCGCCCGGTCGACTACGACATGCGGCGTTACGACCGCTCGTCGGCGGTCCGCGCCACGCTGGCGCTCTATCAGGACGTGCTGACCCGCCAAGGCGCGCAGATGCACGACCTGGCCGGACTGAGCCACGGTTGACCGTCACGGCCGATGTTCATGCCCCCCTGTCATGGTTAAGCGTCCGAAGTCGGACTTCTGGACCGTCGGCGTCGTTCCCGAACGCATCGATCTGCTCAGCCCGGAGCGCCTGCACGAGCTGCGGGACCGCATCGTCTGGATGCCGGAGGCCGGCGACTGGCGCTACTACGCCGATCCCTTCGCCCTGCGCGACGGCGACACGCTGCACGTGTTCGTCGAGAACTTCGACTACCGCACCAAGCGCGCCGACCTGCAGCGCCTCACGCTCGACCTGAGCAACGGCGCGTGGAGCGCGCCCAGGCCGGTGCTGCAGACGCCCTTCCACCTCTCCTATCCCTTCGTCTTCGAGCACGACGGGCAGGTCTGGATGGTCCCCGAGTCCAGCCAGGCCGAGGAAGTCGCGCTCTACCGCGCGGTGGACGGCGCCGAGCGCTGGGAACGCTGGGAGCGGGTCTGCGCGCTGCTACCGGGCGTGCGCGCGGTCGACGCCTCGCTGCTGCGGCACGACGGGATCTGGTGGATGTTCTATGCGGTGATCGGCCCGGACAAGCGCGACCAGCGCGAACTGCACGTCGCCCATGCCGACTCGCTGCAAGGCCCGTGGACGCCGCATCGCGCGAATCCGGTGAGATCCGCGCACGACGGCGCGCGACCAGCCGGCACGCCGTTCGTGGGAGGCGACGGCCTCGTGACGCTGCCGGTCCAGGACAGCCGCAACGGCTACGGCGGCGCGACGCGCTGGCTGCGCTTCACCCGCCTGTCGCCGGAGGCTGTCGAGGTCCAGGCGCTGCCGGCGACCTTCACCGGCGACCTCGCGCACCGCGACTTCGCCAGCGGCCTGCACACGATGTCGGCCTGCGGCGACGTCACGCTGATCGACGTGAAGCGCATCGACCGCTCGCGCCATCGGCAATGGCTGGACTGGAAACGCCGCGTGCGGCGCTGGTTCGGCAAGCGCTGACGCCCGCTCAGCTCGACGGCGCGATGTCCTCCAGCGGCTTGCGCTCCGCGTCGACGCCGAAGCGCAACGCGAGCAGCCCCGCCACGATCACCAGTGCGGCGCCGATACCGTAGCCGATCGCGACATTGCCACGATCCGCGCTCTCGACCAGCCAGCCAAACAACAGCGGTGCGGCGAATCCGCCGGCGCCGGTGCCGACCGCATAGAAGCTCGCGATCGCCATCGCGCGCATCTCGAGCGGAAAGACCTCGCTGACTGTCAGATAGGCGGAACTGGCCGCCGCGGACGCGAAGAAGAACACCGCGGACCAGCACAGCGCCTGCGAGCGCGCGTCGAGGACATCCGCGGCGAAGGCGACACCCGTGGCCGCGAGGCCGACGCCCGCCAGGCTGTAGGTCAGCGCGATCATGCGGCGGCGCCCGACGCGATCGAACAAGGGTCCCAGCAGCAGCGGTCCCAGCACGTTGCCGAGCGCGAACGGGAAGATGTAGAGCGCGACCCGATGGTCGGCGACGCCGTAGAACCGGGTCAGTACCAGCGCATAGCTGAAGAAGATCGCGTTGTAGAAGAAGGCCTGCGCCAGCATCAGCGCCAGGGCCACGCCGCTGCGGACCCGGTAGCGGTGCAGCAGCGCGTGCATCACCTCGCGCATCGAGGGCACGGTGCGGCGATGCGCCGACTGTTCCGCCGGAGCAACCGGGGGCAGCGGACCGTGCTGGGCGGCGACCTCGGCCTCGATGGCGTCGATGATCCGGCCGGCTTCCTCGACACGGCCGTGGCGCAGCAGCCACCGCGGACTCTCCGGCACATGGCGACGCACGAGCACCATGCCGACCGCCAGCAGCGCGCCCATCGCGAAGCCGACGCGCCAGCCCTGCACGGGTCCGAGCACGTCGGGGTCCAGCAACAGCAGGCTGGAGGCGGCGCCCAGCGCGGCGCCGATCCAGAAGCTGCCGTTGATGGCGAGGTTCACGCGACCGCGCACGCGCGCGGGCACGAGTTCGTCGATCGCGGAATTGATCGCGGCGTACTCGCCGCCGATGCCCAGACCGGTGACGAAGCGGCACAACGCAAAGAAGGTGAAGTCGGTGGAAAACGCGGTGGCGAGCGTGGCCACGGCGTAGATCGCGAGCGTCGCGAGGAACAGTCGCTTGCGGCCAAGCCGGTCCGACATGCGGCCGAAGATCAGCGCGCCGACGATCGCGCCCGCGAGGTACAGCGAGCCGGACCAGCCGACCTGGACGGCGCTCAGCCCGAGGGTGTCAGGTCTTTCCAGCACCGCGCCGACGGAGCCGACGAGGGTGACCTCGAGGCCGTCCAGCACCCAGGCCACGCCCAGGGCGAGCACCACGCGCCAGTGCCAGCGCGACCAGGGCAGCCGATCGAGCCGGCGTGCGATATCGAGAGAAGCCGTCATCGACGGCGAAGGCGGCAATCGGCGTTCCGGACCGATCCACCGAACGCACAACGCCCAGCCCCGAAGTCAGCGAGCGCAGGAACGAGGCGAAGTCAGCGACTGCGAGTGGGGCCGGAATGGGGCTTGGGGTCCCTGGAGGGGCGCCCCATGCCCCGTGGAGAGCCCGCGCTCGTCCTCACGCAGTCGTCTTCCAGGCGGCTGCGGCCTCTTCCCACACCTCACGGCTGCGCGTCACCAGCAAGCCCGGCTGCCGATCCCCCGCGCGGTAAGGTGTGCCGTCCAGCCGCGCCGCGAAGCCGCCGGCTTCCTCGATGAAGAGGGTACCGGGCGCATGGTCCCAGGCGAGTTTGCGCCAGTACAGCGTCGCGTCGAACGCGCCTTCGGCGAGCGCGGGGTACTCCGCGCCGGCGCAATTGAGCCCGGGGAGGATCTCGACGCCGGGCCAGCTCGCGACGCGGTCCTGATGTTCCTGCGGCAGGAAGCGCGTCTTGACGACCGCCCGTTTCAGGCCTGGACCGGAGGCGGCTTCCAGGCGCTGCGTCTCGCGCCAGGCGCCTTGTCCTCGCCGGGCGTGATGCAGCACGCCCGAGATCGGGTTGAGCATCCACGCCCCCACCGTCACGCCGTCTTCCAGCAGCGCCACCATCGACGACAGCGGCTCGCGGCCGGAGATGAAGTTGAAGGTACCGTCCAGCGGATCCACCAGCCAGACGGCGCCCTCGTCGAGCTGGTCGAGCAGCTCCGGCGTCTCCGCGCACTGCTCCTCGCCGACGACGCGCGAGCCGGGCACCAGCGCGCGCAGTTCGGGCGTGAGGAAGGCTTCGACGTCGCGATCCACGGTCGTGACCCATTCGCCGGGGGCCTTCTCCATCACCTCCTCGTCCGCCAGATGGCGGAAGCGCGGCGCGATCCAGGTGGAGGCGGCGTGGCGCAGCAGCGCGGCGACGGGGTCAGGCGTTGTGGAGCTCATCCGGGCATGCTACCCGCAGCGCCATGACCCCGACGCGAGCCCCGACGCGAGCCCCGGTGCCGATCCGCCACGCGCCCCTGCCGCGGCCAGGCCCTCAAGACCCGGCCCCGCCGGTCGATATAGGATTCCACCTCTGAAGGGGTTGCACATGGTCACGACGATCAAACGCGAAGAGTTCTGTTTCCTGGTGGTCGACGATTTCTCGACCATGCGCCGCATCATCTCCGGGCTGCTCCGGGAACTCGGCTTCAAGAAGATCCTCGAAGCCGAGGACGGCAAGGCCGCGCTGCGCCAGCTCGAGCTCTCCGCCGAGTCCGGCGAGCCGGTCCACTTCGTCCTCAGCGACGTGAACATGCCGGTGATGAACGGCTTCCAGTTCCTGGAAGCCTTGCGCGCGAAGCCGGAATCCGATCCGCTGCGCAAGGTCCCGGTGCTGCTGGTGACCGCCGAGGGCCGCAAGGAAGACATCATCCGCGCCGCGCAACTCGGCGCCACCGGCTACATCGTCAAGCCGTTCAACAAGGACACGGTCGGCGACAAGATCCACCTGACGCTGAAGAACCGGAACATCCTGGTCGACTGAGCGCCTCCCCGGACGCGCATTTCCCACATTTCCCGGGTAAAGCGCGTAACGCGCGTAACGACTCCCGGGGGGCGCACGACCGAAGCGGCGCGAGACACTCGCGACCCGTTCGCTGCTCCCGACTCCGCTCATGACCGACCGCAGGCAAGTCCTCGCCGCGGCGCTGGGTTCGCTGCTGATGCCGACCGCCCGGTCCATCGCCGCGCCCGCGCTGCCGGAGGCCACCGGGCCTTACGCCCTCCCCGGCACCTTCGTCCATCCGCTGCCCGACCCGGTCACCGGTCGGCGTTATGAGGTCTGGGTCGATCTGCCACCGAACGTGCCACCAAACGCGCCCCCGCAGGCCGGCCCGCGACCGGCTGTGTTCGTCACCGATGCGCCGTATGCATTCCCGCTCGTCCGGGCCCTGCGCAACCGCGTGGGACAGCAGGGCCGCAATCTGGCCGACTTCGTCGTCGTCGGGCTGGCAGGTCCCGCGGACGAGTCCGCCGTCGAGATGCGGTCACGCGACTACACCCCCAGCGATCCCCGGACCCGGCCGGGCCGCCCCGCCGACCGCTTTGGCGCCACCCGCTACGGCGAAGGCGCGACCTACCTCAAGTACCTGGCCGACGTGGCGGTGCCGGCGGTCTCGGCGCGGTATCAGCTCGACCCGGACCGCCGCGTGCTGCTCGGGCATTCGTATGGCGCACTCCTCGCGGCGCAGGTGCTGTTCGCCAAGCCAGCACTGTTCAGTCACTACATCCTCGGCAGCCCGTCGTTCTGGTTCGACCGCCACCTGATGTTCGATCGCGAAGCGGCCTACGCGAAGCAGCACACCGATCTGGCGGCGAGGATCTTCCAGTACGTCGGCGCGTACGAGTCCGTCGCGCCGGGGCCGCGCTTCAACAAGGAGAGCGACCTCGTCGCCGACGCGCGCCGGTTCGAGTCGCTCCTGCGCAAGCGCCGCTACCCGTCGCTGCGCATCGAGAGCCGCGTGCTGGCCGGCGAGGACCACCTCACCGTGGCGCCGGCCGGCGCGACGCTGGGCCTGCTGTGGGCGCTGCCCGGCAAGGGGCCGTACGAGGGTTGACGCGATTACCATCCTCGCCAAAGAACGGAGAGGATGGCGCATGGGGGCCAAGACTTGGATGCTGGTCATCGCGGACGGCGACGCTCGTGCGGCCTTGGAAGCGCAGCCAGCGCTCGACCGGGACGCGTCACGCGCGCTGGCTGAACGGCTCTTTCCAGGAGAAACGCTCGAGCTGATCGGCGAAGGCGACTTGAGCTATACCAATCCGCCCGACCCGTTGATGTTCATCGGCTGTTTCCCGGGCGTTGCCGTCATCGCGGCCAGCGAGTTCGCCGTCGATCACCCGTCCCAACTGCCGGGACGCTTTCTCGACATCGCCGGCAAACGCCGGATCACCTTGCATGCGATGCACAGCGTGGTCGACTGGTTCGCCTTCGCCGTCTGGGAGGACGGCCGGCTCATCCGCTCGCTGAGCCTGTCACCCGACAGCGGCATCCTGGAAGACATCGGCGAGCCGTTGCCCTTTGAGGCGCCCTACTGGGCGGAGCAGCAACGCGTCCCCCCCGACGAGGGCGAGGAGGCCTACCCCCTGCCCTTCCATCCCCTGGAACTGGGCGAGGCGGTCCTGCTCGCGCGGTTTGGTTATCAGCTCGAAGGCGCCGGCGAAGCGCGCGTCGATCCGTTCTCCGTTCCGCTGATGCATTTCCAGCGCTCGGGCACGCGGCGCAAGGCGGCGCCGGAGGACGCTGCGCCGAACGCGCCCTGGTGGAAGTTCTGGTGACGGGGCGCCGCTCAAGCGCCGCGTGAGCCGCGTGAGCCGCGTGAGCCGCGTGAGCCGCCCAACGCATTTACCACCTCCGGCGGCGCCTGCACCAGCTCGATCAGCACGCCCTCCCCGCCGATCGGGAACTCGCCGCTGCTCTTCGGATGGATGAAGCAGATGTCGTGGCCTGCCGCTCCCTTGCGGATACCGCCCGGCGCGAAGCGCACCCCGTTCGCGGTCATCCACTCGACCGCCTTGGACAGATCGTCGACCCACAGCCCGAGGTGATTGAGCGGCGTCACGTGGACCGCCGGCTTCTTCTCCGGATCCAGCGGCTGCATCAGGTCGATCTCGATCCGGTGCGGGCCGTCGCCGATCGCGCAGATGTCCTCGTCGACGTTTTCCGACGCCGACACGAAGTGGCCGACGACCTCCAGCCCCAACACCTCCACCCACAGCCGGCGAAGGGCCGCCTTGTCCGGTCCACCGATCGCGATCTGCTGGACGCCGAGGATCCGAAAGGGCCGGGTTGCGTTCGTCGTCATATTAATTGGCCATCAATAAGTAATGGAGGCAGTCATACCCCTCAAAACTGAGGTCGGCCGAGCTACTGGAAACCCGTGAACTTATCACGCTCGACAGAAACCGCCGCTGTCGAAGCGCCCGGACGGCGCCGAGCTTGCAGGTCTTTGTTCACACGACTTACAACGCGTTTCATTCACTCCGACACAGGACAAGCGCCTGCCGCTCGGGTCCTCGACCTCCGGTCCACCTTCAGGATTGCGCGTAAGTGCCGATCACCATTGAATGTCCGCCGCGTGACAAGCGAACGATCGTTCGATGACACGGCCGGAATCCCTTGCCTTGGCAAGCATCTCCTCCCCCGCGTTCGCGGGCTTTACGCCGCTTCTGTAACCGTGAACTGAGGCCGACTCCAGGCCCTTTTGTTCCGTTCACGTTAAGCGCGCCACCAATAACATTTCCGGGCTAGCTCAAGTTTGTCCATCGGCGTCCGAAAACCGACTGACGGCATCCGGAAGTTCGGGTGCCCGGCAACAACAAGCTGACCCAATCCACCTCGCGCCTATGGGCGCATCCGCCCCCATAGGTTCACGGAGTTCCAAGATGGCATCGCTGATTACCAACCTGACGACCGACCAGATCGCCGCCCTCACGTCGACGACCCTGGCGCGCCTGACCAGCGAAGACTGGGCCGCGTTCACCACCGAGCAGTTCCAGGCGCTGACGACGTCGCAGTTCGCGACGCTCGGCACCAAGGCGGTCTCGCTGTTCACGACGACCAACATCGCCGCCATCGAGTCCGACGACCTGCGCGCACTGTCCACCGCCGCGGTGCAGACCTTCACCAGCGCGCAGCTGAATGCCCTGGGTTCCGACCAGTTCGGCGCGATGACGACCAAGCAGGTCGGCGCGATGACCACCAGCCAGGTCCGCAACCTGGAATCGGACGACCTGAACGCCCTGGCCTCGGACCAGATCCGGGCGCTGAGCACGCAGCAGGTGGCGGCCATCTCCACCAGCCTGATCGGCTCCATGGCCTCGGACGACCTCCAGGCACTGACCACCAACCAGATCAAGTCGCTGAGCTCGCAGCAGGTCCACGCCCTCTCCACCGAGGGCGTCGCCGCGTTGGGCACCAGCCAGGCCGCCGCGCTGAGCAGCACCCAGACCGCCGCCCTGACTTCCGATCAAGCCGCCGCGCTGACCTCGGACGCCGTCCACGCGCTGAGCACCGCCGCCGTCAAGGCGCTGGGCACCGACCAGATCGCGGCCCTGAACTCCGACCAGATCGCCGCGCTGACCACCGCCCAGATCGGCGCGTTGTCCACGCAGCAGATCCGCCAGTTGGCCAGCGATGAGATCGCCGCCCTGGACACCAACCAGATCCGCGCCATCACCACGCAGCAGATCGCCGCGCTGACGACCGACCAGTTGGCCGGCGTCAACAGCACCGATGTGCAGGCGCTGACGACCGCGCAAGTCCGCGCGCTGAGTTCCTCCCAGGTCGGCGCGCTGAGCACCGATTCGATCGAGGCGATGAGCTCCGGCCAGATCGGTGCGTTGAGCTCCACGCAGGTCAAGGGCCTGACGACCGACCAGATGGCGGCCATCAGCTCCGACGACATGAAGGCGCTCTCGACCGCCACCGTCCGCGCCCTGTCGACCGACCAGGTCCAGGCGCTGAATTCGGACCAGGTCTCGGCGCTGACCAGCACCCAGATCGGCGCGCTGACGACCGGCCAGGTCGCCGTGCTGTCCACCGATGAACTGAACGCGCTGAGCAGCGCGCAGATCCGCGCGCTGGGCACCGCCCAGATCGCCGCGCTGTCGACCGACCAGGTCTCCGGCATGGAATCGGCCGACGTCCAGGCCTTCACCACCGGCCAGGTCGCCGCGCTGAGCTCGGCCCAGATCGCCGCGCTGTCCACCGAGGCCATCGTCGCGCTGACCTCCGGCCAGTTCGCCACCCTGACTTCCAAGCAGTTGGCCGGTCTGTCGACCGACCAGGTCGCCGCCATCGAGAGCGCCGACCTGCGCGCGCTGTCCACGGCCGCGATCCGCTCGCTGACGACGGACCAGTTCGACGCGCTGAATTCCGACCAGGTCGCCGCGCTGACGACCCAGCAGGTCGCCGCCCTGACGACCGGTCAGGTCCAGGCGATGTCCAGTGACGACCTGAACGCGCTGGGCTCGGCCCAGATCCGCGCCCTGGGCACCGCCCAGGTCGCCGCGCTGTCGACCGCCCAGGTGTCCGCGATGGAAAGCGCCGACGTGCAGGCGCTGAGCACGCAACAGGTCCAGGCGCTGAGCTCGGGCCAGGTGGGCGCGCTGTCCACCGAGAACATCGCCGCGCTGAGCTCGCAGCAGGTCGCCGCGTTGTCGACCAAGCAGATCGCCGGCCTGACGACCGACCAGGTCGCCGCCATCGAGACGGCCGACCTGCGCGCCATGTCCACGACCGCGATCCGGTCGCTGACGACGGACCAGTTCGACGCGCTGAACTCCGACCAGGTCGCCGCCCTGTCGACCGGCCAGGTGGCCGCGCTGACCACCGGCCAGGTCCAGGCGATGTCCAGCGATGACCTGAACGCACTGGGCTCGGCCCAGATCCGCGCCCTGGGCACCGCCCAGGTCGCCGCGCTGTCGACCGCCCAGGTCTCCACGATGGAGAGCGCCGACGTGCAGGCGCTGAGCACGGCGCAGGTCGCCGCGCTGAGCTCCACCCAGATCGGCGCGCTGTCGACCGACAACGTCGCCGCGCTGACCTCCTCGCAGGTCGCCGCGCTGTCGACCAAGCAGATCGCCGGTCTGACCACCGACCAGATGGCCGCGATGGAAACGCAGGATCTGCGCGCGCTGTCCACGGCCGCGATCCGTTCGTTGACCACCGACCAGTTCGACGCCTTGGGCTCCGCCCAGGTCGGCGCGCTGACGACGCAGCAGGTCGCCGCCATGACGACCGGCCAGGTCCAGGGTCTGACCAGCGATGACCTGAACGCGCTGGGCTCGGCCCAGATCCGCGCGCTCGGCACCGCCCAGGTCGCCGCCCTGTCGACCGCCCAGGTCTCGACGATGGAAAGCGCCGACGTCCAGGCGCTGACCTCCGGCCAGGTCCAGGCACTGAGCTCCGACCAGGTCGGCGCCCTGTCGACCGAGAACATCGTCGCGCTGACCTCTTCTCAGGTCGCCGCGCTGTCGACCAAGCAGGTCGCCGGCCTGACGACCGACCAGATGGCCGCCCTCGAAACGGGCGACCTGAAGGCGCTGGGCACCGCGGCCATCCGCGCGCTGACCACCGACCAGATCGCCGCCCTGGGCTCCGACCAGATCGCCGCGCTGACGACCGCCCAGGTCGCCGCGCTGACGACCGGCCAGATCGCCAACCTCACGTCCGACGACCTGAACGCGCTGACGAGCGGCCAGATCAAGGCGCTGTCGACCCAGCAGGTCGCGGCCCTGACGACCGCCCAGATCTCCACGATGGAGAGCAACGACGTCCAGGCGCTGTCCACGCAGCAGATCGTCGCGCTGAATTCCGACCAGGTCGGCGCGCTCTCGACCGAGAACATCGCCGCGCTGAGCTCGCAGCAGGTCGCCCCGCTGTCGACGAAGCAGGTCGGGGGCCTGACCACCGACCAGGTCGGCGCCATCGAGACGGTGGACGTCCGCGCGCTGTCGACCAACGCCCTGCGCGCCCTGACGACCGCCCAGATCGACGCCCTGAACTCCGACCAGATCGCCGCGCTGACGACCGCCCAGGTCGCCGCGCTGACGACGGCACAGGTCCAGGCCTTGGCCACGGACGACCTGAACGCGCTGGGCTCGGCCCAGATCCGCGCCCTGTCGACCGCCCAGGTCGCCGCGCTGACGACCGGCCAGGTCAACGGCATGGAATCGGCCGACGTGCAGGCGCTGACGACCCAGCAGGTCGCCGCGCTGGGTTCGGCCCAGATCGGCGCGCTGTCGACGGAAAACGTCGCCGCCCTGACCTCCGCGCAAGTGGGCGCGCTGACGACCAAGCAGGTCGCCGGCCTGACCACCGACCAGATGGCCGCCCTGGAAACGGGTGACGTGAAGGCGCTGTCCACCGCCGCGCTGCGCGCGCTGGGCACCGACCAGATCGAAGCCCTGGGGTCCGACCAGATCGCCGCGCTGACGACTGTCCAGGTCGCGTCGCTGACGACCGGCCAGATCAGCAATCTGACTTCCGACGACCTGAACGCGCTCACGAGCGGCCAGATCAAGGCGCTGTCGACCGCGCAGGTCGCCTCGCTGACGACCGGCCAGATCGCGACCATGACCAGCGAGGACGTCGCCGCGCTGACGACCGCGCAGTTGCAGTCGCTGGGCTCGGCCCAGATCGGCGCGCTGAGCACCGACGCGATCGTCGCCCTGAGCTCCGTGCAGGTGGGCGCGCTGACGACCAAGCAGGTCGCCGGCCTGACCACCGACCAGATGGCCGCCATCGAGACTGGTGACCTGCGTGCGCTGAGCACCACCGCGCTGCGCGCCCTGACCACCGACCAGCTGAACGCGCTGGGTTCCGACCAGGTCGCCGCGCTGAACACCGTGCAAGTGGCCGCACTGACGACCGCCCAGGTCGCCGGCCTGGCCAGCGATGACCTGAACGCGCTGAACAGCGCGCAGATCAAGGCCCTGGGCACCGCCCAGGTCGCCGCGCTGACCACCGCGCAGGTCAACACGATGGAATCCGCCGACGTCCAGGCGCTGACGACCCAGCAGGTCGCCGCCCTCGGCTCGGCCCAGCTCGGCGCGCTGAGCACCGACTCCGTCGTCGCCCTGACCTCGCAGCAGGTCGCCGCGCTGAACAGCAAGCAGGTCGCCGGCCTGACCACCGACCAGATGGCCGCCCTCGAATCGGGCGACCTGAAGGCGATGGCCACCAACGCGCTGCAGTCGCTGACTTCCGCCCAGCTGGAAGCGCTGGACAGCAACCAGATCGCCGCGCTGACGACCCAGCAGGTCGCCGCGCTGACGACCGGCCAGGTGAACAACCTGACCTCGGACGACCTGAACGCGCTGACCAGCGGCCAGATCAAGGCCCTGTCGACGCAGCAGATCGCCGCGCTGTCGACCGCCCAGGTCTCCACGATGGAATCGGCCGACGTGCAGGCGCTGAACACCAACCAGGTGGCCGCGCTGAGCTCGGCCCAGGTCGGCGCGCTGAGCACCGACTCGATCGTCGCCCTGACCTCGGGCCAGGTCGCCGCCCTGACGAGCAAGCAGGTCGCCGGCTTGACGACCGACCAGATGGCCGCGATCGAGACGGCTGATCTGCGCTCGCTGTCCTCCACCGCCCTGCGCGCGCTGACCAGCGACCAGCTGCAGGCCCTGTCGACCGACCAGGTCCAGGCGCTGACGACCGGCCAGGTCGCCGCGCTGACGACCGGCCAGGTCAGCCAGCTCGCGACGGACGACTTCGGCGCCTTCACCTCCGGCCAGCTGCGCGCCCTGGGCACCGCCCAGATCGCCGCGCTCGGCACCGCCCAGTTGGACGCGCTCGGCAGCGACCAGGTCGCCGCGCTGACGACCCAGCAGGTCGCCGCCCTGACGACCGGCCAGGTCAGCAACCTGTCCTCGGACGACCTGAACGCCCTGACCAGCGGCCAGATCAAGGCCCTGACGACCCAGCAGGTCGCCGCGCTGACGACCGGCCAGATCAACACGATGGAGTCCGCGGACGTCGCCGCCCTGGCGACCAACCAGATCGCCGCGCTGAGCTCGTCGCAAGTCGGCGCGCTGAGCACGGAAGCCATCGTCGCGCTGACCTCCTCGCAGGTCGCCGCGCTGACGACCAAGCAGGTCGCCGGCCTGACCACCGACCAGATCGCCGCGATCGAGACGGGCGACCTGAAGTCGCTGTCCACCGTCGCGCTGCGCGCCCTGGGCACCGACCAGCTCGACGCGCTGGGTTCCGACCAGATCGCCGCGCTGACGACCGTGCAGGTCGCCGCACTGACGACCGGTCAGGTCAGCAACCTGTCCTCGGACGACCTGAACGCCCTCACGAGCGGCCAGATCAAGGCGCTGACGACCCAGCAGGTCGCCGCGCTGTCGACCGGCCAGGTCTCGACGATGACCAGCGATGACGTCGCCGCGCTGACCACCGCCCAGGTGCAGGCGCTGGGCTCGGCCCAGGTCGGCGCCCTGAGCACCGAGGCGATCGTCGCCCTGGGCTCGGCGCAGGTCGCCGCGCTGACCAGCAAGCAGGTCGCCGGTCTGACGACCGACCAGATGGCCGCCATCGAGACGGGCGACCTGAAGGCGCTGTCCACGGTCGCGCTGCGCGCCCTCGGCACCGATCAGCTCGACGCACTGGGCTCCGACCAGATCGCCGCGCTGACGACCGCCCAGGTCGCTTCGCTGTCGACCCTGCAGGTCAGCAGCCTCTCCAGCGACGACCTGAACGCCCTCACCAGCGGCCAGATCAAGGCGCTCTCGACCCAGCAGGTCGCCTCGCTGACGACCGCGCAGGTCTCCGCGATGGAAAGCGCCGATGTCGCCGCGCTGAACTCGCAGCAGGTCGCCGCGCTGAGCTCGGCCCAGGTCGGCGCACTGAGCACGGAGGCAGTGGTCGCCCTGAGCTCGGCGCAGGTCGCCGCGCTGAACAGCAAGCAGGTCGCCGGTCTGACGACGGACCAGATGGCCGCCATCGAAACGGGTGACCTGAAGGCCCTGTCGACCAACGCCCTGCAGGCGCTGACCTCGGCCCAGCTGGAAGCGCTGGGCTCGGATCAGGTCGCCGCGCTGACGACCCAGCAGGTCGCCGCGCTGACGACCGGCCAGGTCAGCAACCTGACCTCCGACGACCTGAACGCCCTGACCAGCGGCCAGATCAAGGCCCTGACGACGCAGCAGGTCGCCGCGCTGACGACCGCCCAGGTCGCCGCGATGGAGTCCGCCGACGTGCAGGCGCTCGCCACCAACCAGGTCGCCGCGCTGAGCTCGGCCCAGGTCGGCGCGCTGAGCACCGACTCGATCGTCGCCCTGACCTCGGCGCAGGTCGCCGCGCTGACCAGCAAGCAGGTCGCCGGCCTGACGACCGACCAGATGGCCGCCATCGAAAGCGGTGATCTGAAGTCGCTGTCGACGGTCGCCCTGCGCGCCCTGACCAGCGACCAGCTGCAGGCGCTGAGCTCCGACCAGGTCGAAGCGCTCACCACCGCCCAGGTGGCGTCGCTCACGACCGGTCAGATCAGCCAGTTCGCCACCGACGACTTCGCCGCCCTGACGACCGGCCAGCTGCGCGCCCTGACCACGGGTCAGGTGGCGTCGCTGACCTCTGCCGAACTCGAAGCGCTCGACAGCAACCAGATCGCCGCGCTGACGACCCAGCAGGTCGCCGCGTTGACGACCGGCCAGGTCAGCAACCTGAGCTCCGACGACCTGAACGCGCTGACCAGCGCGCAGATCAAGGCGCTGAGCACCGCCCAGGTGGCCGCGCTGACGACCGCGCAGGTGTCGACGATGGAGACTGCGGACGTGGCCGCGCTGGCGACCAACCAGGTGGCCGCGCTGAGCTCCGACCAGGTCGGCGCCCTGACGACCGACGCGGTCGTGGCGCTGAGCTCGGTGCAGGTCGCCGCGCTGACCAGCAAGCAGGTCGCCGGTCTGACGACGGATCAGATGGGCGCCATCGAAACGGGTGACCTGAAGGCCCTGTCGACGGTGGCCCTGCGCGCCCTGACCAGCGATCAGCTGGCGGCCCTCGGCTCCGACCAGGTCGCCGCGCTGACGACGCAGCAAGTCGCCGCGCTGACGACGGCCCAGGTGAGCAACCTGACCTCGGACGATCTGAACGCCCTGACGAGCGGCCAGATCAAGGCGCTGACGACCCAGCAGGTCGCCGCGCTGACCACGGCGCAGGTCTCCACGATGGAGAGCAACGACGTGGCCGCGCTGTCCTCGCAGCAGGTCCAGGCGTTCAGCTCGGCCCAGATCGGCGCGCTGAGCACCGACTCGGTCGTCGCCCTGACCTCGGGCCAGGTGGCCGCGCTGTCCTCGGCCCAGGTCAAGGGTCTGACGACGGACCAGATGGCCGCGATGGAAACCGCCGACCTGCGCGCGCTGTCGACGGTCGCCCTGCGCGCCCTGGGCACCGATCAGATCGAAGCGCTCGACAGCAACCAGATCGCCGCGCTGACGACGCTGCAGGTCGCCTCGCTGACGACCAGCCAGATCGCCAACCTGACCAGCGACGACCTGAACGCGCTGACCAGCGGCCAGATCCGCTCGCTGAGCAACACGCAGCTGCAGGCCCTGACGACCGCGCAGATCTCGACGATGACGACCGACGACGTCGCCGCGTTGACCTCCACGCAGCTGCAGGCCTTCGGTTCGGCCCAGATCGGCGCCCTGAGCACCGACGCGATCGTGGCGCTGAGCTCGTCGCAGGCGGCGGCGCTGACTTCGGCGCAGGTCGACGGGCTGACGACCGACCAGATGGCGGCCTTCGAGACGGGTGATCTGCGCAGCCTGAGCACGCTGGCGATCCGCTCGCTGGACAGCGCGCAACTGGAAGCCCTGGACAGCAACCAGATCGCCGCGCTGACGACGCAGCAGATCGGCGCCCTGAGCACGCTGCAGGTGAGCCAGATGGCCACCGACGACGTGCAGGCGCTGACCTCGCAGCAGATCGTGTCGATGAGCTCGGCCCAGTTGCACGCCTTCACCACCGACCAGGTGCAGGCGATCGACTCGGGCGACCTCGCGGCGATCAGCAGCACGAACATGGTGGCCTTCGGCTCGGCCGACTTCGAAGCCTTCACCTCGGATCAGATCCACGCGCTGACCTCGCAGCAGTGGAGCGCGGTGGGCGCATCGCAGGTGGCCGGCATCGAGACCGCCGACATCGCGTCGATCACCACCGACGGCATCCATGCGTTGAGCACGACCGCCCTGCACGCGTTCAACACCGACCAGATCGCGGCGCTGACCAGCGACCAGGTCCATGAATTCAGCACGGCGCAACTGCGCTCGCTGGGCACGGACCAGATCGCGGCCCTGTCGACCGAGGACATCGCCTCGATGACCAGCACGCACTTCGCGACGCTGACCTCGACGCAGATGCACGCCTTCACGACGGAACAGATCCTGGCGCTGGACTCCAGCGACATCCATGCGCTGACCTCGATCCAGGTGCAGGGGCTGTCGACGGACCAGATCGTGGCGATGACGTCCGACCAGTTCATCGGCTGGGACACGCAGGACCTGGCCAGCATGAACATGCAGCAGGTGCTGGCGATGACGTCCGATCAGACGGCCGGCTTCACCGGTGAGCAGACCAACGCGCTGTTCCTGGCCTCGCCGATCGTGCTGGACCTGGACGGCAACGGCATCCAGACGGTGTCCGCGGCGCACGGCGTGAACTTCGACCTGAACGCCACCGGTCACAACGACAAGTGGGGCTGGGTCGGCGGCAACGACGGCCTGCTGGTGATGGATCGCAACGGCAACGGCACGATCGACAGCGGTGCGGAGCTCTTCGGCGCCGGCACCACGGTCAACGGGCGCAAGGGTCTGGACGGCTTCGCCGCCCTGGCCTCGCTGGACACGAACCATGACGGCCACATCAACGCCAAGGACGTGGACTTCAGCAAGCTGCAGGTCTGGGTCGACGCCAACCACGACGGCAAGACCGACGCAGGCGAGCTCAAGACGCTGGCCGACCTGGGCATCACCGACCTGAACCTCGGTGCGACCAAGGGCACGGACGTCGACAACGGCAACGTGCTGGGCCTGGTGTCGAGCTTCACCAAGTCGGACGGCACCTCGCACGAGATGACGGACGTGTGGTTCGCCAAGGACGGCTCGCAGCACACCGCCACCAGCGCGACGGCAGCGACCCCGCACCTGGGCGACCTGCTGGCCCAGCCGGAGGCCAACCTGCTCGGCGGCGCCACGGCGTCCACCGCGACGGCGGTCACGGCGGCGACCACCGCCGCGGCCACCGACACGGTGAACCACGACGTCATGAGCGCGGCCTACAAGAAGCTGCATGACGACGACCAGAACGGCGCTGTTCCGCTGATCTAAGCGGCAGTCCGGAACCGGGGGCCTCGCGCCCCCGGTTTGCCGTTTGCGGCTTCCGCCTCCCGCCCACTCGACGCGGTTCGGGGGGCCGCAAACGACAGACCGCCACGGTTTCAGAAGTACTCTCCTTTCCCGCATGGCCACCTTCGACGTCGGTTCGCTCACTCCCGAGGAGATCGCAGCGCTCACCACCACGCAGCTCGCGACGCTGACGGGGTCGGAGTGGGCCTTGCTGACCGCCGAGCAGGTGGTGGCGCTGACGACCGTCCAGGTGTCGGCGCTCTCGGCCCGCCAGCTCAACTACCTGGCGTCGGGACAGCTGTCGGCGATGGAGCTGCAGGATGTCCAGGCGATCAACACGGCGGCGATCCGCACGCTGACGACGTCCTCGCTGGCCGCGCTGACCACCGACCAGATCCATGCGCTGACGACGACGCAGATCCCGGCGCTGACCGTGGACCGGTTGCGCCGCATGGACAGCGACCAGTTCACCGCGCTGGACAGCGCGCAGATCGCGGCGCTGTCGTCGGTGCAGGTGCGCGGCCTCGGCAGCCAGCAGATCGGGATGCTGGCCACCGACGAGGTGGCGGTCTTCAGCACCGCCTCGATGCAGGTGCTGAACACGGTGCAGATCGGCGCCCTCAGCGTCGACCAGCTCAATGCCTTCAGCACCGCCCAGATCGGCGCGCTGCGCGGCAACCAGACCAAGGGCCTGAGCGGCGACCAGCTCAGTGCGCTCACAACCGACGCGCTGCAGGCGTTGTCCACGGGCGCGGTCCGCGGCCTGAGCACGAGCGCGGTGTCGCACCTCTCATCCGACGCGGTGCAGTCGCTGGACAGCAAGCAGATCGCCGCGCTGACCAGCCAGCAGTTCCGCACGCTGAGCACCGATTCGCTGGTCGCGTTGACGACGGAACAGGCCGGCGCACTCAACACGCTGCAGATCAAGTCGTTGAGCACCGCGCAGATCGCGGCGCTCGAAGGTGAGGATCTGGCCGCGATCGGCACCAAGGGCCTGCGCGCGCTGAACTCGCAGCAGCTGGGCGCGCTGTCCTCGGACCAGGTCGACGCGCTGAGCTCGCGCCAGGTGCAGAGCCTGACTTCGACCCAGTTGATCGGACTTACCAGCGACCAGTTGCCGGCCTTCAGCACCGACGAATTGCGGCTGATGAGCAGCAGCGCGCTGGTGGGGCTGAAGCCCGAGGTGCTGGCGGCCATGAGCGCCGAACAGCTCGGCGCGCTCAAGACGGTGCAGATCGCGATGCTGACGACGCGCCAGCTGGCCGCCTTCGACACCGACGACCTGGCCGCGCTGTCGACCTCGCAGATCGCGGCCTTCAGCTCCAAGCAGCTGCAGTCGCTGACGCCGGAGCAGTTCCATTCGCTGACGACGGAAGACCTCGCCGCGCTCAGCAGCGCGACGCTGCGCGGCCTGACGCCGGCGCAACTGGCCTCGCTGAGCTCCGAGCAGTTGGCGGCGATCAGCGGCTCGCAAGCCGGCTCGCTGTCGACGACGCAACTGCGCGACCTCAGCGATGAACAGCTGTCCGCGCTGGGCACCGGCGCGATCCAGGCGCTGTCGACGCGCGTGATCGCGACGCTGTCCGACCACCAGCTCGACGTGCTGAACTCGGATCAGTTGCAGGCGCTGACCACCAACCAGATCCGCTCGCTCACCACGGCGCAGTTGGCGGCGCTGTCGGCCGAGGACCTGAACACGCTGACGACGGGGCAGTTCGCCGCCTTCACGTCGGCGCAGTTCCGCGGCCTGACGACCGATCAGGTCTCGCAGCTCGAACCCGAGGACTTCGGCGCGCTGAACGCCACGGTGATCCGCTCGCTGAGCAGCGCGCAGGTGCAGGCGCTGGACATCAACCTGGTGGCCGCCTTCAGCACCTCGCAGTCGGGGGCGCTCAACGCCGCGCAGATCGGTGCGCTGACCGCGGACCAGTTGGTGGCGCTGTCGTCGCAGGCGCTGCAGGCGATCTCGACGCTGGCGATCCGGGGATTGAGCGCCGCCCAGCTGGACGCGCTGGGCCCGCTCGGCGTGGCCACGCTGCGCGACGGCCAGCTCGCCGCGCTGAGCACGGCGCAGGTGCGCAGCCTCGACCATGACAGCTTCAACGCGCTGGGATCGGTCCATTTCGCGGCCCTCACCTCCTTCCAGCTGGCCGCGATCTCCACGGACGAGATCGGCGCGCTGGCGCCTGAACTGCTCGCCGGCGTCAAGCCGACGTACCTGACGGCGCTGACGACCGAGCAGATTCACGTGCTCAGCCGCGAGCAGGTCGGTGCCTTCGGCAGCGCCCAGACGGCGCTGCTGAGCACCGGCCAGGTCGCCGCGCTGGCGCCCTCGCAGATCGATGCGCTGTCCACCGACGGCGTGCGCGGTTTCACCGTGCAGGCGCTGCAAAGCTTCACCACCGACCAGCTCAACGCCCTCGTGCCCGAGCAGTTCGCGGCGTTGCGCACCAACCAGATCGCGTCGCTGACGACCGTCCAGTTGTCGTCGATGGAACAGGCCGACCTGAACGCACTGGACTCGGCGCAGTTCGCGGTCTTCTCGTCGAAGCAGCTGGCGGCATTCACGACTGATCAGATCAGTCAACTGGAGTTCCAGGACGTCATCGGTCTGAACACGCGCGCGCTGCTGGGCCTGACCTCCGCCCAGCTCGGCGCGATGAACGTCGACAGCATCGCCTCGCTGAGCAGCGCGCAACTCGCGGTGCTGAGCTCGAAGCAACTGCTCGGGCTGACCGCGGACCAGATCGACCACCTGAGCACGGCGCAGCTCGCGAGCCTGGGCTCGCAGGCCCTGCTCGGGCTGAGCAGCGACCAGTTCGGTTCGCTGGACCTGGACCAGATCGCCGCGCTGTCGGCCAAACAGATCGCGGCGCTGACCTCCTTGCAGATCGCGGCGATGGACCCCACGGCGCTGGCCGCGCTGACGACGCTGCAGTTCGCGGCCTTGCGTTCGTCCCAGCTCGCGGCACTGAGCGGCACGCAGATCGCCGCGCTGGAGACGCAGGACCTCTCCGCCCTGCACACCACCGCCTTGAAGGCGATGGGCTCGGACCAGATCGCCCTGTTCAGCACCGACCAGATCGCGGCCCTGCGGCCGGACCAGGTCGGCTCGCTGACCTTCCAGCAGGCGGCGGCGATGCACACGGACCAGATCCAGGCGCTGGGCACGGCGCAGGTCCTGGGGCTGACGAATGTCCAGGTGCTGGCCTGGACCAGCGACCAGATCGCCTCGCTCGACGCGCAGGACGTGGCGCTGCTGCCCGGCCGGGCCATCCGCGTGATGGACGCCGGCGACTTCGCGGCGCTGTCCACCGACCAGGTCCATGCCATGACCAGCACCCAGCTGGTCGAGATGACGAATACGCAATTGAGCGGCTTCGGCACCGAGGACTACGCGGCGCTGACCTCGGGCGCCTTCCGCGTGCTGGGCACCGCGACGCTGAACGCGCTGTCGACGGACGTCTTCGCCGCGCTCGGCTCGGACCAGATCCACGGGCTGACCACCCAGACGCTGCGCGCGCTGCACACCGAGGCGATCGCGGCGATGAACTCCGAGGCGATCGAGGCGCTGGACAGCCGGCAGGTCGCGTCGCTGACGACGCAGCAGCTCGCGGCGATCACGTCCGAGGCCTTCGGCACGATGTCCAGCGACGACCTGACGGCGCTCAGCCGCGACCAGGCCAAGGCGCTGACGGTGGACCAGATCCACGCGATCGGCAGCGACGCGATCGTCGGCTTCGAGACCCGGGACCTGGCCGCGCTCAGCATGGACCAGGTGCTGGCGTTCAGCACCGAGACCATCCATGCGATGTCCGGCGCGCAGCTGGACGCGCTGTTCCTGGCCACGCCGATCATGCTGAACCTGGACGGCCACGGCCTCGGGACGGTGTCCGCGGCGCAGGGCGTCAGCTTCGACATGAACAACACTGGCCATGCCCAGCAATGGGGATGGATGGCGCAGGGCAACGGCCTGCTGGCGCGCGACCTCAACGGCAACGGGCAGATCGACTCGGGCGCGGAGCTCTTCGGCACCGGCACCTTGCTGGCCAACGGCAAGCATGCCGCCAACGGCTACGAGGCGATGCAGGCCCTGGACGCCAACGGCGACCATGCGCTGAATGCGCTCGATGCCGGTTTCAATCAGCTGCGCATCTGGGCCGACGCCAATGGCAACGGCAAGACCGACGCCGGCGAGCTCAAGTCGTTGGCGGAGCTGGGCATCGTCGAGCTGGACCTGAACGCGCAGTCGAGCTCGACCGTCGATCATGGCAACGTCATCGGATTGATCTCCGGCTACAAGACCGCGGACGGCGTGACGCACCAGATGGGCGATATCTGGTTCGCCAAGGCAGCGGACACGGGCGCGCCCACGCCCACGCCCACGCCAGTGCCGGCGGCGTCGGAACTGCTCGCGTCGCCCAGGGCGCCGGAGACCGCGCTGCTGTCCGAGGGCACGTCGACGTCGACACCCACCGCCGTCGCCTCGGATCCGGACACCCACGCCCACGTGGCCATGGCGCATGCGACGCTTGCCGCGCTGAAACGCCAGGACGACGAGAGCAACGCCAGCGCGCCCCTTCTCTGAACGCGTTCGTGTGGGCACCGGAGGGCGTTCTCTTTCCGGATGGTTTCGTCGTTGACGAACGAACCGCGAACGACAACCTCGGCACTGTCCCAGTCATCTGGCCGCCACGCGTCGAGGTAGGGCGGTCCGACAGTGGTTCGGGACGTTCGGCGCGTCGTCCCGCCACGGAGCACGACGATGCCGTTCAGTCTCTTTGGATGGCGCCCCCGCGGCGCGATGCCCGCCGACACCGACGTGACGGTGACCACCTCCGGGACCGCCGAATCCCCACCGTCCGGAGCCGACGAGCGATCGGCCCCGAGTGTCATGGACCGGCTGCGCCGTCCGCTCGACGCGCTGCGGCTGCGCGCGGCGGTGCCGCGCGTCGAGGTCGTCATCGGGCCGCTCAACCTGTCCGGCAGCAACTCGGCGCCTGAAATCTCGCTGAAAGAACGCCCGCTGGTCTTCCGCGCGACAACGGCGGCCAGCGAGCGCGGCCTGAAGTCGGTCGATCGCGACGTCCGCGCCGCAGGAGTCAAGGCGGGAGCGGGGCTGATGACGGGGCCATGGCTGGCGGACGGCCCCGGCGGCACGGTGAACGGTCGCGCCGTTGCGCAAGATCCGGCCGCCTTCAATGCCGAGATCCTGCGCATGTTCCCTGCGGACTCGCGATCGACCCGGCTCGCCACCACCCGGCTCGCGACCACGCTGCTCGACCATCCGAACCCGGACCCGATCCGGCGCCCGGACGGACACCGGCTTCGCCACGAGCAATCCTTGCTGATCGCCACCGTGCTCCGCGCCGTCACCGCGGACCCGGTGCAGGCCTGGCAGGTCTACCAGCGCCTGCGCCTGGAGACGCCGCCGGCGCTGGACGACCTGTCCCTGCGCGGTGCCGAAGCCCCTTCGCCGGCTCCAGCTGAACTGGGCGCTGGTTCTACCGCCGTTGCGCAAGCGACGCACGCGGCACGCCGCGCGCTGGCCGCGACGGCCGGCGGTTTCCAGGCCTTGCTGGATCTGCAGGGCATCGCCTTGCCGCGGACCGGCGATCCGCGCCGCGGCCGTGCCGAGGAGACGCTCGAGCTCTACAAGCTTGGACTCCATGCCGAGGAAGCCTTGCTCAACGCCGGTCTGGAGGTGGGGGGCACCCAGTCGATGGCCGACATCCGCGCCGCCCTCGACGCCCATCCGCAGCGGCGCGAGCTGCTCGACGCGGGTCGTCTCGGCACCGGCAACGCGCGCCGTAGCGCCCGGGGACCCCACGAACCGGAACATCCCGCGACCTTGCCCGCCCAAGCCTTCCTGTACGCCACGGACAACCTGCGGCGCGGCGCCGGCCAGCCCGAGAAGCATCGCGACTTCAAGCCCGCCTACGTCGCCTTGCGCAACGGCTTCACTGAAAGCGGCCAGGGATCGGACTTCCATCTGATGGCCAAGCGCCTGCGCAAGTTCGTCACCTATGTCGACCTCGCCTGCAAGACACCCGACGGCGTCCTGCCGACGACGATGCACAAGGCCCGCCTGCCGGTGCGCATGCTGCGACGGCTCGCGGGCAAGGACAAGTCGCCGCTGGAGACCCTGCTGAAGGCGGGCCCCATCGAGTCGGCCACGACCATCAAGACCCCGCAGGGCGAAATGAACACGCGTCTGGATGCCAAGCGCCTCCAGCAGATCTTCAATGCCGCCTCGCCGGCCGAGCGTCGCGACATGCTGCGCCAGGTGATGAACGCGGTCACCGCCGGCCGCCTGGGCACCTACAGCGATGGCCGCCGGCATGGCCTCGGCGTGACGGCCGGTTATGGCCTCGCGAGCGTGGCCGGCGTGGGCGGTCTGAGCACCGGCATCACGCCGGTCGTGGAGCTCAGCGCCGAGCGCTCCCGCACCGCGGTGTTCAGGGCCGGCGTCGCCGAGACGGGCACGCTCTACCTGGGGAGCGAACGCAAGTTCAGCGGCTCCGTCGGCGCGGGCGTGCGGGTCGGCGCAGAAGTCGGCCCGCTCGTGAACGTGTCCGCCCAGGCCATGGCCCGGATCGGCGGGTCGCACCTGGTGTCGCGGGGTCTGATGATCCGCACCCGCAAGGAGGGCCGGGACCACGAGACCCTGCCGGCCGACCAGGCCGCCCGCCTCCAGTCCACCGACTGGCAGCGGATGAACGAACTGGTGGTCAATTCGATCTTCCAGATCGCCGATCAGGGCAAGGCCGACCGCCCCGCCCATGGCGGCGCCATGTGGGCGCAGATGGTGGCCAGGCTGGGCGACTTCCGCGACATCTCGTTCGGCTGGAACGAAGGCAAGGCCGTCGCGGCGGACGTGTCCGTGACCCTCGATGCGACGGCCTCCGCGACGCTGGCGCCGGGCGTCAGCGCCTCGGCCTCGGCAGGCCTCGGCCTGAAGCGCACCCTGTTCGACCGCAAGCAGACGCGGGATGGCGCCGGCACGGCCCGCAGCGTCCAGGCCGAGCAAGGCTCACGCACCGCCCTGCGCGCCGGTGCCAGCCTGGGGATCGGCCATCCCGCGCTGAGCACGCCGTCGGGCCGGAGCATCGCCCTGTTTGGACGGCATCGGGTCGGCGTGGAGACGGAGCTGGTGATCCATGCGCAGAACGGTGTCGTCCGCCTGGTCACCGACGAGGGTCGCGTCCGGCCGGAGCTGTCGATCCGCAGCCGGGAGTTCGGCGTCCGGGACGATTTCATCCGGGCGATGAATGCGCAGCGCGAGCGATGGGTCGCGGCCTTGGGAGACCGTGGGCCGCCAGGGGGGGCCGGCGGCGGAGACCGGCACTACGACGACTTCATGCGCCAGCTGGTCAACCTGCACCCTGGCAGCTCGCGCGTGTACCAGGAACGTCAGGCACTGACGCCCGAAGCGGCCGAGGCGATCAACGCCAGCATGGACCGCCTCGCCGTGCTGCAACGCCCCCTGCCGCCGGGAACGCCGCGGGATCCGGGCGCCCTCGAGCAGGTGGCAGGACTCCAGCGCGAGATCGCCGCGCTGGTGGCCGAACCCGCCCATTGGCAACCGGCCGGTCTGGCGGTGATTCAGCCCCTGCAGGCCGCGACCGCCTGGTCGGGCGGCGTGGACGCCGGCGTCACCATGCAGCCTGGCGGCGGCGCCGGCGCGGACCGGCTGCTCGGCGGCGGTCGCCTGGCCCTGGCCGGCGGGATCCAGACGGCCGTCGGCGGGAAAGTCCTGCTCGCGCTGGACATCGTCGCCGCTCCCGGCGCAACGCCCGACACCTCGCAGGCCTCGCGGCCGGACGACGCCCGGCTGTCCGCGATTCCGGCCTTCTCCGCCTCCGCCGCGCACGACGCGCTCACCCTGGCGTACTGAGGCAGGGCAGCGCCGGCGACGTCGCCGCGAGGAGTTGACCGCTCCTCGTCCCCTTTATCCCTGCATGGCCTCGCTCGCGCCGCGACACAATGCCGCCAAGATCGATGGGAAGGACGGCGCCCGCGCGGGCGCACGACCTGAGCGTCCAAAGGGGATTCCGCGTTGAAAACACTGTGCATCGAAGGCTGGCGGGGGGTGAACCACTCCATCGCGATGGTCAACCAGAACCAGATCCTGGAGATGGTGAAGGACCCGCGGTTCGAGCTGTTCCACAAGGACGCGCCCTTCTTCATGCCGCACTGGGACAAGAGCAAGCTGGATTCCGGCTTCGCGCCCGAGGAGCGCGCCCTCATCGACGGCCTGCCCGATCCGGGCGACCGCGTGATGGACGTGCGCCTGCGGATCGCGTCGCCGGTGCGGCTGGGCGATCCGGCGGCCGCGCGTCGCAACGCCACCTTCGTGGTCACTGAATTCGGCCTCTCCGGCAAGAGCTTCGATCCGCCCGAGATGGCGCCGTCCGCGCTGACGCAGGGCGACGACATCGTCGTGACGCCGACCCGCTGGTCCAAGGCGCGGCTGGTCGACTACGGCTTCGACGTGGACAAGGTCCTGGTGGTCCCGCACGGCTACAAGACCGACACCTTCTTCCCGATGACGCCCGAGCAGCGCCAGACCGCGCGCGCGGCGCTGGGCATGGCGCCGCACGAGACCGTCTTCACCAACGTCGGCGTCGCGACCTGGAACAAGGGCATCGACCTGCTGCTGCTGGCCTTCGCCGAGCTGCGGCTGCAGGGCCTGCCGGTGCGACTCATCCTCAAGGACCACCAGGGCCTGTACGGCATCGGCGTCGAACGCGTCTTCGCCGAACTCGCGGCGCGCGCGCCGCAGCTGAACTCGCCGCAGGTGCGGGACGGCATCGCCATCCTGTCGACCAGCCTCAACCTGCCGCAGCTGCGCTCGCTGTACGCGCTGTCCGACGCCTACGTCTCGCCGTACCGCGCCGAGGGTTTCAACCTGCCGGTGCTGGAGGCGATGGGCTGCGGCACGCATGTGATCGTCAGCGGCGGCGGCGCCACCGACGACTTCACCCCGCCCGAGCTCTGCCACCGCCTGCACAGCCGTCCCGGCACCGACGCCGATGCGCCGCAACCGGTCGGCGCCTTCGTCGTGCCGGACCTGGAAGACCTGCGCGAAGCGATGCTGCAGGTCGTCGAGCAACGCCTGACCCCGGCCCCGCGCCGGGAGGCGGCACGCCTGCGGCTGGAGAAGCGTTTCTCCTGGGCCACGGTGACGAAGCAGCTGCTGGACCTGCTGTGACATGAGCGCCCCGTCCGCCAAGGTCTCCGCCAGGCCGAGCATCGCCGTCGCCATCGTCGACACCGACCTGCACGTGCTCGCGCGGCAGGCGCTGCTGCACAGCATGCGGGCGATGGAGCAGCAGGGGCTGCCCTTCAGCCAGGTGCTGATCTATTCGGACAAGCCCGAGCTCTGGCCCGGCCTGCCGGTGATCCCGGTGCCGACGCTGCGCTCGATCACCGAGTACAACCTGCTGATCACCCGCGAACTGGCCAGGCACCTCAGCGCCGACCATGTGCTGGTGATCCAGTACGACGGCTTCGTGCTCAACGCCGACCAGTTCTCGCCGCACTTCCTGCACTACGACTACATCGGCGCGCCCTGGCCCAACTACGAGGTCAACGAGGTCGGCAACGGCGGTTTCTCGTGGCGCTCCAAACGGCTGGTCCATGCGGTCGCCCAGCTCGACTATCCCGATCCGACCGAGGCCGAAGACCTCTTCATCTGCCGCACGATGCGCGAGACGCTGGAACGCGCCGGCTGCCGCTTCGCGCCGAAGGCGATCGCCTCGCACTTCTCGGTCGAGTTCCCGGCGGTGCCCTACCCGACCTTCGGCTTCCACGGCATCTTCCATCTGCCGAGCGTCTACCGCGAGATGCCCGATTTCCTGCTGGACCACCTCTCCGACCGCATCGTCAAGACCCGCAGCGGCTTCCTGCTACCCGGCTTGCAGGCGGTTTCCCCCGAGGCGGCGCAGAAGCTGCAGGCCCGGCTGGACCATCTCTCGAAAGCCTCCCCATGAACGCGAAGAAACAGATCGTCATCCTGATCCCCCACGGCGTGCAGACCGGCGGTCCGGAAGCGCTGCACCAGCTGTCGGACTCGCTGATCCGCCAGGGGCACGACGCGCGCGTCTGGTACGTGCTGCCGACCGACCTGCCGGCGATCGACGACCTGTTCCGGCGCAACGGCCTGACCGCCGGCACGGCGCTGAAGCTGCAGCCGCGGCCCAACACCGTGGCCGACTACCAGAAGTACCAGGTGCGGCTGGCCGAGGAGATCGCGATGACGCCGGACACCTGCGTCGTCCTGGCCGAGACCTATGTGCACTGGCTGCGCTACTTCCAGCCCTGCACGCCCATGGTCTGGTGGCTGAGCATCGACAACGCCTTCGAGTACCTGTCGGTCAACAAGATCAACCTCAACCTGCTGCGCAGCGAGCGCGTGCTGCACACCTACCAGTCCGGCTACGCGCACGACGTGATCCGCGCGCTGGGTTGCCTGCGCACGCTGCCGCTGTCGGACTACACGCCGCCCAAGCCGGCGCCGGCCGAGGGCGAGCCGATCTTCGCGGCCGCGGACAAGACCGACATCGCGCTGAACGCCAACCACAAGGTCGTCTACGACGTCGGCGGGATCGCCGCGCGGCTGGAGGCCGAGAACGGCTGCAAGGTCCACCTGATCCGCGGTCTGACGCGCGCGCAGGTCTACGAGGCGCTGGGGCGCAGCAAGCTCTTCATCGACCTGGGCACCTTCCCCGGCAAGGACCGGCTGGCGCGCGAGGCGCTGATGCGCGACTGCTGCGTCTTCGCGCTGGACGTCGGCGCCGCCCGCGACTACGCGCTGCCCGACGAGTGCTACTTCAAGCCGGACCAGGTCGACCAGGTCTTCGCCGGCGCGCACGAGCTGATGCGCCACTTCCCGCTCTACCTGGATCTGTCGCGCCCCGCCCAGCAGGCGGTGCAGCGTGAGCGGATGATCTTCGAGCGCGAGGTCGCCGGGCTGGCGCACGCCTTCGGCGCCTGAACCCGGCTGAGCCCGGCTGAGCCCGGATGAACCGGCGGGATCGGGGTTTCCACCGATCTCCGCCGGCCCCCCTCCCCGGATGTAGGTGATCGCAGCACACGGGATTCGGCGCGCTTCCAATTGAGAAACGTGCGAATAGCGCCGAAGATCACATTGGAACCGCAACCACGGGTTCCGGCATCCATCAGGGGGATAACAAATGAACTTCTCAGGCCTCAAGGTCAAGACCAAGCTGTGGGCTGGTTTCGGTGTGATGGCGGTGATCGTCGCCGCCGTCTCCGGCGCGGCGCTGCATTGGCTGAACCAATCGAGCTCGCGCGTCGAGAACTACCTGAGCGGCGTCGCCGCCCGGGAACGCATGGTGATCGCGGTGCAGTCCGCGGCGAAGTCGCGTGCCATCGCGGCCCGCAATCTGGTGCTGGTCACGACGCCGGAGGACCGGACAAAGGAACTTGCCGCCGTCACCCAGTCGCATGAAGAGGTGGGCCGGTCGCTCGCGACCTTGAAGTCGCACCTGGCCGCCGCCAAGGATGCGACCGCGCAGGACCGGACCCTCTTCGACAAGGTCGCCGGGATCGAGGAGCAGTACGGCAAGGTCGCGCTGGCGATCGTCGGCCTGGCCAACGACGGCAAGCGCGAGGACGCGGTCGCCAAGATGAACGCGGAATGCCGCCCGCTGCTGGCGGCGCTGCTGACCGCCACCGGCGATTTCATCCGCTACGAGGATGAGCGCTCCGCGGCGGAGACCAAGGAAGCGACCGAGCTGTTCGCCCAGGACCGGATGCTGCTGATCACGACGGCGATCCTCTCGGCCGCGGTGGCCGGCCTGCTGGGCTGGCTGATCAGCCGCGCGGTGACGGCGCCGCTGAATCGCGCGATCAAGGTCGCGCAATCGGTGGCCGACGGCGACCTGCGCGACGAGATCCACGTCGACGGCCGCGATGAATTGAGCCAGCTGCTGACGGCGCTGAAGGCCATGAGCGGCAATCTGTCGACGATGGTCACCCATGTGCGCCAGGCCGCGGACGGCATCGCCACGGCGTCCACGCAGATCGCCAGCGGCAACCAGGACCTGTCCAGCCGCACCGAGACCCAGGCCAGCGCGCTGCAGGAGACCGCGTCGTCGATGGCGCAGATGACCGAGACGGTGCAGGTCAACGCCGAGTCCTCGCGCAAGGCGACGGGTCTGGCGGGCGCCGCGGCGCAGGTCGCGGGCCAGGGCGGCGAGGTGGTGCACCGCGTCATGACCACGATGGAGGCCATCACCGGCTCCAGCAAGCGGATCGGCGACATCACCAGCGTGATCGACGGCATCGCGTTCCAGACCAACATCCTCGCGCTGAACGCGGCCGTCGAGGCGGCGCGCGCCGGCGAACAGGGCCGCGGCTTCGCGGTCGTGGCCAGCGAGGTGCGCGCCCTGGCGCAGCGCAGCGCGCAGGCGGCCAAGGAGATCAAGACGCTGATCTCGGACTCGGTCCAGAAGGTCGATGCCGGCGCGGTGCAGGTGCAGGAAGCGGGCCGCACGATGGACGAGGTGCTGACGCAGGTCCGCAAGGTCACCGACCTGATGGGCGAGATCAGCGCCTCCACCGACCAGCAGACGCACGGCATCGTGCAGGTCAACGAGGCGGTGGCGGCGATCGACCGCGGCACGCAGCAGAACGCGGCGCTGGTCGAACAGAGCGCCGCCGCGGCGGAGAGCCTGCGCCAGCAGGCGATGGCCCTGACCGAGGCGATTTCGCGGTTCAAGGTCCGGGGCATGGCCACCGCCTGATGACTTGATCCTCGGTCACCGAGAAACAGATACGGGAGCCACTCAGGCTCCCGTTTTTTATTCATGCGGCGGCATCCATCTGGTGCGCCGGGGTCCTGCGTGCGATCGCCGGACTTCAGCGCGGAAACTTGCTGCAACCGACATTGAACCTGCTGCGATGCAGCATAGAGTCAGCGGGTGTTCTGCCAGCGCATGAGGTCCAGCATGAGTTCAATCGCCATGACAATGTTCCTCGACTCCTCGCCCGGGGAGCTTGTCGACCTGCCGCACGCCGGCTCCGGCCTGGAGCATCCGCTCGTGTTCGACAGCGCGGCGCGCGAGATCCAGCGCCTCGCGGCCGACGGTCGGGCCGAGGTCGTCCAGCAGCGGGTGAGCACCGTGGGCGACGAGTCACTCATCGAGGAACTGCGCTTCCGGCGCATCGCCTGACCCGCCCGCGCGGGTTACTCCGGCCGCCCGTCAGGGGGCCGCGGCGCTCGCCGCGAGCTCGGCCTGCATGCGTGCGCGCATCTCCGCGATGCGGCGCCGCTTCTCCTCGCCCTTGGCGAGTTGCTCCGGCGGCAGGCCCATCGCGCGGCCCTGCTCGATCTGCTGGTCGAGCCGCGGCAGTTCGCGGTTGGCCGCATCGACGAAGGCGCGTTGCACTGCCTGATGCCGATCCAGCTCGCGTCGCGCGTAGGCCTGATGGTTGTCGAGCTGCCAGGCCGGCGTGGCGGCCTCTTCGTCGGACCGCTGGATCGGCGGCGCGCGATCGTCGCCGACCACGCGCGAGTCCGCGAGGCTCCATGCCGCCGGAAGCTCGGTGCCTGCCGACGACGCGGGTACCGGGGCCCGTGCGGCCGTCGCCGCATCGTTCAGCGTCGGGTTCGAAGACGGGATGCTGGCATCTCGCACCGGCATCCCGTCCTCGCCCGTCGGGCTCGCCGCCGAAGCTGCGACAGCGTGCGCCGCGATCGGCGTGATGGGTTCGGCGCCGCTGGCGTCCGACGAGACGCTGAAGGCGACCCAGACGACTGCGACGCCCGCCAGCGCGACGGCCGCTCCAACCTCAATGCGCATGTCCGTGCTCCCCGCCCGCAGGCGTCGGTCGTTGCGGCTCGAACGGCGACGGCGGCGGCGCAATGCCGGGCGCCCAGCGCAGGCCTGCAGACGCGAGCAGCTCGACTTGCCGTTGCTGCCAGCGCGCCTCCAGCTTCTCCAGGGCGACCGCCTGCCGGGCCTCATGGCGGACCGTCTCGCTGTCTGCCGGATGATGCCCGCGCTTGATCGACAGCGCCTGCACCCGCTCCCAACCATTGCCGTCCGGATGCCGGATCGGCGGCGAGGCCTGACCCGCGGGCCAGGCCTGCAACAGATCGAGCACCCAGGCGTCGACCTCGGCCGCGGGTCTGGCGTCCCCAAGGCGCCACGCGACCGGCCTCACGCCCGTCTGCCCCCGCAGGTCCAGGCCTGGCGCCGCGTCGGCGCAGCCGGCACGATCGCAGCGCAAGCTCAGGCCCTCCACGGACTCCAGACGTTCGAAGCGGTCCAGGTGGGCGCGGTAGTACGCATCGATCTCGTCCGCGGTCACCGACGCCGCCAACGCGTCCCGAGGGGGCGCATCCCCATGCGGATCGCCCGTCAGACCCGACCAGCGCTGCCACGCCATCTTGCGCTGCCGGGCCTCGACGATCCGGCGGACGAAGTCGAGTTCACCCTCGCTCCAGCCGCTGCTGCGATGCAGCCATTGCTCGACGAAGCGTTCCCGCAACAGCTGCCGCGCCTGGGCCTGCGCGAACGCAAGATCGCCGCCGCGCAGGAGTCGACGGCCCTGCACGTTCTGCAGCGGCCAGACATCGCCCAGGGCAATCGCGCCGGCCGGCACGTCGCCGTAGCCGCGATGCCGCAGCAGCACGAGCCGCGCCGCGGCGGCGCGCTGCGCCTCGTCGAGGTCCTCGTTCATGCGCAGGCCTTCGCCCTGCCCGACCGACCACAGCGCCTGCCACGCGCGCGCGTCGACCGACGACGGCAGCTCCGCTTTCGCCGCTCGCCAGTCGCGCTCGATCCGCTCGGGCCAGACCTGCTGCAAGGTCGCGAGCCATTGGCGCCGTACGTCGACCTCCGGCGCGAAGGCCACCCGGCGACTCTCGAACAAGGTCGCGTCGCCGACCTCGCGCGCCGCCGCGTCGCCCATCAGCAGATCGATCGCCAGAAGCCGCGTCAGTTCAGTCAGCGAGAGGTCCGGCTGCTCGCGCCGGGCCAGCATCAGCAGCGCTTCGACCGGACGACGGGGAATCGTGTCGCCACCGACGCGGGCGATCCACGTCGAAGCGGCCTGCGCATCGACCGTGGACGCCGCCGCGCCGGAGCGCGCCGGCACCAATGCCGCAACGATGGCCAACGCCAGCGCGGCCACGGCCCCAGCCGCGGCGCGCAAGCCTCGTGCCCTCACAGCCGCTCAGCCGCGCGATTCAGAAGATGCACGACCATCGCAATGGCATGCGGCACGACGACGCGCCCCACGTCGCGGCGGACCGCATGATCGGTCGTCGACAGCACCTGCCCGCCACGGCTGTACGAGATCTGCCCACCCTGGCGCAGCAGCGGTCGGATGTCGGTGGCGGTCGCGGCCAGCGGCGCATAGCTGCCCAGCGCCGTGGTGACGAGCGCATCGGCGTTCAGCGTTTCGCTGTCGTAGTAGTCCTTGACCCAGGTCTCCCAGCCGGAGTGGTTCAGCGCGGACGTCGTCCAGGTGTGATGCGGCTGCAGCAGGTCGGTCGTGTGCATCACGAAACCCAGGCTCTGCACCGTGGGCCGGGCCAGGAACTGCGACCACCAGTACTGGCCGAGGTTGTCGATCGGCTGGAACGGCGCCTTCTCGAAGTCCGCATACATCGACGCGCTCGACGAACCGCCCTGGCGGTAGTTGGCTTCCGTCAGCCCGTACGAGTTGTACTTGCTGCCGTCGCTGAACCAGCCCTTCATGCCGCCCTTGCCGTCGTCCAGGTGGTCGCCGACCAGCCAGGCGGCGGCCAGGTCGTCGATGTCGCCCTTCACCGTGAGCTTGGCGTAGTTGTAGCCGCCGAAAGGATTACCGTGAACATCCGGCCCCTGCGTGCGGTTCTGGAAGTGCCAGTACGAGGTGTAGTTGACGATGCCCGAGCCCAGCCCCCAGACCGGCGCGAGCACGCAGTCGCCGGTCACGGCGCCGCAGAGGTAGGTGTCGGCGAAATCGTCGACGTCGTAGGCGCCCTGGCCCAGCTGCTCGGCGAACTGGTCGATCGTGTAGCCCGCGCGGGTCACGCCGGCCAGCAGCTTGGCGTAGTTGGTGGTGTCCGCATGCCGCTGCATGTAGCGGACCGCATCGATGGCGATGCGCTTGTGGGTTTCCTGGGCGAAGGCGTTGGCCTCGGTCTGATGGACGAGGCCGGCCGCCGCGGCGGCCAGAAGCAGAATGGATCGCATCGAAGTCTTCCCTGATGGTCCCGAAAACCGCGTGCTTTCCGCACGTCGACATATGGGGACCGATGTTCGGGGAAACGCATGACGATCCGGTGAAGAAATCGTGCGACGCCGGGGTTCTCCCTGTCCCCCGGCGCCGGGACGTCGACCGGCGTGCGGTCGCGGGTCAGATCGTCATGGGGTCAGGCCTTGCCCTTGGCGTGCGCGCCCGTTCTCGCCGCCTCGAAGCGGCGCGCGATCTCGTCCCAGTTCACCACGTTGTAGAACGCCGCGATGTAGTCCGGCCGACGGTTCTGGTACTGCAGGTAGTAGGCGTGTTCCCACACGTCCAGGCCGAGGATCGGCGTGCCGCCTGACCCGATGCCGGTCATCAGCGGACTGTCCTGGTTGGCGCTGCTCTCGACGACCAGCCGGCCGTCCGCATCCACGGCCAGCCACGCCCAGCCGCTTCCGAAGCGCGTCAGCGCGGCCTTGGTGAACCTGTCCTTGAACGCGTCGAAACCGCCCAGGTCCGCCTTGATCGCCTTGGCCAAATCGGCCGTCGGCGCGCCGCCGCCGCCCTGGCCCGCCGGCGCCATCACGGTCCAGAACAGGCTGTGGTTGGCGTGTCCGCCGCCGTTGTTGCGCACCACGCCGCGGATGTTGTCAGGCAGGGCATCGAGCTGCGCGATCAGGGTCTCGACCGGCGTGTCGACGAAGGCGGTGCCTTCCAGCGCCGCGTTCAGATTGTTGATGTAGGTCTGGTGGTGCCGGGTGTGATGGATCTCCATCGTGCGCGCGTCGAGGTGGGGTTCGAGCGCGTCGACGGCGTACGGCAGCGGCGGCAGGGCATGAGACATCGTGAGACTCCGGAAGGAGCCCGTCGCGTCGTGCTGCCGGGTGGGTCGCTGGTGCGGGGCGGTTGAAGGATGGCAGGTCCATTCTTGTCGCTCCGCGCGTGGTGCTCAAGTCGCGGGACCAGAAGACCCGGCACCGGCGGGGTCATGCCGTCGTGTCAGGTCTTGCCCGCCTTGCCCGCCTTGCCCGGTTTGCCCATGAGCTTGCCGACCGCCTTGTCAACGGCCTTGTCCACGGTCTGGTCGACAGCCTGCTTCGGCGGCTTGATCGCCGGCCTCGCGTTGCGCACGCGGTTGGCCAGGAACACCTCGCCGATGTCCAGCGTGCTCTCGTGGCCGACGTGCTGGGCGCACGTGGTCAGCCAACCCTCTGCGGCCGCGCGACCGAGCCCGAACAGCGTCGTCAACAGGCGCGGATCGGTGTTGAGCTTGCTGGAGGCGCCGAACTGCGCCAAGCCGCCCTCGTCGGCCACGCGGTGCAGGCGCATCTGCTTGTAGCGCGTGGGATCGATGCGCTGGTCGCGCAGCAGCCGCTGCACGAAATGGATGGCCCGCAGCTCGGCCACCAGGCTGGCGTTGAAGGTGATCTCGTTGATCCGATCGTCGATCTCGGTGGACGTGCGCGGAATGCCGTCATGCTGGCGCGGGTTGATCTGGATCAGCAGGACGTCGTCCGACTCGGTGCCGTAGACCAGCGGCCACAGCGCCGGGTTGCCCGAGAAGCCGCCATCCCAGAAGGGTTCGCCGTCGATGACGACCGTCTGCGCGCTGTGCGGCAGGCAGGCCGAGGCCATCAAGGCCTCGATGCTCAGGTCGTCGCCGTTGAACACGCGCGGCTGACCGGTGCGCACCGAGGTCGCGGTGACGAAGACCTTGATCGGCCCGGCGTGCAGCGCCTCGACATCGACATGCCGACGCACGATGTCCCGCAGCGGGTCGAGGTTGAACGGATTGAGCTGATACGGGCTCCACAGCCGCAGCCAGGCGTCCCAGGCGGCCATCCCCGGCCAGGCGCTGCGGTTGAAGACCCAGGCGGGCGTCTCGAGCCCCGCGGCGCCAGCCGGCCCCTTCGCTTCGCCGACGACGCCGAAACACGCCGGCACGCCGGAGACCTCCTGCCAGAAGCGCGACAGCGCCTGCCGCGCGCCCAGCGCCCCGCCCTGCGCGAAACCGGTCGCCATCACGGCGGCGTTCATCGCGCCGGCGCTGGTGCCCGACACGCCGTCGATGCGCAGCGAGCCGTCCTCGAGCAGCCGGTCCAGCACGCCCCAGGTGAAGGCGCCATGGGAGCCGCCGCCCTGCAGGGCGAGGTCGATCGAGCGGGGCGATGTCGGCATGGCGTGAAGGCGCGAGGGAGGAAGCTCGCGATGCTGCGGTGGAACCCGCAGCCTACCTTGGCGGCGCGTCGTTCGGCAGCCAGCGCTTGTGGATCGCCTGGAACGTGCCGTCGCGCTTCATCTCGTTGAGCTGCGACTGCCAGGCGTGGAGGGTCCCCATCGGCGTACTGCGCGAGAACGCGATGTAGCCGTCGCTCGCGGCGAAGCTGAAGACCTCTTCCAGCGCGTCCTTCGCGACGCCGGCCTGCACCAGCGTCTGCGGCATCGACAGCTTCTCCGCCGCGAACAGCGGCGCCCGGCCGGCGGCCAGCATGCGCACGCCCTGGATGGGATCGCTGATCTGCTGCAGGTTGTGGAAGCCGGCCGACTGGAGCTGCGTCAGCGTGTACCAGTCCCGCACGACCAGCACCTTGGCGGCGCGCTTCGCCTCGGCCAGCGAGCGCAGCCGGATGCCGCTGCCCGCCTTCGCATAGAAGGTGCTCTGGAAGGTGACGATCGGACCGACCCACTGGAACAGCTTCTCACGCTCGGGAATGCGGGCCATCGAGAACAGCGCCGCCGGCGGCCCGTCCTGCGCTTCGCGGAACGCGCGCGCCCAGGGCATGAACTCGATCGGCAGCGACTGGCCGAGCCGCTTCTGGATCGCCTGCACGATGTCGACCGAGAGCCCGCGCGGCTGGCCGGCCTCGGTGAAGTTGATCGGCGGGAACTCCTCGCTGAGAAGGCGCAGCGATACGGCCGGCGCACCGCCGGACGAGGCGGTGGCGGGGAACGCCGAGAGCGGCGTGGGCGGTGTGGTCGATGCCGAAGCCGACCCCGGCACTAAGGCCGGAGGCGGCAACGTGGCGCGGCCGGCGGCGTGTGCGCCGCTGAGCCAGGCCAGACCCGCCAGGGTCAGGTGTCGTCGATGCATCCGCGTATCAGGTAAGGCTGTCGAACCATGATAGGCGGCGGTAACGAAACGTCTCCTTCGCGTCGGGGAGAAAGCGACACGCGCGGTGCGCATTCGTGCGCAGACGCGGAAGGGGAAAACACCGAGCCGCGCTGTCGCACTCGCGTCATGCGTTCACCTCACGCGCGCGCCTCAGCCGCACACCTCAGCCGCACACCTCAGGCGCTCACTTGCCGCCGCGCAGCTGGGTCAGTTGGGCCTGCGTTTCGTTCCACAGGTCCATCCCCACCTGCGTCGCCACGCCCGCATTCACGCGCGTCAGCTTGTCGCGCATGCGCGCGGTCTCGGCGGGGCTCAGCTCGTTGACGGCCATGCCCTTGGTCTTGAGCTCGGCCAGCGCCTTGGCCGCCTCGTCGCGCGTGTCCTTGCGCTCGAAGTCGCGGCTCTTGACCGCTGCCTGCTGCAGCACCGCCTGCTCGTCCTTGGACAGGCCGTCCCAGAACTTCTTCGACACCGTGACGATCCACGGGCTGTACACGTGGTTGGTCACCGTCAGGTACTTCTGCACCTCGTAGAACTTGGCCGACAGGATGGTGTTGTACGGATTCTCCTGGCCGTCGACCGCGTTGGTCTCCAGCGCGGTGAACAGCTCCGAGTACGGCAGCGGCACGGCGTTGGCGCCCAGCTGCTTGAAGCTGTCGAGGAAGACGTTGTTCTGCATCACGCGCAGCTTGATGCCGTTGAGGTCCTCGAGCTTGTTGACCGCGTGCTTGCTGTTGGTCAGGTTGCGGAAGCCGTTCTCCCAGTAGACGAGGCCGACCAGACCCTTGTCCGTCAGCTTGGCCTTGACCTTGTCGCCGACCGGTCCGTCCAGCAGCGCATCGGCCTCGCGCACGTTGTTGACCAGGAAAGGCGTGTCCCACAGCGCCATCTCCTTGGCGATGCCGACCAGCGTCGCGGTGGAGCCCACCATCATCTCCTGCGCGCCGCCGATCAGCGCCTGCTGCATCTGGTTGTCGGGGCCGAGCGCCGCGCCGCCGATGGCGCGCACCTTCATCTTGCCGCCGGAGAGCTTGTTCACTTCGTCGGCGAAGACCTTCACCGCGCGGCCCTGGTTGCTGTTCTCGGCCAGGCCGTAGCCGAAGCGGATCAGTCGCGGCTTGATGTCGGCGGCCTGCGCGGGCAGCGCGGCGGTCAGCATCACGGCGCCCAGTGCCGACGCGGCGGCCAGGATCTTGCGGCGGGTGTTCAGGCTCTTCAGGCTCATGCTTGTCTCCTTGGGGAATCGGACTCGACGGGATTCTTGACGAGGCGCCCGGCGCGGCTCAGCGCATCCATTTGATGGGCGCGGTGACCAGCTCGGGGAACGCGGTGAATGCCACCAGGATGATGGTGTACGTGATGAGGAAGGGGTTCACGCCCTTGATGACCTGGTGCATGGACAGCCGGCCGACGCCGGCGACGACATTGAGCACCGTGCCCACCGGCGGCGTGATCAGCCCGATGGCGCCGTTGAGCACGAACATCAGGCCGAAGTAGACCGGATCGATGCCGGCCTTGACGGCGATGGGCAGCATCACCGGGGCGAAGATCAGGATGGTGGGCGTCAGGTCCAGCGCGGTGCCGATGACCACGAGGATCAGCATCATCAGCGCCATCAGCAGGCGGGGCGAATCGATCAGCCCGCCCAGCCAGCCGGTCAGCACGCCCGGCAGGTCGGCCAGCGTGATCATGTAGCTGGCGACCTGGGCGCCGGCGCACAGGAACATCACGATCGCCGTCGTCTTCGCGGCGCGGACCAGCACGCCGTACAGGTCGCGCAGGCTCATCTCGCGGTGCACGACGAAGCTGATGACCAGCGCGTAGAACGCGGCCACGACGGCGGCCTCGGTGGGCGTGAAGACGCCGGTCTTCATGCCGCCGATGATGATCAGCGGCATCAGCAGCGCGAAGAACGCCTTCACGGTGGCCTTGAGCCGGTCGAGCATCGGCAGCGGCGTGCCCGGCGGCAGGTCGATCTTGCGCAGCTGCAGCTTCCACGCGATCAGCAGGCCCACGCCCATGAACAGGCCGGGCACGATGCCGGAGATGAACAGCGCGGAGATCGAGGTGTTGGTCGTCACGCCGTAGATCACGAAGGGCATGGACGGCGGGATGATGGGCGCGATGATGCCGCCGGAGGCGATCAGGCCGGCGGAGGTCGCCATCGGATAGCCGTGGCGCTGCATCATCGGCAGCAGGATGGTGGCGAGCGCGGCGGTGTCGGCCAGCGCCGAGCCGCTCATGCTGGCCATCAGCACGGCCGCGCCGATGGCGACGAAGCCGAGCCCGCCGCGGATGTGACCGACCCAGGCCTGGGCCATCTCGATGATGCGCCGGCTGATGCCGCCGGCGTTCATCAGCTCGCCAGCGAGGATGAAGAACGGGACGGCCAGCAGCGGGAAGCTGTCGATGCCGGCGACCAGGTTCTGGGCCAGCAGTTGCGTGTCCCAGAAGTCCAGCGCCCAGGCCATGCCGGCGCCGGTCAGCACCAGCGCGAAGGCCATCGGGATGCCCAGGCCCATCAGCAGCAGCATGCCGCCGGAGAAGACGATGAAGGCGAGTGCTTCGTTGCTCATGATCGTTGCGCCCTGCCCTTACTCGATGTCCGACTCGTGCTCGAGGTCGATCGGCTTGTTCCGGATCAACTCCCACACGGCCATCAGCGCGATCGCGCCGCAGGACAGCAGCGCCGGCAACGGCAGCAGCGCGTTGGAGTAACCGAGCACCACCGACTGGCTGTCCATGCCGACGACGACCTGCTGCCACGCGCCCCAGCCCACCAGGGCGGCTGCAACGATGACGGCGATGCGGATCAGCACGGTGATGACGCGCAACGCGACGGGCTTTTTGCGCAGCGGCAGCAGCAGGCTGGTGAAGGCCATGTGCTCCCCGAGCGGATAGGCGGCGGTCGCGCCGATGAAGACCATCCAGACGAACAGCAGCCGCGACAGCTCTTCGCTCGCATTGATGCCGCTGCCGAAGCCGTAGCGCAGCACGACGTTGACGAACACGGCCAGCGCCATCACGCCCAGGCACAGCGCCATGGCCGCCTCGCTGAGGGTCTGCAGGCGGGAGCGGCGCGCGGCAGCCGCCGGTGCCGACGAAGCGGCGGGAGCGTCCGAGGCGGGGGGCGTCATGATCCGGTCTCCTGGTTGTTCCTGGGGGTGAGCAGCGCCAGCGCGAGATCGACCTGCTCCACCAGCGTCATCGCCGCGGGCACGGTGACGACGCCCGGCTCACCGATGGGCGATTCCAGCGTGGCGAACTGGCTGTCGACCAACGTCGCCGAGAAGAAGTGGCGGTCGGCGCGATCGGCGACGCGCTGCAGTGCGAGCGCCCGATCGATGTCGATGAACACGAATCGCAGCGCCGGGCACGCGCGGCGCAGGCGGTCGCGATACGCGCGCTTGAGCGCGGAACAGCTGAGGACGACCGGCGACTGCTCGGTGAGCATCTGCCCGAGCCGTTCCAGCCAGCCCCAGCGGTCCTCATCGGTGAGCGGTTGACCGGCTTGCATCTTGGCGATCGACGCCGGTGCGTGGTGCGCGTCGCCTTCGATGAAGGGCCAGTCGAGCGATTGAGCGAGCGCCTGTCCGACGCTGGTCTTGCCGCAACCGGCGACACCCATCACGACGATGGCGCGCGCGGAGATCGAGGCGGCGGTGACGGTCGACGAAGTCATTGGATAGCGCTATCCCGAAATCTGAAAAGAGACGGCGATCGGAAGAACCGGGGTCGCCGTCGAGTCCTCGTCGCACAGGAAAGCGGACGGGATAGCGCTATCTTAGGTGGTGCACGGAGGCACCAAATCAGGGATTACGCGGGGTTTCGGGTGGTGCGACCGCACGATCCTGGGGTCGTTCCGGGCTGCCCGCCCAGGAGGACAGCGCTATCCTCCAGGCCATGAACGCGCCC
>NZ_DASVNZ010000334.1:0-8654 GCF_036486225.1 Roseateles sp. | reverse complement strand
CGGCGGGCGCGGCGACCGGCGCGTTGCGCTTCGCCATCGCGTCCTGCCAGCGCTACGACCACGGCGAGTACGCCGCCTGGGGCGACATGGCAAAGCAGGACCTCGACCTGGTGCTCTTCCTCGGCGACTACATCTACGAGTACGCCACATCGGCATCCAGCAAGGCGCCGCGCCAGCATCGCGGCGGCGAGTGCCGGACCCTGGACGACTATCGCCAGCGCTACGCGCAGTACAAGGCCGATCCGCAGCTCCAGGCGATGCACGCCAACGCGCCGTGGATCCTCACCTGGGACGACCACGAGGTCCAGAACGACTGGGCGGGCGACGTCTCGCAAGACCTGGCCCCCGATTTCCACCAGCGCCGCATCGCCGCCGCGCAGGCCTACTGGGAGCACCAGCCCTTCCCGAAGCAGATGCGCCCGCGCGGCGTCGACGTGGCGCTGAGCCAGCGCTACGACTGGGGCGGTCTGGCCCGGCTCGTCACGATCGACGACCGCTCGTGGCGCGATCCGCAGGCCTGTCCGAAGCCGGGCCGCGGCGGCTCCAACACGGTCGACCTGAAGGACTGCCCGTCGCTGCGCAACCCGCAGCGCACGCTGCTGGGCACGCCGCAGGAGCAGTGGCTGCGCGACAGCTGGGACGCCACGCGGCCCTGGAACCTGCTCGCGCAGCAGACCTTGATGACGCGCTTCAATTCGCAGGATCCGGCGCAGGGACCGGGCCGCTACTGGACGGACGGCTGGGACGGTTACCCCTTCGCGCGCGAGCGGCTGCTGCGCGACCTGGAGGCGCGTCGCGTGCCGAATGCGGTGGTGCTCGGCGGCGATGTGCATGCGAACTACGTGGCCGACCTCAAGCTCGACTGGGACGACGCCAAGGCGCCGGTGCTGGCCAGCGAGTTCTGCGGCACATCCATCTCCAGCCATGGGATGGAGCAGTCGCGGCTCGATCACGCCCTGCCCTTCAATCCGCACATCCGCTACGGCCGCAGCGACCAGCGCGGCTACATGCGCTTCGAGCTGCGCGCGGAGCGGCTGGAGGCTGAATTGCGCAGCGTGCAGACGCCGTGGGATGCGAAGAGTCCCGTGGTCACGGCGGCGCGTTTCGCGGTGGAGGCGGGACGACCGGGAGCACAAGCGGCCTGACGATCAGGACAACCCCATCTCCTGGATCGCCCGCACCAGCGCGGGGAACTCGACCGGCTTGCGGAAGTGGGCGCGGAAGCCGGCCTCGAGCGCCTGACGACGGTCGGTTTCCCGGGCGAAGGCGGTGAGCGTGATCGCGGGGACTTCGCCGCCCTGCCCCGCCGGCAACGCGCGCACGTGCGCCAGCAATTCGAAGCCGGTCATCTCCGGCATGCCAAGGTCGGAGATCAGCAGGTTCACGTCCGAACCCGGCAGCAGGCTGAGCGCCTCCGCGCCGCTTGCCGCCGCGACGACCTGCGCCCCTTGCAGGCCGAGCGCACGCACCACCATCTCCCGCACGGACTCGTCGTCGTCGACGACCAGGATGCGCGCGCCCTTGAGCGACACGCGATCGATCGGCCCCGCGCCCGAGCCGGACCGTGGGTCCGACCCCATCTCCTGCCCCGCATTCATCCCGGCCGCCAGCACCACGTCATCGACCGCCCGCGCGCCCATCACCGGCAGCGTCACCGTGAAGCGCGCGCCGCGCCCTTCCCCGTCGCTCTCGGCGCGCACGGTGCCGCCATGGAGTTCGACCAGGTTGCGCACGATCGACAGCCCCAGCCCCAACCCGCCATGCCGCCGCGTCATCGACCCGTCGGCCTGCCGGAAGCGCTCGAACACGAAAGGCAGGAAGGCCGCCGGGATGCCGATGCCGCTGTCCTCGACGACCAGCTCCGTGGCCGTCGGCCCGCCGCGTAGCAGCACGCGCACCTCGCCGCCACGCGGCGTGAACTTGATGGCGTTGGCGACCAGGTTGGCCACGACCTGCTGCAGCCGCGCGGCGTCTCCCAGGATCGTGAGACCCGGATCGGCGTGCACCACCTCGACACCGAGTCGCACGCCGGCCCGTTCCGCCGAGGGCGCCAGCAGGTCCACCGCGGCCAGCGTGAAGCCCGCCGCGGAGACCGGCGCGATCTCCAGGCTCAGCTTGCCGGTCGTGATGCGGCTCATGTCGAGCAGATCCTCGATCAACTGCGCCTGCGCCTTGGCGCTGCGCTCGATCACGGCGATGCCCTTCTTCAGATCGGGCGGCTCGTCGCCGAACTTGCGCCGCAGGATGTGGACCCAGCCCGTGATCGCGCTCAGCGGTGTGCGCAGCTCGTGCGAGAGCGTCGCCAGGAACTCGTCCTTCACCAGCCCGGCCTGCTCGGCAGCCAGGCGCGCGGTGCGCTCGCTCTCCAGCAAGCGCGTGCGCTCCACCATCGCCTCGCGCGAGGCCGCGTAGAGCCGCGCGTTGTCGATCGCGATCGCGGCCTGGCTGGCGATGCCCTCGGCGAGCCGCTCGCTGCGCTCGGTGAAGACGGCGACCTCCTCATGGCCGAAGAACAGCCCGCCCAGCACTTCGCCCGAGCGGCTGATCACCGGCACGGCCAGGTAGCTGCGCACCGGCAGGTGTCCGGGCGGCTTGCCGTGATGCGGGGCCCACTGCCCATAGCGCGGATCGACCATCACGTCGTCCACACGGATGGTGGGTTCCCCGCGGAAGGTCGGACCGAACAGCGCCGTGGGCCGCGGATGGCCGAGCTTGTCGAAGTCCTTGCGGTCCGCACCGGAGAGCGCATACAGCAGGTAGGCCTCGCCCTGCTCGTCGAGGCCGTTGTAGAAGAACGCACCGAAGCGCGCGCCGGTGAGTTCGGTCGCCGCGTCGGTCACGCGCTGCACCAGCGCGCCGATGTCGAGCTCCGCCGCCAGCGCCGCGCCGGTGCGGTTCAGCGTCTCCAGCGTGCGGGCCTCCTCGCGCAGCGCGGCCTCGGCGCGGGTGCGCTCCAGCGCCTCCCAGCAGCGCGCGACGACCACCTTCACCAGCGCGATCTCCTCGTCGGTCCAGTGGCGCGGTTCGCGCTGGTGCACCGCCATCGCGGCGACGAAGCGCCCGTCCTTGTGCAGCGGCACGCAGATCACCGACTGGATGCCGGTGCGCGCATACGCCGAGCGGTCGTCGCCGGCGGTCACCGGATCGCGGTCCACGTCGTGGTTCACGAAGGCCTGCTCGGCGCGCATCAGCCGCAGGACCTCCTGGCCGAAGTCGCCGAAGCGGTAGGTGCCGACGATGCTGGCCACGCCGTCGTTGTAGTCGCCGATGACGTCGAAGGTGTCCTCGTCCGCACGCACGGTCGCGTAGGCGCAGCGGTTGGCGCCGAGATGGCGTCCCAGCCGCTCCGCGGTGACGCGCATCACGTCGGCCGGATCGGTCAGCCCGCGCGTGGCCTGCGCGAGTCCGTCCAGGAAGGCCAGCCGCCGCGACAGCAGCACCTTCTCGGTCGTCTCGGCGAAGGTGACCAGCACGCCGGCCGCGCGGCCGGCATCGTCGCGCACGGCGCTGTAGGAGAAGTTGAAGTAGACGTCCTCGGGGTAGCCGAAGCGGTCGATGGTCAGCTTGAAGTCGTCGAAGCCGAGCGGCTCGCCGTCCAGGACCTGGCGCCACATCGGACCGATCGTGGGCCAGATCTCGGCCCAGGTGTCGGGCGCCCGGCCGCCGAGCGCGGCCCCGGCCTTCGCGCCCAGGATGGGCCGGTAGGCGTCATTGAAGATCTGGACGAAGTCCCCACCCCAGGCCAGGTACATCGGCAGCTGGCACTCCAGCATCGTCGCGACCACGGCCCGGAGCGAGGACGGCCACCGTTCGAGGGCGCCGAGCGAGGTGGTCTCCCACGCGAAGGTCCGAACGCGGGCGGCCATGTCGCCGCGAATGTGGGCCATCGCGAGGATGGCGGATGAGTCGTCCATGGCACTCCAACGGTCCACCGCCGACGCGGGCGCGTTGGCTCCCGGACCGGTTGCAACGCGGGAGTGTAGGCCGCGGCGGCTCAGTCCTTCACGTTCGGCGTCTTGAACGTCCCGCCCGCGAGCGCCTGCTGGGCGCGGGACGGGTCGAACTCCCAGTGCCACGGCTCCTTGCTGACGGTGCGGACGAAGCCGAACGAGGTGGCCTGCCGCTTGAGCCACTCGTAGGTCGGGTTGCCGTCGCCGCCGGCGACGGAGAGGTCGAACGCGATGCCGTTCTGGTGCTTGGAGAAACCCGGCTTGGCCGCGGTGTTGAAGCCGGGCAGCCCGCGCACGAAGCCGTCGTGCAGGAGCTTCTGTTCCGGGTAGGAGCGGAAGCCGCTGTTGAGCGTGATCTTCACGCCGTCGTCCTTCGCCGCCGCGACCAGCGCGGCGAAGGGCGCGATGGTCTTCATCGCCAGGCGCTCGATCTCGAGCCCGGAGTCCACGATCGCGACGAGGTCCAGCTGTTCCAGGAACTGCCCGTTGTCCCAGGCGGCGTTGGGTCCGAAACGCGTCGCGCCGGGCTCCGGCGGCACGAGGCCGATCGTCTCGTTCATGAAGCTGCCGGCGAGGTTGCGCGTCGAGGTCCAGCCGAGGACCGTCGCCCCGTCCGCCGTCGCCGCGCGACCGAAAACGATGCGCTTCTTGCTGCCGGCCTCCTCGAGCCTGACCTCGAGGATGCTCACCGACGTGCCTCTGGCGATCTTCTTGAAGCCGCTGCCCGGGATGGGAACGAAGGCCATCAGGTCGTCGTCGCTGCGGATGCGAGCGTCGGGATCGTCGACGACGAAGGTCCTGTCGCGGAAGCTTTCTTCAAGGCTCACGGCGGGCTCCAGGAGTGGAGCCCTCAGCGTAAGCCCGGGCCCGCGCCCGGCGCCTCCTCAATTGGGATGATGAGCGCCCGGACGGGCGATCAGGCCGCCCGACAGCGTGATCGCCACGGCGACCACCAGCGCCAGCTCGTCCCCGCCGAAGAAGTCCTTGTCGAAGGCTTCGGAGTCGAGGATGCCGACCACGCGACGGTCGGCATCGAACAGCGGCAGGCAGGCTTCGGCGTTCACCTTCGGATCGCAGGTGTAGTAGCCGCCGCCCTCGGCGACGAAGGCGGCCACGTCGTTGATCAGGCGCGCACGGCCGCTCAGGCCCACGGCGCTGTTGTTGCTGCCCGCGGCGAAGGCCTCGGTCAGCGGGAACTCGGCCCGGCTCTCGGCGCCGAAGTAGGCCAGCTTCACCAGCACCGACTCGTCGGCGGACTTGCGCCGCGCCTGGTAGACGCCGAACCAATGGCTGCGGCTGTGCGCGCGGTAGTACTGCGTGACGATCGTGGCCTCGGCCAGCAGCCGCTGGTTGTCCGCGCCCTGCCCGCCCAGAATGCCCGCGAGCTCGTAGGGCAGCTCGGCCAGTTGGCCGAACAGCGAGCAGGCGCCGCCTTCGCCGAGTTCGGGCACGCGGAAGCTCCAGCTCACCGGCGTGGCGTCCAGCGCTTGCGGCGTCAGCAGAGCTTGCAGCGCTGCTTGATGCCTGCGCACGGCCTCCGCGAACGATGGGGAAGACGCGGCGTCGGCGAGGTCGCCGCGCAGGCCGCTGCAGTCGAGGTACAGGTCGAGATTCATGGGTCGGGAAGTTGGCAAAGGGTGTCGGGAACAACACCGACGACGGCGTGGTCAGCCAGCCGTCTGGAGATCAAGTTCCCAAGTTTCGCCGACAAGGTCCAACCCGAATCCCCGGAAGGCTTCTGTGCCCGTCAACCGATACCCCGCCTTGCGATAGATGTGCTTCGCGGCATCGAGCTGGCTGTTGGTCCACAGACGCACGCGCTGGTAGCCCGCCTCGCGCGCAAAGCGGTGGCATTCGGCCACGAGCCGGTCGCCCAGCCCGAGCCCGCGCGCCGCCGGCTCCACGAGCAGCAGCCGCAGTTGTGCGGTGCCGTCGATGGGCTCATTCGTCGTCTCGTCGCGTGCCTGCACCAGCGCGACGCTGCCGATGTTGACGCCGTCACGCTCCGCGATCCAGCAGGCTTCGCGCCGGGCGTCGAAGTGCTCGATGAAATCGGCGGCGATGCGCGCCACCAGCGCCTCGAAGCGCACGTCGAACTGGTACTCGCGCGCATACAGCGCACCGTGCCGCGACACGATCCACCCCATGTCGCCGGGCCGGTGCGGCCGCAGGATGAAGCCCTGCTTCGCCGGCTTGTCGTCGGGCGATTCCAGCAAGCCCTGCACGCGGCGGAAGGCCTGCAGCAGTTCGGTCTGCTGCGCCTCGCCGAGCTGACCGAGCAAGGCCCCGACCTGCTCCTGCGAGCGCTTCTCCAGCGGCTTGAACGCCTTGCGCCCGACCGGGCTCAGCTGCAGCAGCGACTGGCGCGCGTCGACCGCGCTGCGCGTCGACCGCACGAGGTCGCGCTCCTTCAGGTCGCGCAGCAGGCGGCTCAGATAACCGCCGTCGAGGTCGAGCAGGCGCCCCAGGTCGGTGGCGGTGAGGCCCTCCCCGTTCTCGAGGTGCGCGAGCTCGAACAGGATGCGCCCCTCGGTCAGGCTGAACGGGGAATCGAGCAGGCCCTCGTTGAGTACGCCGATGCGGCGCGTGTAGAAGCGGTTGAAGCGGCGGACGGCTTCGATGCGGTCAGGATCGGACATGGCCGCATGGTCCGTCATTTACTTGCTTTTGGCAAGCAATTACCTGCCATGGCTCATCCGGGCCTGCATGGCACCTGCATGGCACCCGCATGGCCCATGACAGGTCCCCGGCGCCATTGCGGCGCCGCCACACTCAGTGCTTGGTCGTGCGATTCCCGTACGCAGGGCGCGCGGGCCGGATCGCCGGCGCGTTGCTGCCCGCCGAGAAATTGCCCGGTCTTGCCGCCAGCAATACCGCCAGCAGGTCCGTCACGTTCAGCGGCTTGTAGAGCAACCGGTTGAAGCCCGCCGCGCCGGCCGACTCGTCGGTGATCTCCGGACCGCCGCCCGTCAGGCACACATACATCGTGTGGCGCCCCGCTTCGGCATCGATCAGCTTGGCCTCGGACACGACTTCCAGGCCGTTCATGTCCGGCATGTCGAAGTCGACGAACACCAGTTCCGGCTTGAACAGCTTCAGCAGGCGCAGACCCACCCGGCCGCTGTAGGCGACCGAGGTCGCGCAGCCGTAGCAGCGGAACAGCTCGCTGAGGCTGCGCGCGCCTTCCGGATCGTCGTCGATCACGAGGACCCTCAGCGCGTGCGGTGGTGTGTGAGCCGATGTGTCGGACATCGAAGTCTTCTCCCTGAATGCAACACGACGCAACAGCAGTCCGCGCACGACAAAGCGCGGGCGGCATCCGCCGTCCGTCGACACCCCATATCGGCAAGCTGCGTGCCCGGCCCGGCCCTCCTAAACCCAGGTCCCGCCAGCGTTGTCGGACGGCTAAAGTCCCTCGGTTGAGCCGCGATCAGACGGCCGTCGGGAGTCCTGAATGAGCGTCTTGGAAGAAGCCGTGGCCGTGGTCCCGGCCGAGCACCTGAATGCGATGCTGATGGCGCTGCACGCGCTGCGCCGCGGCGATCCGGACGTGCGGCTCCCGTTCCACTGGACCGGCGTCGCCGGCAAGCTCGCCGATGCGTTCAACGAGGTGGTCGAGCAGAACGCCTCGATGGCCGCGGAGCTCTCCCGGCTGCGCCAGGTCGTCGGCCGCGAAGGCCGGCTCAAGCAGCGCGCCACCCTGCCCGAGCTGCGCGGCTTCTGGGGCCAGCAGATCGACTGCATCAACGCGCTCATCGACGACCTCGTCCACCCCACCAGCGAAGCCGCCCGCGTGATCGGCGCGGTCGCCGAGGGCGACCTCACCAAGTCCATGGCCCTGGAGGTCGACAGCCGGCCGCTGCAGGGTGAGTTCCTCCACACCGCCAAGACCATCAACCGGATGGTGGAACAGCTCGGCGACTTCTCCGCCGAGGTGACCCGCGTCGCGCGCGAGGTCGGCACCGAGGGCAAGCTCGGCGGCCAGGCCGAGGTCAAGGGCGTCGCCGGGACCTGGAAGGACCTGACCGACTCGGTCAACTCGATGGCCGGCAACCTGACCGACCAGGTCCGCAACATCGCCGACGTGACCACCGCCGTCGCGCAGGGCGACCTCTCCAAGAAGATCGAGGTCGACGTCAAGGGCGAGTTCCTGACGTTGAAGAACACCATCAACACGATGGTGGATCAGCTGCGCTCGTTCGCGTCGGAAGTGACCCGCGTGGCGCACGAGGTCGGCACCGAAGGCTCGCTCGGCGGACAGGCCCGCGTGGAAGGCGTGTCGGGCACCTGGAAGGACCTGACGGACTCGGTGAACTCCATGGCCGGCAACCTGACCTCGCAGGTGCGCAACATCGCCGACGTGACCAAGGCCGTGGCCGCGGGCGACCTGTCCAAGAAGATCACCGTCGACGTGAAGGGCGAGATCCTGGAGCTCAAGAACACCGTCAACACGATGGTGGACCAGTTGCGCTCCTTCGCCGCGGAAGTGACCCGTGTGGCGCGCGAGGTCGGCACCGAAGGCAAGCTCGGCGGCCAGGCCGACGTGCAGGGCGTGGCCGGGACCTGGAAGGACCTGACCGAGTCGGTGAACTTCATGGCCGGCAACCTGACCGACCAGCTCCGCGACGTGTCGAAGGTGGCGACCGCGATCGCGAGCGGTGACCTGACCCAGAAGGTCACCGCCGACGCACGCGGCGAAATTTT
>NZ_DASVNZ010000332.1:0-5268 GCF_036486225.1 Roseateles sp. | reverse complement strand
CGTCGAGCCGATGAACAGGTCGCAGGCGTAGTGCCCCGCCGCCTGGCTGAACGCGCGGTTGCTGCGCAGGCTGCCGTCGGGGCCGGTGAAGAAGACGTCGGAGCGGGCGCGGATGTAGTCCTCCATGCCGAGTTCGGAGCCGAACGAATGGATGGACTCGACCCAGCCCGCCTCGATCGCCGGGATCAGCGCCGGATGCGGGTTCAGCGCCCAGTGGCGGCAGATCTTGCCTTTGAGGCCGAGCGACTCGCCGTAGGTCGGCAGCAGCAGCTCGATCGCGGCGGTGTCGAAGCCGATGCCGTGGTTGAGGCGCTGCACGCCGTACTCGGCGTAGATGCCCTTGATGGCCATCATCGCCATCAGCACCTGGATCTCGCTGATCTGCGCGGGGTCGCGGGTGAACAGCGGCTCGATGACGTTGAGCGTCGGCGCGCGCACGACGAAGTCGACCCAGTCGGCGGGCACGTCGACTCGGGCCAGGGCGCTGCCTTCGGGCAGCAGCTCATTGACCTGCGCGATGACGATGCCGCCGGAGAAGGCCGTCGCCTCGACGATGGCGGGCGTGTCCTCGGTGTTGGGGCCGGTGTAGAGGTTGCCGTGCGAATCGGCGGCCTGCGCGGCGATCAGCGAGACCTTGGGCGTCAGGTCGACGAAGTAGCGGGCAAACAGCTCCAGGTAGGTGTGGATCGCGCCGATCTTCAGGCGCCCGGCCGACAGCAGCTTGGCGAGTCGCGCGCCCTGCGGCCCGGAGAAGCTGAAGTCGAGGAGGCCGGCGATGCCGCGCTCGAAGACGTCCAGGTGCTCCGGCAGCGCGAGCACGGACTGGACCATGTGCAGGTCGTGGACGCGTCCGGGGTCGAGCCGCACCAGCGCCTTGGCCAGGAAGTCGGCCTGCTTCTGGTTGTTGCCCTCGAGGCAGACGCGGTCGCCGGGCTTGAGCACGGCGTGGAGCAGGTCGACGATCGCGTCGGTCTCGACGTGTCGTGCGGCCAGTCGCGTGCCGAGCGCCTCGCGGGCCGCGGCGAGCCGGGCGGCGCGGTCGCGGGCCTTGGTGTCCATGGGGATGCGGTCCATGGAGACGGAAGTTACGGGCGGGCGGCCTCCCGATCAATCAACCGGCGCGCGGGACGATTACGGGCAGCGGAACGGTTGACGAGGGGATACCCGCACCGGCGCCGACCGGACGTTCAAGTGACCGGTTCAGTGACCGCCGAGTTTCAGCGTGCGGCTGGCCGCGAGCAGCGCGAGCAGGTTGGGATCGCGTTCCCGGGTGCGCAGGAAACACAGCGCGATGGTCTGGCGCACGGCGTAGCGTTCCTGGAGCGGGATGAGCCGCACGCTGGGCGGCAGCACGCCGCGGATGCGCCCGGGCAGCAGGGTGCAGCCGATGCCGCCGCCGACCAGGTTCATCAGCGAGAAGATGTCATTGGTCTTCATCACGATCTGCGGCTCGAAGCCGGCGATGCGGAAGGCGTCGACGAAGCGGCTGTAGGTGACGAAGCCTTCCTGCAGGCTGACGAAGCGTTCCTCGGCGCAGTCGCGCAGGTCGATGCTGGTGAGCGCGGCGTAGGGCGACTGGGCGGGCGCGGCGAAGAAGACGTCGTCCACGAAGAGGTCGTGGGTCTCCAGCTCCGGGGCGGCTTCGGGCAGGCCCATGACGGCGGCGTCGATGGTGCCGTCGCGCAGGCGCTGGGTGAGGTCGGAGTTGGAGCCGAGGATGAGCTCGGCCTGCACGTCGGGCTTGCGCGCCTTGAGCGCCATGATCATCGACGGCACGGTGCCGCTGGTCAGCGAGTAGAGCGAACCGATGCGGATGCGTTCGGCGCCGTAGCCGGCGATGGCGCGGGTGGCGCTGATGCCTTCGTCCATGCGCTGGAGGATCTCGCGGGCGACGTCGGCGAGCGCGTGGGCGGCGTCGGTGGGCTGCAGGTTGCGGCCTTCGAGCCGGAACAGCGCGCAGCGCGTGCCGGCCTCGAGCGAATGCAACGCGCGGTGCACGCTGACGGCGCTGGTGCCCAGGCGCTCCGCGGCGCGCGCGAGGCTGCCGCTCTCCAGGAACGTGATCAGGATCTCGAGCTTGCGGAAGGTGATCTCTTCGCTGATGCGGGGGAGCATGGGGCGCGACGTCGGGAGTCGGAGAAGACATCCATTGTGCGTGCAGCGAATGCCGGCTACAGATTTGCGTAGGGGCGGATCGCGCGCGGTCGCCTGATGGCGATCAACAGTGTCTGCGGCGAACGCGCCGATGGCCGTCGTGACCGACCGATTCCAGGGATCGGAGATCGCTCAGATCAGGCACCGATGGAGGCTTACTGACCTTCATCTGCCGTTGGTGTTGCGCACGCATCTACCAACGAATTGAGGATCGCGTTGCCGGGCGAGGCGCAGTGCAATGAGCCCATGCAACACATTCAAGAGACGGGCCCCTTGCTGCGGACGGCCCAGGAATCCATCGGTGCTCCGCAGCCCATGATGTTTGAACCGGCACGCGCGAACTTCCGCGGTCGCTACGGACGGAATCTCGCGGCCACGCTGCGCCGTTGCGAACGCCGACAGGAGTGGTACCGGGACTATCTCCTCGAAGATGGCGCGGATCCGATTGCTTTCGTGGGCGGCGGAACCGCTGGCGGCAATGTTGCCGGAGCGGCACGAATCATTCGGTTTGTCCTGGCGCGTTCGTCGCGTGCTTTCCGCGGTCCTGTTGCGCGAGGCGACCTCTTCGACGCCATCGTCGAGATGGCGGAATCGGTAGGGATCCTCGTGATGGTGGACGAGCCTGTCTCTCGCGATATCCCTGCGCACTTGGCCGCTGAGCTGGACATCGACTTCCTGGGCATCACGCTGGTTGACGATTTGGCGCCGGTCATCTTCATCAACGGCACGCTGGACATGCAGGATCGCCTCCGTTGTCTGGTACGGCACATGGCGCTGCTTTGGCTGGGGATTTCGGGGGTGAGCGGCAAGTCCTCCGGCGCCGCTTCACCGTGCCCCGTGGCACGTTGGTGCGATGAGGTGGCCAGCGCAGCCATTGACCCGCTGACCTGTCTTGCTCACGAGCGTGCGCTGGTCCTGGACGATTCGCCCCAGGCGGATGCCTGCATGCTAGCCACCACGCGTGCCAGCCGGCGGTTCTCGCGAGCGGTGGTGGACCACACCATGAGCAGCAAGACCCGCTTCACTGATGCCTTCCGGCTGCTGGACATCCCCGATAGCGACATGTTCATGGCCATCGGCCGCTCTCTGGAAGGCACGAACTGACATGGCCTACCTGCTCGACGCCAACGCGCTTCTTGAAGCGAAGAATGTCCACTACGGAATGGACTTCTGCCCGGCCTTCTGGCGATGGCTGACCGTCAGTCATGCGGATGGTCAGGTCTTCAGCATCACCCAGGTGCGGGACGAGCTTCTCGATGACGTCATCCGCCCTTGGGTGAATGCGCAATCGCCCGGCTTCTTTCTCTCGGGAGATGCGCTCGTCGAGGCGAAGGCCGACGAGATCGTGGCATGGATTGACAGGCAGTCCCTGCTCGATCACGTGATCCTCCAGTTCGTGGATTCCGCGGACATGTACCTGATCGCTCATGCCCTCGCGCACGGGCACGCGGTCGTGACCTGGGAGAAGCCCGCTGCCGAATCGAAGAAGCATTTCAAGATCAAGATCCCGGATGTGTGCACGGCTTTCGGCGTGCACTGCATCGAGCCAAACGTAATGCTGCGCGAGCTCCAGGCCCGCTTCGTCCTCGGCCCGATCCACGAGCCGTACGAAGGCGCGAACCTCGCAAAGATCTCGAAGGACGAACCGCCGAGAACTGCGGCTGCGGACGTTCAGGAAGCGCTGCTGCGCTCGGTGCCCACCGGCACGGATTGATTCGAGCAGGCCGCCAACGCCTCATCCAGGTGGGTCTGCCAGATCGCCGTCCACGACGGCGGCGCGGATCGGGAAAGCGCCTGCAGGGGTTCGACCAGGCGAGGATCGGCGAGCGCCTCGGCCGCGTCCAGCTCATACAGGTGGCACTCCGGCGTGAGCTGCGTGATCAGGACATCGACGATGTCGTGATCTCCGCGTCGCGCGAGCCCCACCAGCGCCTCCCCGCGGACATCCTCGTCGCGGTCCTGCAGGTTCGCCCGCAGCGCTTCGCGGATCTCCGGGGTGTCGTCGTCGCGCAGCGTGCCGAGGCCGAAGGTGGCCCAGTCGCGCACCTCGGCGGACGTGTCCGTCGCGAGACGGATCAGGCCCTCGATCGCCTCCGGCTCTTCGTAGGAGCCGAGCGCCACCGCGACCTGCCATCGCATCTTGCTGTCCGCATGCGTCGACAAACGGAGCAGTCCCTGGACGCTCGCGCCATGCGGCCGTTGCCCGAGTCCGGCGACCGCGGCGCGGACCACGTCGTGATGCGGATCGGACAGACCTCGCAGCAGGAGCTGCTGCGTCTGCTGCTCGGCGAAGAGGACGTCGCGGCCTTGCTCCCGTCGCATCAATTGCGCGGCGATCGACATCCCGACCGCGCGCCGGCGGACGCGCGGGCTATCGCTCAGCGTCTCGATGCGGGCCAGCAGCGCGGGAGATCCTCGCCGCTGCAGCACCTCGACCGCACGCCACCCTTCCTGCGCGTGCCAATGCCGCAGCGCATGGCGCAACAGACGATCGACGCTGAAAGACTTCAACCGGTTGCGGGCAAGGCGTTTCATCGGCGCTGGACTCGAAGACGCGATGCCCGACTCTACCCACAACGCTCGGTCACCTTCTTACCCCCTCTCCCGCTTGCGGGAGAGGGCTGGGGTGAGGGCCAGCGGCGGTGGCAGTGCTGAAGCCCTTTTCAGCGCGTCGCTGCTTCCTCATCCCCGGTCGGCAGCCGCAGCGCGCCGGTGTTGTAGTCGTACTCGAACACCTCGCCATGCCGCGCCCAGGTCACGGCGGTCTGCAGCACCGCATCGGCTTCCGTGTCGTCGAGGTGCTCGCTCAGCAGCCTGAGCACCGGCTTGTCCGGCATCTCCCCGCTCGGCTCCTGCTCCAGGCTGTGCCGGATGTGCGCGATCAGCGGCACGTGGGCCATCAGCTGCTGGCCGAAGAGATCGCGCCGCAACCCGTGCGTGCCCTCGACGTAGCGCCGTCCCAGCGGCGTCAGCTGCAGGTCGCCGCTGTCGAGCTGCGCCAGCCCCAGCAACGCCAGCGCGTGCGCCACCGGCAGCAATTCCGAGTCCGGCAGCCCCGCTTCCTCGCACAGCTGCGGCAGGTCCGCGCGGCCGTCGAAGGGCGGTTCCGTGAGC
>NZ_DASVNZ010000317.1:0-10781 GCF_036486225.1 Roseateles sp. | reverse complement strand
GGCCGGGTCGGTCGTCAGCGTCTCGGGCTTGGAATCGTCGATATCGTTGGAATTCATGTGTCGGCTTGCACCTTGTCAGCGGTGGACACGGCCCCTTCCCGGGGCGCTCAAGTGGGCTCGGGGTTGACAGCCCCAGCCTGTGGTTCTTCACCCGGTTCGCGCGTGGCGACCGGCTTGGATTCGTCTTCAGTGGCGGCGTCCGAAGGTTCGGGCGTCGCCGGGTTCGTTTCAGCAGCCTCGGCAGTCTCTGCCGTCTCCGGGACTCCCGCCGCGTCAGCAGCTTCTGCCGCCTCGACGGTTTCCGCAGCCTCCGAAGCTTCTGCGGCTTCCGCGGGCTCAGCCGGCTCGATCTCGACCACCACATCGCCGGGCGGCTCCTCGAGCAGCGAGGCCTGCAGCGCCCCGGCGATCGGCGTCGGGTCGCCGCCCTGGATCAAGGCCGGCAGCTGCTCCAGCGAATGCAGCCCCAGGTCGTCCAGGAAATGCTTCGTCGTCGCATACAGCGCCGGCCGCCCCGGCGCCTCGCGATGCCCGATGACCTCGATCCAGTCGCGGTCCTCGAGCTGCTTGATGATGGGCGTCGCCACCACCACGCCGCGGATGTCCTCGATGTCGCCCCGGGTCACCGGTTGACGGTAGGCGATGATCGCCAGCGTCTCCAGCACCGCCCGGGAATACTTCGGCGGCTTCTCCGGATGCAGGCGGTCCAGGTGCTCGCGCATCTCGGGCCGGCTCTGGAAGCGCCAGCCGGAGGACAAGGCCACCAGTTCGACGCCCCGCCCTTCCCATTCGCGCAGCAGCTCGTCGAGCAGCGACCGCACGCTGTCGCCGTTGAGCTCGTCCGCGAACAGCGAGCGCATGTCACGCAGCGTCAGCGGCGCCTGCGCACAGAGCAGCGCCGTCTCCAGGACACGCTTTGCCTCCTGCGTATTCATCGGATCAGCATCGGATCAGCATGCGCTCAGCATGGGCTCAATTCATGATGCCGGCCTCGGGACCGGTCAAATCGGTGTGTGTCGCCATCTTGGGCGCCGACAGCGGCAACGGGCCGCGCCGGACGGGTTCGATCTGCTTGCTTGGGAGCTCTGTGCTCCAACGGCCGCCGCTCAGTGGGTGGATCCGGCCGGTCAGTGGGTGCCGCATCAGTGCGCGGCCTGCGCTGCGAACGGGGTCAACTGCCAGCCCGTCGCCGCCTTGCGCACGTTCTTCACGTGGGTGTCAGCGCAAGTAATGGCACGCATTGTAGCGCGAGCGCGCGCACTCCTCTCAGAACGCCGGATCGGGCAAACCCGCGACGCGCCAACCCGACGCCAGGTCGCCTGGCAGCGAGGCTTCGAAGCGCATCGCATCGCCGGTGATCGGATGCGCAAAGCTGAGCCGCGCCGCATGCAGCGCCTGGCGCGCCACGCCCAGCGCCTCAGCGCCGCCGTAGAGCGCGTCAGACACCAGCGCATGCCCGCGATGCGCGGCGTGGACGCGGATCTGGTGCGTTCGACCTGAATGGAGCACGCAGTGCAGCGCGGAGACCGTCCGGCTCAGGCCGCGCGCGTCCTGCCACTCGCCCTCGGCCAGCTTGAAGAAGTCGGTGCGCGCCGGCTTGCCGCCGCCGATCACGGCCATCCGCGTGCGCGACTGCGGATCGCGGCCGATCGGGGCCTCGACGATCCACTCGTCGGGCGTGCGGCCGTGCACCAGCGCGAGGTACTCGCGATGCACCTCGCGCGCCGCGATCATCCGCACCAGCGCGGTGACCGCCGGCAGCGTCTTGCCGACGACCATCAGCCCCGAGGTGTCCTTGTCCAGCCGGTGCACGATGCCCGCGCGCGGCAGCGTCGCCGCCTTGGCATGGTGGGCCAGCACCCCGTTCATCAAGGTGCCGGACCAGTTGCCCGCCGCCGGATGGACGACCAGACCGGCCGGCTTGTTCACTGCCAGCAGATGCTCGTCCTCGAAGACGATGTCAAGGTCGAGCGGCTCCGCGCGGAAGGCCAGCGCCTCCTCGGTCGGGACCAGGTCGACGACCAGCGTCTGCCCGAGCCGGGGCTTGCGCGACGCGTGGGTGACGCGCTGCCCGTCGAGCGTGACGCAGCCGCGCTCAATGAGCGTCTGCAGGTGGCTGCGCGAGAACTCCGGCGCGAGTTGCACCAGCCATTTGTCCAGGCGCAGCGCGATCTCGTCGCGACCGGCCTCGGCGCTGCGGCGTTCGGGGACGTCGGCACCGACGTCCTGGGTGTCCTGGGCGTCCTCGAGGCTTTCGGGGAGGGCAACCGGCACCAGCGACCCGTCCGGTTTCTCACCCGGGTAAAGCCCGTCCTGCGCCGCCGGGTCGTGACCGACCTGAACCATATAATCGCCGCTCCAATTTCAGATGAGGGCCGCCGTGGCGCGCGCCCTGTGGACCATGATCGAGACTCGGGTGTTGCGCCGCCGGACCGCGGATTCTTCTGAAGTGTCCGGCTCCTGGCGCGCCGCGTGGCGCAGCGTGGCGATGACCGCCGCGGCTGCCGCCGTGCTGGGGCTGGCCGCCTGTTCCTCGCCCCCCAAGGAGGACCCGAATTCCCAGGCCAACCTGGAGAAATTGTACGCAGAGGCCAAGGAGGACATGCTCTCCGGCTCCTACGACCGGGCGATCAAGACGCTGGAACGCATCGAAGGCCGCGCCGCGGGCACGACGCTGGGCCAGCAGGCGCAGCTCGATCTGGCCTGGGCGAACTACAAGAGCGGCGAGCGCGTGCAGGCCGTGACGGTGCTGGACCGCTTCATCAAGCTCAACCCGTCGAGCCCGGCGCTGGACTACGCGCTGTACATGAAGGGCCTGGTCAACTTCAACGACGACCTCGGCCTGTTCGGCCGCATCGCCCGCCAGGACATCAGCGAACGCGACCAGCAGGCCGCGCGCGATTCGATGCAGGCGTTCAAGCAGCTGGTCGAGCAGTTCCCGGAATCGAAGTACTCCGAGGACGCCCGCATCCGTGTCGACTACATCACCAACAGCCTCGCGGCCTACGAGGTGCATGTGGCGCGCTACTACTACAACCGCGGTGCCTTCCTGGCGTCGGCGAACCGTGGCCAGGCCGCGCTGATGGAGTTCCAGAACGCCCCGGCACTGGAAGAGGCGCTGTTCCTGATGGTGCAGAGCTATGACAAGCTCGGCCTGGAACAGCTGCGCGACGACAGCCGCCGCGTGCTGCAGTCGAGCTTCCCGGACAGCTCGTACCTCACGACGGGCAAGGCCAAACCGAAAGATCGCGCCTGGTGGCAGATCTGGTAAGCCACCGCGCCGCCTCAGAATGAACGAAGCCCGCTCTTGAGCGGGCTTCTTCGTTTCCGGACGTAGCGCGTCGAACGCGCCGGACTCACTCGTCGTGCGACGCCTTGAGTTCGGCGAGCCACGCCTGCGCCGTCGTCTCGTCCGGCACCTGCGTCATCGGCGGCAGCGCTTCGCGCAGGCGCTTGCCGTAGTGCGAGCCCGCCAGACGCGGATCGCAGACGACCAGCAGGCCACGATCCGTCTCGGTCCGGATGAGCCGTCCCGCGCCCTGCTTCAGCGAGATCGCCGCTTCAGCGACGAAGTACTCCATGAACGGGTTGCGCCCCTCGGACTCCAGCCTCGCCACGCGCGCCTCGACCAGCGGATCGTTCGGTGGCGGGAACGGCAGCTTGTCGATCAGCACGCACTGCAGCGCGTCGCCGGGCACGTCGATGCCTTCCCAGAAACTCGCCGAGCCGACCAGCACCGACGCCGGCTGGTCGACGAACTGCTGCAGCAGTTGCCGCTTCGGCATCGTGCCCTGGACCAGCACCTCGATGCGGTGACCGCCCTCCTCGAAACGCTGGCGCAGCACGTCCGCGACGGTCTGCAGTTGCCGCAGCGTCGTCGTCAGGATGAAGGTGCGTCCGCCGAGCCGCGCCGCCAGGCGCGCGCCCAGCCAGCCCACCGATTCCCCGTGGTCGGGCTCGGAGGGCTTGGGGAAATGCTTGGGCACATAGAGCCGCGCGTGCGACGCGTAGTCGAACGGGCTGCCGACGCGCAGCGTGCGCGCCTGACCGAGTCCGGCGGGTTCGGTGAACCAGGTCAGCGCGTCATCCTCGCCCAGCGTCGCCGAGGTGAACACCCAGGCCTTGGGCGTGCTGGCGAGCGCTTCCTGCATCGCTTCGCGGATGTCCAGCGGCGACTCCATCAAGCGGACCTGGTGCGTGCCGACGTCGACCCAGCGCACCGCACCGGGATCCGGCGGACGCGCGAACAGCTGCGCCGTCTTGTAGAGCTCGACCGCGCGCTCGTGCAGCCGCACGAGGTCCGGGCCGACTTCCATCACCGTCGCCAGGGCGTCCACGCTGAGCTCGATCGCCTGCGTGACCTGCATCAGCGCTTCCTCGAAATCGGCGCGGCCCGAACATTCGCTCCAGCGCAGCTTGAGCACGCCGCGCAGCTCACGTCCGCCGGCGCAGGCCAGTCGCAGGGCACGTGCTGCGCGCTCGACGCCGCCGGAGATCGCCTGCCACTCCTGCAACCCGCGCGCATGCGCCAAGCCCTGCGCCAGCATGTCGCGCCCGAAGTCGAACAACTGCGCGCTGCCCAGCAGGCGACCGAGGAAGTTCAGCCCCGCCTCGGGCAGTTGATGGGCCTCGTCGAAGATCGCGACTTCGACGCTGGGCAGCAGTTCCGCGACGCCGCTGTCGCGCAGCACCAGGTCGGCAAAGAACAGGTGATGGTTCACCACGACGAGGTCCGCCTCCATCGCCTCGCGCCGCGCCTTGACGACGTGGCAATCGCGGTAGGACGGGCAGTCGGTGCCCAGGCAGTTGTCGCGCGTGGAGCTGACGATGGGGATCACCGGCGAACGCTCGTCCATGCCGTCGATCTCGGCGAAGTCGCCGGTATGGGTCGTCATCGCCCAGCGCTCGATGCGCGCGAGCTGCGCGACCGCACGCCGATCCGGCAGCTCCGCACTGTGGCGCGCCTGCTGCAGCCGATGCAAGCAGAGGTAACTCCCCCGCCCCTTCAGCAGCGCGGCGCGCAGCGGCAGCGCGAAGGTGTCCAGCAAGCGCGGCAGGTCGCGCATGAAGAGCTGATCCTGCAAGCTCTTCGTCGCGGTGCTGATCAGCGTGCGACCGCCGCTGAGCAGCGCCGGCACCAGATACGCGAAGGTCTTGCCGACGCCGGTGCCGGCTTCGACGACCAGCGTGTCACGGCCGGCGATCGCCTGCGCGACGGCCAGCGCCATGCGCTGCTGGGGCTCGCGCGGAGCGTAGCCGGGGCCATGTCGTGACAGCGGGCCGCCCGTGTCGAACGCGGCGATCACCGACTGTTCGAGCTCGCCCGGGCGCAATTCCTCGGCCGCCGCGCGGGCGCGCGAGGCCGCCAGCGCCGGCGAGACCTCGGCCGCGCCCCACGGGGCCTCAGCCATCAGGTAGTCGGTCGAATCCTCGGTGGAGTGGTCGCTCGAGTCGTTGATGGCGGGATCGTGACGTTCAGGCCGGCTCATCAGGATCGCTGGCCCGTTCGAGCCGCGCGATCTCGTCGCGCAGTGCCAGGCGTTGCTTCTTCAGCCGGCGCAGCGTCAGCTCGTCCACGGGCGGCGCGACCAACCCGCCACCGGTCGTCGGGGCGGCCGTGACCGCGATGACCGCCGTGACCGGACTGATGTCCACGACGGTGTCGGCACGCAGGACGCCCATCAAGGCGTCGATACGGCCGTCCAACTCCGCATGGGCGATGCGAAGTTCGATCAGACGGCGCGCGGGAGAGTGAAGTTGTTCATCCATAAACGGGGAACCACCCGACCGGGAAGCCGAGCCGCACGATTATAGTTTTGGGATGAGTCGCAACATCCCAGGCTATCGCCTCAGCGCCGCCACCGGCATCCATCGCGGCGATCGTCTGTACCAGCAGGATCAGGTCCAGGTCATCGCCCATCCCAGACAGAGCGGCTGCGTCCTCGGCATCGTCGCCGACGGCATGGGCGGCAAGAGCGGCGGCCGCAAGGCCGCCGACCAGGTCATCCTCACCGCCCAGCAGCTGTTCGAACGCTTCGTCCCCGGCGAGGAAGACGAATCCGACCTGCTGCGCCAGATCGTCTCGGAATCCCACCTGATGATCCGCCTGACGGCGATCTCGGCCGAGGAGGAACCGCACAGCACGCTCGCGGCCTATCTGCTGACGTCCGACCGCCGCTGCTACTGGATCCACACCGGCGACTCCCGCATCTACCACTTCCGCGGTCCCAACATGGTGACGCGCTCGCTGGACCAGTCCTATGTGCAGCGCCTGGTCGACGAGGGCCAGATCACCGAGGACGAGGCGCTGGTCCATCCGCAGTCCAACCTGCTGACCGCCTGCCTGGGCACGGTGCAGGAGCCGACGCCGGTCGAGTCCTTCATCGAGCACCTGGAGCACGGCGACACGCTGATGTGCTGCAGCGACGGCCTGTGGCACTATTTCTCGCCGGCCGAGCTCGGCACGGTGATGCACAGCCTGCCGCCGCGCGACGGCGCCGAGCTGCTGGTCAACAAGGCGCGCCAGCGCGCCAAGGGCACCGGCGACAACCTGTCGCTGGCGATCGTGCGGGTGGATCCGCTCGAATAATCAAGGTCTGGGCAGCGCGCGGATGTCGGACGCCGACGGCGTCGGCAGATGGGCCGCGGGCGGCTTGGGGTTCTTGCCCACGGGCGCGGACGCGGCCGAAGCCGCCTTCTCCGCCGACCGCACCTGCTGTTCGCCGGCCTTGCGCTGGCGGTCCAGCGCCTTCTGACGGCGCTCGGCGGCAGCCTCGCGACGCAGGGCGGCATCGGCCTTCGCCTCGGCATCCAGCTTCGCCTCGCGACGCTGATGCAGCTCGGGATTCGCGCGTGGTGTCCGTGCGCCGGGCACCACCGGCGCAGACGCGGGCTGGGTGGCCTCGCGCACCGATTCCGTCTTGCGCCGGGCCTCGTCCTTGGCTGCCTCGCGCTCGTTCTGCTGGACGCGCTCGCGCGCGGCGGCGCCGCGGCGCTGGCGCTCCTCGGCATTGACCTGGTGTTCCGCGTGATCCAGCGGCCGCAGCTGGCGCACGCGCTCCTCCCGGGCGTCCTCCAGGCAGCCGGTGACGACGAAACGCTGGTTGCACTCGCGCACCTTGGCCTGGTAGGTCTGTTCGATGCGGGCACGGGCGGCGCCGATCTCGGCACGGGTCATCTCCGCCGCGCAGACGGCTGTCGAGACGGCCGCGCCCGACAGTGCCAGCGGCAGGAGAACAAGGACGGAGCGGGAAGTCATGGCCGTGATCATCGCATCCGGCGACACCCGTTCCAGTGACACGCCGGCCCGTGACTTCCCTACACCCCAATCGGAGGGAAGCTCCCTCAGGTCAGCCGCGTGTCGACGTCGCGACGTTCCAGTTCGAGGTATTCCTTCGACTGCATCTCCTGCAGCCGCGACACGGTGCGCGGGAACTCGTGCGCCAGCGGGCCCTCGGTGTACAGCTGCTCCGCCGGCACGGCCGCGGAGATGATCAGCTTCACGCGCCGGTCGTACAGCACGTCCACGAGCAGCGTGAAGCGGCGCGCCTCGCTGGCCAGGCGCGGCGGCATCGCCGGCACGTTGGACAGGATGATCGTGTGGAACTGCGTCGCCAGCTCGAGGTAGTCGTTCTGAGAGCGCGGTCCGCCGCACAGCTCGGCGAAGTCGAACCACACCACCCCGCCGGCGCGGCGGCGGGAGCGGATCTCGCGGTGCTCGATGTGCAGCACCGGGTCTTCGTCGCGCGCCTCGGCGAGCGACTCGAAGGCGGTCGTCAGCGCCTGCTCGGTCTGCTCGTTCAGCGGCGTGTGATACAGCTCGACATGCTCCAGCGAGCGCTGCCGGTAGTCGGTGCCGTTGTCGACGTTGATGACTTCGAGGTTCTGCTTCAGCAGCTCGATGGCCGGCAGGATGCGGTCGCGGTGCAGCCCGTTCGGGTAGAGCCCGTCGGGATGGAAGTTGGACGTGGTCACGATGGACACGCGGTTCTTGAACAGCGCGTCCAGCAGCCGGTACAGGATCATCGCGTCGGTGACGTCGGCGACGTGGAACTCGTCGAAGCAGATCAGCCGGAAGCGCCGCGCGATGCGCTTGCCGAGCTCATCCAGCGGATCCTGGATGCCCTTGAGCTCCTGCAGCTCGCGGTGCACCTCGCGCATGAACTCGTGGAAGTGGAGCCGGGTCTTGCGCGTCAACGGCACGGCCTGGAAGAAGCAGTCCATCAGGAAACTCTTGCCGCGACCCACCCCGCCGAACATGTACACGCCGCGCGGCAGCGGCGGCCGCACCAGGAACTTGGTCACCGCGTTGGAGCGCCGCGCCTTGTAGTCGGCCCATTCGTCCTGGCAGCGCTGCAGCGAGGCGACCGCGCGCAGCTGCGCCGCGTCGGCGGTGTAGCCGCGTTCGGCCAGGGTCTGGTGGTAGAGCTCGGTGACGGTGGTCATGCGATGGTCGTGCGGGCGGCGTTCATCTCAACACGGGAACGGGAATGGACAAGAAAAAAGGGGCGACTCGTCGCCGCCCCTTGTTCACGCATCCGATGCGCTTCGAGCCGGAGCTCAGAAGTTCAGCGTGCGCTTGTCGATGGCCAGGGCCGCTTCCTTGGTCGCTTCGCTCAGCGACGGGTGCGCGTGGCAGATGCGGGCGATGTCCTCGGCCGAGGCCTTGAACTCCATCGCGACCACGGACTCGGCGATCAGCTCCGAGGCCATCGGGCCGATGATGTGCACGCCCAGGATCTCGTCGGTCTTGGCGTCGGCCAGGAACTTGACGAAGCCGGTCGTGTCGCCCAGCGCGCGGGCGCGGCCGTTGGCCAGGAACGGGAACTGGCCCGCCTTGTAGGCCACGCCGTCCGCCTTCAGTTGCTGCTCGGTCTTGCCGACCCACGCGATCTCGGGGCTGGTGTAGATCACCCACGGGATGGTGTTGAAGTTGACGTGACCGTGCTGGCCGGCGATGCGCTCGGCCACGGCAACGCCTTCTTCCTCGGCCTTGTGCGCCAGCATCGGGCCGCGCACGACGTCGCCGATGGCCCAGACGCCCGGGAGGTTGGTCTTGCACTCGTCATCGACGATGACGGCACCGCGCTCATCGAGCTTCAGGCCGACGGCTTCGGGGTTCAGGCCGATGGTGTTGGCGGTCCGGCCGATCGAAACGATCAGCTTGTCCACCGCCAGCGTCTGCTCGCCGCCCTTGGCGTCCGTGTACTTCACGGAGACGCCGTCCTTGCCGTTCTCGACCGCCGTGATCTTCACGCCCAGTTCGATGTTCAGGCCCTGCTTCTTGAAGACCTTGGCGGCTTCCTTGGCGACGGACTCGTCGGCGGCGCCCAGGAAGGCGGGCAGCGCTTCCAGGATCGTCACTTCGGAACCCAGGCGGCGCCACACCGAGCCCATTTCCAGGCCGATGACGCCGGAGCCGATCACGCCCAGCTTCTTCGGCACGGCCGGGATGCGCAGCGCGCCGTCGTTGGACAGGATGTTGGTCTCGTCGAACGGGGCACCCGGCAGCTGGCGGGCGTTGGAGCCGGTGGCGACGATCACGTGCTTGGCCGTGATGGTCTCTTCAGCCGCGCCGGCGACCTTCAGCTCGTACGCGCCGTCCTTCGCCGCCACGAACGAGCCGCGGCCATGGAAGAAGGTGACCTTGTTCTTCTTGAACAGGTACTGCACGCCGTCGTTGTTCTGCTTCACGACGGCGTCCTTGCGACCGACCATCTTGGCGATGTCGATCTTCAGGTCGTTCATCGAGATGCCGTGGTCGGCGAAGCCGTGGCCGGCGTGCTCGAAGTGCTCGCTGGACTGCAGCAGGGCCTTGGACGGGATACAGCCGACGTTGGTGCAGGTGCCGCCGAGGGCGGGACCGCCCTTGTCGTTCTTCCACTCGTCGATGCAGGCCGTGTTGAAGCCCAGCTGCGCCGCGCGGATCGCCGCGATGTAGCCGCCGGGGCCGCCGCCGATGACGACGACGTCGAATTGCTTGCTCATGTCGTGATCGTCCTTGGCTTAGATGTCGAAGAGGAGGCGAGCCGGATCTTCCAGCGCGTCCTTCATGGCGACCAGGCCCAGCACGGCTTCACGGCCGTCGATGATGCGGTGGTCGTAGGACATCGCCAGGTAGTTGATCGGACGGATCACGATCTGGCCGTTCTCGACGACGGCGCGGTCCTTGGTCGCGTGCACGCCCAGGATGGCCGACTGCGGCGGGTTGATGATCGGGGTCGACAGCATCGAGCCGAAGGTGCCGCCGTTGGAGATCGAGAAGGTGCCGCCGGTCATCTCTTCGATGCCGAGCTTGCCTTCCTGGGCCTTCTTGCCGAACTCGGCGATCTTCTTCTCGATGTCGGCGAAGCTCATCTGGTCCGCGTTGCGCAGGATGGGCACGACCAGGCCGCGCGGCGAGCCGACGGCGATGCCGATGTCGAAGTAGCCGTGGTAGACGATGTCGTTGCCGTCGACCGAGGCGTTCAGCACCGGGTACTTCTTCAGCGCGTGCACGGCGGCCTTCACGAAGAAGCTCATGAAGCCCAGCTTCGTGCCGTGTTCCTTGGTGAAGCTGTCCTGGAACTTCTTGCGCAGCTCCATCACCGGGGCCATGTTCACTTCGTTGAACGTGGTCAGGATGGCGTTGGTCGACTGCGATTGCAGCAGGCGCTCGGCGATGCGGGCGCGCAGGCGGCTCATCGGCACGCGCTGTTCCGGACGCTCGCCCAGGTCGGGCGCGCCGGCCGGTGCAGCGCCTTGCGGCAGAGCAGGCTTGGCGGCCGGTGCCGCGATGGTTT
>NZ_DASVNZ010000299.1:0-15551 GCF_036486225.1 Roseateles sp. | reverse complement strand
CCCGCGGCTGCGGGATCAAGAACGGGTCGCGGTCGGCGGGCTCGAGGGGTTGCTCGGGCAGGCGGGCGGGGATGGCGGCCAGCGCGAGCGATTGGCCCGGCGCGGCGGTGCGCGCCGCGGTGGGCGTCGATGGCCGCGGTGCGGGCGCAGTGGCAGCGACGACTGGAGGATCGGCGGGGGCGAGCATGGCCCAGACGCTGGCCACGGCGCTCAGGCCCAGCGCCCAGCGCAAGCCGGGGCGCAGGCCCTTGGCGGTTACGGCAACGGAGGTCGAAGTGCGCTTGAACATCGATGCGCTTTCAGCGACGGGGCGTGGCCGCGGAGGCCGATGGCGCCGACGGAGCAGGCGACTTGGCTGTTGCCGAAGCGGCGACAGCGCTGGAAGCAGGCGCGGACGTCGGCGATGCGGCGATCGATGCGGGCACTGCTCCGATCGGGCGCGCCGATGCGGAGTCAGCCAGCGGTCGACTCAGCCACGTGGCGACGACGCGCGCTTCCAGGTCACCACCGACGGGCGCGGTCATCGCGCGCGCCGCGTTCATGCCATTCATGGCATTCATCGGCGCGAAGCCGCCCGCCGGATTCGGGGCGGCGCCGGCGGCACGCCGCAACGAGATCTGCTGCAGCACTGCCTGCTGCGCATCGCGCGTGAGCAGCTCGGCGAGGACGGTCTTGATCGCGGCGTAGCTGCCGCGCAGGTTGACGTCCAGGCTCATGCGTCCGAGCGTGGTGGCGGTTGGCGCTTGTTGAGCGGTGGAGATCGAGGTGACGAGCACGGATTGCGATTCGGCCGCCTCGCGCAGATGCGTGACGGCGCGAGCGGACGACTGCGTCAGCGGCAGGCGCGCGGCGAACGGCGACGCATCGGCGGCCGGCGCGGTGGCGGCCTTGGCGCGCAACGCGGCCAGCTCGGTGCGTGTGGCCTGCTCATGCGCGAGCGAGAGGTGCTCGGCCTGGCGCGCGACGATCAGCAGCGCGCCAGCGAGTAGCGGCGGCACGAGCGCGATGGCAACCCACACGGCGGTCGGCGCATGCGAGAGACGCTGCTTGAGCACGGCGGGTTCTGTCAGCGCGCGCCAGTTGATCGAGGTCAGGCGCATGACGGAACAGACGCTGAGACAAGAACGGAACGAAGAAATCCGGCCGGGACTGCTGCCGAATGCATAGTGCTGCGCCGGTCTAAGCGACCGAGCTCCGGACGCGCGAGTGGCGCCTCGGCACGCCGATGGCGCGCCAGGTGGTGATGCTCATGTGGTTCCTCCCCGATTCGCGACGCCGCAGGCACCGCGCGGCCTCGATGTTTTATGGCCGGCGCGTGACTCTATCGCGAGCACATGGCGGAGATGAACCGCGAGGTGCGAAAGCAACTAGAGGATTGTCCTAAGGATGGCTCGTGTGCATCCAAACGCAGGATGCTTGCTTCAATGATTCACGGTTAATCGCACTCGGGCTTCGACGTGTCATCTATGCGTCGCCGTAGCTTTCGAATTTCATCAATCAACTGCTGAACCGTTTGCCGAGCTGCTGCAATGAAGTCCTGATCCGCCACGGTCGCACCACTGAGCTCGATATCAGTCCCGCGCAAAGTACCATTGCCGGTCTTGATGAAACTGTTGCCAGATTCATGGTCCCGCCCTTCTAAATTAGATGCCCACGGACCACGTTGCGCTGCATCGGGCAGTCGTTCAAGAGCGGCCAGATCATCCTCTGTCATTTTCAGGTCTCTCCTGCAGCACATTTGGATTCGTCAACGCAACCGCCTGATATCACTAGCGTCGGCCTGAAGGAGCTTTGTTTGTTCAAAACTTAACATCGTCGTCGGCAACAACAGGCCGTCCGACCAAAACCGCCAGTTCAGCCACGTACTGCTTGATATGCAGCTTCTGTCGAACTTTGACCGCTTCAGACTTAATGGCAGTTCAGCCGGGAGTTCAAGCGCTACTTCGGCGCCACGCCGGTGAATGCGGTGGCGAGGTTGAGGGCGTTCAGTACGGCGCTGAACTGAGCGCTGGGATCATCAAAGCGCTGGGAAGCGCGGTCAGATCATTCACATTGGATTCGCCTGGAGGTCAAAACAGCGTACGAAAGCGGCGAAATCCTCTTCTGTCACTCCAATGCGTAGGCGGCATTTCACTCGTTCTGTGCGTCATGAGTTAACGCATTGACACAGAGAACGCATATCTATGAAGAAATCACCCAATATATTACAAGGAGCACAAAAATCCATGACGCAGCAATGCGCATACTCCATTTTAGGTGGTTTCCTACGTCACGTGCACGGGCGGCCAAGCCAGGGGGAATATCAAGCGGATAAGCCCCTCCTTTTAATTGACGATAAAGATTCATTTCATAGCCATTAAATCCCTCCTTGCCGGGCTGGTCAAGCTCATCGGCTCGGCCCTGCGCAATTGCAATATCTCGCCCAATGGATTTGAAAATAAATATCACCCAAACTACATAAAAAACTACAGGGACCCCTGCAACGAATGCAATTATCAGTGGATTTATCATCTCAACATCTATTCCTCTTGTTGCCTAATATGACTGCCGGTTGGGGTAAATGAATTTACCTTGACTGTGACTCCAATTGCAATATTGGGTGGGTTGACTCCCAACGAGAAGTTCTTTGGCCCTCTGCCGGCAAGACCAAATCCTGCGGACACGCCTGCGGTTTTGGGACCTACAGCAACTGCGGCCCCTGCCGTTACTCCCCCTATTCCGCCAGTGCCAACTCCCGAGCTGGCTTTGAGTGTTAATCCTTCAATGCTTCCAATTTTCCATTGATGCTCTCCGCCAACTTGTAGGTATGCGCCGGGCGTCGATCTGACTCCCGCAAATATGGTTCCCAGATCATTGTTGTCATAAAGCGACAGCGAATAGCTTCCCTCGATATTTCCTAGTACGAGCGTGCCTTTTACCGAATCTGATTGCGCAGCTATATCGCTTACTTTCATATTTGCAAGATTTGCGACTCCTGAAACTGCGGCTGACTTCGCTCCAATACGAGCATCGTCAAACAACTTCTGCAAACCGGCCGCCGCGGGCGCGATCCATTGGTATGCCGGTGCGTTGGCCCCGCTAAAGGCATCCACATCGGCCCGACCATCGGGATCAAGCACCTTATAAGGATTCAGTTTTGCATATGCATAGCGCCCAAACCCACCTCCGGAGTCGGATTCCACTGCATTTGGGTCTATCGAGAGAAATCGCGAAGCCAAAGGATCGTAATACCTCTGCTCCATATACACGAGATCCGTCTCCGAATCCTGCACATGCCCGGTGAAGCCGATGACGCTGGTGGCCTTGCTCGGTTTGGTGCCAGCCGCCGGGAAGCCGTAGGGCTCGAACCTCGTCCGGTTGAGCAGCGCCCCTGCCGCGCTCGAATGCGCCACCGGACTGCCCAACGCGTCGGTGTGCGGGTACTGCGTCACCCCGCCCGTCACCTCGGCGATCTGCTTGCCCGCCAGGTAGACATACATCGTCTCCGACTGCTTGCGCCCACCGATGCAGGTGCTGGCCGACAGCGTGCCGCTCACGCAGCTGTAGTTCGGCGTCGCGTTGCTGGCGGTCGTCTTCGTGCAAGTGCTGCCGCTAAGCGAGTCTCCCGCGTTGCACGCCCATGCGCTCACCGAGGCGCCGTAGGTGGTGGACGCCGTGTGCGTGCAGGTGCTGCCGCTCAGGCTGTCGCCCGCATTGCAGACGTAGCTCGGCGTCGCGCCATAGGTGCTCGTGCCGTACTGCGAGCAGGTCGTCCCGCTCAGCGAATCCGCGCCGTTGCACGCCCAGCGCGCAATGGATGCACCGTAGTTCGAGGGGATCAGGCAGCTGCTGCCCGACACCGTGCCGGTTGAGCAGCTGTAGCTCGAGATCGAGGCGGCCTGCGTGCTCGTGGTGACGCACTGGCTGCCGCTGAGCGAGCCGCCGCTGGGGCAGGCGTAGCTTGTCACGTTGGCGGCGTAGTAACACGCCAGGTTCCTGCCGCCCGTGCGCGCCGACGTCAGGAACTGCAGCGGATAGGCGCTGTTGGCGAGCCGGCAGCGGTCGTCGTCCGTCTCGTCGTTGCCGATGATGGCCTTGCCGATGCACTCGTGGTTCGCGTTGGGCGAGCCCAGGCCCGCGCAGGTGTAGCCCTGCGGCGTGGCCGCGATCGAGGTCGTGCGCGAGCAGGTCGTGCCGCTCAGCGAGTACCCGCCCGGGCAGGCATACACCGGCGTGGCCGCCACGCTGGCGACGTGCGAGCAGGTGCTGCCGCTCAGGCTGTCGCCTGCATTGCACGCGTACACCGGGCTGGCGCCGTAGGTATTGGCCACGTACGTGTGCGAGCAGGTGCTGCCGCTCAGGCTGTCGCCTGCATTGCACGACCAGCTCGCCACCGAAGCGCCGTAGTTGCTTGTGTCCACATGCGTGCAGGTCGTGCCGCTCAGGCTGTCGCCCGCATTGCAGACATAGCCGTTGGCCGTGGCGCCGTAGGTGCTCGTCGTCAGGCACTGGCTACCTGAGAGCGTGCCGCTGGCGCAGCTGTAGCTCGCGATGGTCGCGGGCACGTCCGGCTGCACCTCGTCGGCCGCGCCCCACAGCAGCTGCCCGCCCTGGCCGTAGACCTGCACGCGCGTGGAGCCGTCGTTGTTGCGGATCCAGGTGCGCCGTCCGTGGCCGTCGTACTGGTAGGTGCCGCCCCGGTTGGAAGTCCCCATCCGGTTGCCCAGATCGAACCCGTAGGACTGGTCTCCCTTGCTGAGGATGTTGCCGCGCTCGTCGTACTGGTACTGGTACAGCGCGCCGTTGGTCATGACGGTCGCGAGCCGATTGCGCCCGTCGTAGCCCATGCTGCTGGCGCGCGCACCCACCGTGGCCGAGGTGATGTTGTCCACCGCGTCGTAGGTGTAGCTCGCGTTGCCCCACACGCCCGGCGCGTTGGCTGAGGTGAGTCGGTCCAGCGCGTCGTAGCCCATGCTGCGGTTGAACACGCCTTCCTGCTGGTCCGCGATGGCGGCGACGTTGCCGTTCTCGTCGTAGCTGTACTGGTCCTGCAGCACGCCCGCGTCGCGGTTCACCAGCGGCAGCCCGCGCTTGTTCTGCGTCAGCGTGTGCGCGATGCCGTTGCCAAGCGTGTAGCCGGCCACGGCGCCGTTGGGGTGGTAGCTCACGCCGGCGGCGTAGCTTCCCGCAGTGGTCGCTTCACCCAGGCCGTTGGGGGTGTACCCCACCGCCGAGCCATTGGGATAGACCAGCGAGGCCAGGTCCCCGGCGCTGTTGTGGTTCCACGCGAAGCTGAACTGGCGACCGCTGAAGTTCAGGATCTCGCTGCTGAGCTGGCGCAGCTCGTTGTAGCCGTAGACCCAGGTCGAGCCGTTGCTGACGATGGACTCCAGCTTGGCGTCGGGCGTGTAGGTCCGCGTGATGCCCGGGCTGCCGTCTCCGTAGGTCGTCGTGAGCAACTGGCCGATGGCGTCGTAGCCGTAGGTGATCTTCGCGGTGGCGGGCACGCTGGCCGTGTCGCAGGTCGTCGTGAGCGGCAAGGCCTGACCCGGGGCGCGCCATGCGACGTTGCCCGCCAGGTCGTAGTCCTGCACCGTCGCGCCGACCTCCGGTTCCACCGTTTTGCACAGGCGCTGGCCCGCGTCGTAGACGTAGGAACGCGTCACCCCGCCGCGCGTGATGCTCGTGGGTTTGCCGAAGACGTCGCGCGCGATGCTGACCTGCACGCCTAGCGGTGCCTCGATGGTCTGGATGCTCGCCTCGTCGGGCTTGTCCAGCGCCCACATGGTCTGCGTCGTCTGGAAGCCGCGCGGGTTGGTGACCCGGGTCTTGAAGCCGGTGAGGTACTCCGTCTTCGTGCTCAGCGCGGTGACGTCGCTCAGCTCGCTGTCGGCGTCCACTTGCGTGGGACGGCCGATGGCGTCGTAGGTCGTGCGTTTGCCCGCCGGGCGCAGCGCCACGCTGGTGATGTCGCGCTGCGGATAACTCTCGTAGGTGACACGGTTCTGCGTGTCGAAGGCCTTGATCACGACCTTGCGGGTGTTGGCCTCGTCGCTCGCGTCCCAGGTGCGGCTCATCACCGGACGCCACATCGCGTCGAAGTAGGTCACCGTGCGCGCGTTGCCCTTGCTCACCGACTGGCGCCAGTGGCCCGCCGGGATGCCGTACTCGTCGGTCGGCACGCCGAGGAAGGTCACCGTCGTGCCGGTAAAGCCGCTGGGCGGCGTGATGCTCGCCAGCCGCCCCATCGCGTCGTAGCCGAAGCTCGACGAATACCCAGCGGCGTCGGTGTAGCTGGTCACCAGGCCGATGTTGTTGACGACCCCGCTTTCATTCCCGCCGTTGGGGTAATGCACGCTCTGCGCGACGCCGCGCTTGTAGTTGCTGAAGGTGGCGGTGTTGCCCGCGGCGTCCGACTTCGTGGCGACGGTGCCGTCGGCGTTGTAGGTCTGCGAGCCCTTGACAATGCCGAAGGCGCGGTTCGTCGTGGGGCGCGCCATCGTGTCGAAGTCGGTGGACTGGACCGAATAGCCGCCGGAGGTGACCTCGGCGACCTGGCCTCGCACCCACAGCGCCGTGTTGTCGTAGTAGGTCGTGGCTTCGGAGCGTGTGCCGCCCGGCCCGGTACGGGTCAGCGCCACGGGCCGAGCGTTGGCGTCGAAAGCATCGACCTGGTTCGTGAACGTCGCGCCGTCGCGCGTGATGACCGTCGTCTTGGTGGGTTTGTTGAGGGGTCCGTTCCAGTCGGCGAACTGCGCGTAGCTGATGCCGAAGGATTCGGGGAAGGCCTGGCCCGATCCGCCCTTCTGGTACGTCGTGACGCTGATCTGCTTGGCGCCGGTGCCGCCGTCCCAGCCGCTGACGACGTAGCGCAGCAGCCCCTGGTCGTCCTGGTACCGGTTGCCGAAGACCTGCCGCGTGCGCGTGCCGTCGGGGTTGGTGATGTCGGTGTTGCTGCAGCCGCTGGCGCAGGGCCAGTTGCCGACGGTGCCGTAGTCGTAGGTCCAGGCCTGCGTGGTGAGCCCGGCGCCGGTGATGACCTTGTTGCTCAGCCCGATGACCGCGCGCGTGGGCATCACGTCGTAGCGCGCCACGCCGCTGGAGATGTTGCAGAAGGCCTGCAGGTCGGCGTACCCCAGCAGGAAGTACTTCATCGTGAACGACGCCGTCGCTCCCGAAGGGTGCGTGATGCTGCCGGTGAAGACGTCGGCGCGCATGTAGTCCGAACCGTCCGGACACGCCGTGTCCGGCCCCGCGTGCAGCCCCAGGTTATCGGACGGCATCAGGCCGCCGAGCTGGTATCCCCACTGCGTGCCGTCGGGCAGCGTGACCGAGGTGAGGCCGCGTCCCGTGTAGCCGTAGGTGTACGTGCGTGTGCCGTCGGTGGCCGAGACCGCGTGGCCGCCCGAGTTGGTGACCATGATGGATCGCCCGTCGCTCGATTGGATGGCCGTCAGCTTCTCGGGATCCGCCGGGTCGTAGGTGTACGTGACCCAGTTGCCGAAGCGGTCGGTGACCTTGGTGGCCATCAGGTACATGTCCTGGCGGCGGAACGCGTTCTGGCCGATCTTGATGGAGTCGACCTCGCGCACGGCCATCCAGTCGAAGTCGTAGCGCACGCCCGAGGTGGAGATCGCGTAGAAACCTTCGCCGCTGCCATTCTTGATGGAGGCCAGACACCCGACCTGCCACTGCTGCTTGGTGACGATGGGATAAGGACCGCCGGTGGTGGGCGCGTCGGCGTAATCCGCGCTGCGCTTGAGCAGTTCCTGCTTGCCCGCGCCCGGCACGTCCAGGTAGGTGCCGTGCCAGTAGTCGTTGTCGAAAGCGGTCTGGCCGCCGACGAAGACCTCGCCGGGGCGCCAGAACGCGCTGCAGCGCGTGGTGTCGCTGTGCACGCCGTTGGCATAACCCGTCCAGCCGACGGTCCTGCTGAACGACCCGCCGATGCGCGGCGTCTTCCACTCCCATTGACCGAGCGGGAAATCGTAGGCGTAGGTGGTCGTGCGCCGTCCCACGGCGAGGCCTCGCGTCAGGCGCACCGGCAGCTCGTTGTTGCCCTTGAGATCCAGGTCCGTCTGCTCGAAGGCGAGGCTGCCGTCAAACAGACTGACCTTGTCGCCGAACATGTCCTCGCCGTAGGGCTTGATGCTGTTCTGCGCGACCGGCACCAGCTGCTTGAGGTAGTCGGCGTCCATCGCCCGCGCGGGCACCGACGTCAAGACAGCGGCGCACAGCGCCGCCACGGCCTGCAGGCCGAATCGAATCTTCATGAGGTCCTCCCGATCCGCGACCCCGGGGCGGGGTGCGAGCCGTCTTTCTTGTGTTTTGCCTGTTGATCGCGTGAAGCCCGACGCCGTGTCGGCGACGCGCTTCCGCGATGGCGCGTCGATGCTAGGTTCGAGGCATTTGCAATTCGGTTCGGGTTTGCACTGCGACCTCGCACCGGTGTGCGATAGGCGCCTGAATGCCTTCGAATCCGTCGGCATTCCGTTAAGGTCTTGATTCACAACCACCCGTTGAGCCACGCCCCGGCTTCACTCGTCCGCTGCCCCCACCCCGCAACCGTCCCTTACACTCGCCGCGCAACGACAACGCTATCCCCTTCATGAAGAGCACCAAGTCCGCCCGCACGCCGCCCTCGAAGGTGACGCTGGGCATGGTCGCCGAAGTCAGCGGGGTCTCGCCGAGCACCGTCTCGCGCATCCTCAACGGCACCGCCGTCGTCAGCCAGGAGAAGAAGGACGCCGTCGACCGCGCGATCGCGGACCTCGGCTTCGTCCCGAATCCGATCGCTCGCGTGCTGGCCGGCGGACGCTCGCTGAGCGTCGGCGTGGTGACCCAGGCGATCGACAGCCCGTATTACGGCGTCGCGCTGCGCGGCATCGAAGAGGTGCTCGACGCCGCCGGGTATGTGCCGCTGTTCGCCAGCGGCCACTGGAACGCCAAGGAAGAGCAGCGCTGCATCGACACGCTGCGCGCGCGTCGCGTCGACGGGATCATCGTGCTCACCGGCCGGCTCAGCGACGAGTCGCTGCGCAAGCTCGCGAAGGAACTGCCGGTCGTCGTCACCGGCCGGACGTTGAAGGCGCCCAGCCTGTATGCGCTGAACTTCAACGACTTCGAAGGCGCGCGGCTCGCCACGCATCACCTGCTCACGCAGGGGCATCGCAAGATCGCGTTCATCACCGGCGATCCGGTCCACCCCGATGCGCAGGAGCGGCTGAAGGGTTACCGCGCCGCGTTGGAGGCGGCCGGTGTGAAGTACAAGCCGGCGCTGGTGCTGCCGGGCTTGTTCCAGGAAGACAGCGGCGTGATGGCCGTGGAGCGCCTGATCGACAGCCGCGAGCCGTTCACCGCGATCTTCGCGGCGAACGACCAGATGGCGTTCGGCGCCTCGCTGGCGCTGTATCGGCGCGGGCTGCGCGTGCCCGAAGACGTCTCCATCGTCGGCTTCGACGATCTGGCCGGCGCGGCGCATTGCATTCCGCCGCTCACGACTATCCACCAGGCCGGCCTCGAGCTCGGCCGATGCGCCGCGCAGGCGCTGCTGGATCTGCTGGGCAACAAGAATCCCACCGCCCAGCTCCCCGAGCCGCGGCTGATCATCCGGTCGTCGACACGCTCGCTCTGACGCGGAGTGCCCTGTCGAAGTCCTCAGTAGCAAAACCGTGGAAGTGCGGTGGTGATGGGGGACGGCTGTGCGTGGGGTTTGGACGCTTGCCGTCCGGGCCCCACGCACAGGCGGCCGACGCCCTGGTCGAGGCAGGCAAGCCACATCCCTAGCGATAACCCTGGTACGGTCACGCTGTCCCGTTCGATATCATGAAAGCGCTTTCATAAACAGAACGACGACGGAGACAGACAGCATGCGGCAGTGGGCACGATGCCTATGGGCGATGGCATTGACCTTGGGCGTGGCCCAGGCGGGGTCAGGCGTTGCCGCGCAGACCGCAGCGCCGGCCGCGGCCTCTGCGACTGCCACCACCACGCTGACCGTCGCCGCCTTCCCCGCCATCGACGAGATCGTCCGCAGCGCCCTCCCCGCCTGGAAGGAACTGCATCCCGACGTCGAGGTGAAGATCGTGAGCCGCGAGCTCAACGACCACCACACCGCGATGACGACGGCACTGTCGACCGCCAAGGGCCTGCCCGACGTGATGGCGCTGGAGATCGGTTATCTCGGCCGCTTCGCGCAGGGCACCGGGCTCGAGGACCTCTCCGGCCCGCCCTACAACCTGAGCGCCGACAAGTCGCGCTTCGTCGCCTACGCCTTCGACCAGGCCACCACGCCCAAGGGCGCGGTGCTCGCCGTGCCCACCGACATCGGCCCGGGCGCCCTGCTCTACCGCACCGACCTGCTGGCCAAGGCCGGGCTCAAGGAATCCGACCTGACCGGCAGTTGGGAAGGCTACGTCGCCGCCGGCGTGAAGATCAAGGCCGCGACCGGCGCCTACCTGATGGCCCATGCCCGCGACATGAAGGACATCCTCATCCGCACCGGCCTGGAGCCCGGCGAGGGCCTGTTCTTCGACAAGGACTCGCGCCCGCTGGTGAGCACGCCGCGCTTCGTCCGCGCCTTCGAGCTCGCCCGCGCCGTGCGCCGCCAGCAGCTCGACGCCAAGGTCATCGCCTGGTCCTCCGACTGGTCCGAAGGCTTCAAGCGCGGCGGCATCGCCACGCAGATGTCGGGCGCCTGGCTGGCCGGCCACCTGAACACCTGGCTCGCGCCCAGCACCCGCGGCAAGTGGCGCTCGGCGCAGCTCCCCGAGGGCGCCTTCGCGGCCTACGGCGGCACCTTCTTCGCCATCGCCCGCCACGGCGACGCGGCCCGCAAGCCGATGGCCTACGAGTTCATCCGGTTCATGACGATGAACCGCACGCAGCAGCTCGCGGCCTTCAAGGCGCAGGATGCCTTCCCCGCGCTGATCGCCGCGCAGACCGATGCCTTCTACGACCTGCCGCTGCCCTTCCTCGGCGGCCAGCAGGCCCGCCGCGACTGGCGCGAGGCCGCCGACCACATCCGCGCCTTCCCCGTGCACAAGCAGGACAACTTCGCCAAGGAAGTGATCGACACCGAACTCGACAAGGTGCTCGACCGCGGCAAGGACATCCCCACCGCCCTGGCCGACGCCCAGCGTCTGCTGCTGCTGCGCGCGCACCGCTGACCCGGAACCACGACGATGAGCTTCCGCCTCCCCCAGGCCCTGCGCCTCTCGCCACGCTACGCACCCTACGCGCTGCTGGCCCCGTTCCTGCTGCTGTTCGTGGTCTTCGGGCTGTTCCCGCTGCTGTTCTCGCTCTACCTGGCCTTCCACAGCTGGGAGCCCACCAGCGGTCTGGGCGCGATGCACTGGGTCGGCCTGGACAACTTCGCCTTCGCGCTCCAGGACGAATGGTTCTGGAAATCGCTGCGCAACACCGGCTGGCTCGCGGTCGCCTCGGGCGTGCCGCAGCACCTGGTCGCCATCCCGCTCGCCACCTTCCTGCACATCGCCTTCAAGCGCTGGCGCAACCCGATGGTCGGCGCGTACTTCCTGCCCTACATCACCTCGTCGGTCGCGATCGCGATCCTGTTCAGCTCGCTGTTCTCGACCGACTACGGCCTGATCAACCTCGCCATCGCCACGCTGCGCGAGATCCCGCTGCTCGGCCACCTGGTGCCGCAGGCCGCCGTCGACTGGCTCAACGACCCCGACGCGCTCAAGCCCGCCATCTCGATGATCGTGTTCTGGCGCTACGTCGGCTTCAACGTCGTGCTCTACCTGGCCGCGCTGCAGACCATCCCGCCCGACCTCTACGAGGCCGCGACCATGGACGGCGCCAGCCGCCTGCAGCAGTTCTTCCACATCACCCTGCCCAGCCTGCGGCCCATGATCTTCTTCGGCGTGACGCTGAGCGTCATCGGCGGGCTGCAGCTGTTCGAGGAACCCTTCATCCTCACCGGCGGCAAGGGCGGCTCCGACCAGGCCGGCATGAGCGCCGCCGTCTACCTCTACCGCAACGCGTTCGACTTCAACGACTTCGGCGCCGCCAGCGCGATGTCGTGGTTGCTGTTCTTCATCGTGGCCGGGCTGACCTGGCTCACCAACCGCGCCTTCCGGCGCAAGGACGACTGAGGCCCCCATGAGCGTCACTCGCACCAGCCGGACCACGCGCACACTGCCATGAGCACCACGATGCACGCCCCTCTCGACGCTGCCGCGCCCCACGCCGCGCAGCCGCCGCGCATGACGACCTGGTCGGCCTACCTGCTGGTTGGCGCCGGCGCGCTGATCATGCTGGCACCGTTCTATTTCATGTTCGTCTTCGCGACGCACTCGCGCACCGAGATCTTCAGCCTGCCGCCGCCGATGTGGTTCGGCGACGACTTCCTCGCCAACGTCGACATCCTGACCAAGCGCCTGCCCTTCTGGCGCAACCTCGGCCTGAGCCTGTACGTCGGCATCTGCAACACCGGCCTGACGCTGCTGTTCTGCTCGATGGGCGGCTACGCCTTCGCGATGTACGAGTTCCGCTTCAAGAAGGCGCTGTTCGGACTGGTCATGGGCACCATGCTGCTGCCCAGCTTCATGAACATGATCCCCAGCTTCATGATCATGGACCTGCTCGGCTGGATCGATCAGCCGCGCGCGCTCTACATCCCCGGCGCGGCCAGCGCCTTCGGCATCTTCCTGATGCGCCAGTTCATCGGCTCCGCGGTGCCGCGCGAGCTGGTCGAGGCCGCCCGCATGGACGGCTGCGGGGAACTGGGCATCTACGCCCGCATCGTGCTGCCGCTGCTCAAGCCGGCGCTGGGCACGCTGGGGCTGATCACCTTCATCGCCTCCTGGAACAACTTCATCGGGCCGCTGGTCGTCATGCGCTCGCCCGACATGTACACGCTGCCGCTGGCGCTGCGATCGCTGCAGAGCCCGGTGGACACCGAATGGGGCGCGCTGATGGCCGGATCCGCCATCGCGACGCTGCCGTTGATCGTGCTCTTCGTCCTGTGCTCGCGGCAGCTCATCTCGGGCCTGACCGTCGGCGCGGTGAAGTGACGCCCGACGTCCGCGCCCTCTCCTCCCACACCTAGAACAACACCCTCGATGTCATCTTCAACGCCTGCCTCCTCCACGCTGCCGACGGCCGCCGCCAAGGACTTCCCCGCCGACTTCGTCTGGGGCGTCGCCACGAGCGCCTTCCAGATCGAAGGCGCGCACGACGCCGACGGCAAGGGGCCGTCGATCTGGGACACCTTCTGCCGCCAGCCCGGCGTGATCGCCGACGCCAGCAACGGCGACGTCGCCTGCGAGCACTACCAGCGCTGGGAAGAGGACCTCGACCTGATCAAGAGCCTGGGCGTCGACGCCTACCGCTTCTCGGTGTCCTGGCCGCGCGTGATGCCCACGGGCCAGGGCGACTGGAACGAAGCCGGCCTCGCGTTCTACGAGAAGCTCGTGGACGGCATGCTGGCGCGCGGTCTGAAGCCCTATCTCACGCTGAACCACTGGGACCTGCCGCAGGCGCTGCAGGACATCGGCGGCTGGGGCAACCGCGTCACGACCGAACGCTTCGTCGAGTACGCCGTCGGCATCGCCAAACGGCTGGGTGCCAAGGTCGCCTCCATCGCCACGCACAACGAGCCCTGGGTGGTCGCGCAGCTCGGCCATGAGTCCGGCGTCTTCGCGCCCGGCATCAAGGACCGCCGCATCGCCGCGCAGGTCTCGCACCACCTGCTGCTGAGCCACGGCCTGGCGATCACCGCGATGCGCGCGCTCAAGCTGAAGGCCTCGCTCGGCATCGTGCTGAACATGGCGCCGATGTACCCGGCGACGGAGTCCGACGCCGACCGCACCGCCGCGCGCCTCGAGGACGGCAAGCTGCGCCGCTGGTACATGGACCCGCTCTTCGAGGGCCGTTATCCGCAGGACGTGCTGGACTACCTGGGCCACGACGCGCCCTACGTCGAGGCCGGCGACATGGCGAAGATCCAGGTGCCCATCGACTTCGTCGGCATCAACTACTACTCGCGCGGCATGATCAGCGCGGCCGGTCCGGTCGACAACAAGACCAGCGGGCTGGAGCTGACCGACATGGGTTGGGAGGTCTATCCGCAAGGGCTGACCGATCTGCTGGTGTCGATCAAGCAGGACTACCCCGGTGCCAAGCGCCTGTACGTGACGGAGAACGGCGGCGCCTTCCCCGATCCGGTCGGCACCGACGGCCAGGTGCACGACGCCGACCGCACCCGCTACCTCGACACGCACATCGCCGCCGTCGGCGACGCGATCGCGCAGGGCGTGCCCATGGGCGGCTACATGGTGTGGAGCCTGCTGGACAACTTCGAATGGGCGTCCGGCTACGCGAAGCGCTTCGGCATCGTGCACGTCGACTATGCGACGCAGCAGCGCACGCCGAAGGACAGCGCGCTCGCGTACCGGGACTTTGTGTTGCAACAGGTATCGCAGCGGCAGGCCGCGCGACAGGGCTGATCGGGAGACCGTCATGGGACAAGTCACGCTGCGCGGCATCCGCAAGCGCTACGGCGATCACGAGGTGATCCAGGGCATCGACCTCGACGTGCGGGACGGCGAGTTCATGGTCTTCGTCGGCCCCTCGGGCTGCGGCAAGAGCACGACGCTGCGCATGATCGCGGGCCTGGAAGAGATCTCCGGCGGCGACCTGCTGATCGACGGGAACCGCGCCAACGAGCTGCGGCCCGCCGACCGCGGCGCGGCGATGGTGTTCCAGAGCTACGCGCTCTACCCGCACATGACGGTGGCGGAGAACATGGGCTTCGCGCTGAAGATGGCCGGCATCGGCCGGTCCGAACGCGACGAGCAGGTGCGCCGCACCGCCGAGATCCTGCGCATCACCGACCTGCTGCAGCGCACGCCCAAGCAGCTGTCCGGCGGCCAGCGCCAGCGCGTGGCCATCGGCCGCGCGATCGTGCGCAAGCCCAAGGTCTTCCTGTTCGACGAGCCGCTCTCCAACCTGGACGCCGCGCTGCGCGTGGACATGCGCATCGAGCTGACGCGGCTGCATCAGCAGCTGGGCACGACCATGATCTACGTCACCCACGACCAGGTCGAGGCGATGACGATGGGCGACCGCATCGCCGTGTTCAACAAGGGCCGGATCGAGCAGCTCGGCGCGCCCATGGACCTCTACCGCCATCCGGCCAACGAGTTCGTCGCGAGCTTCCTCGGCGCGCCCAAGATCAACTTCATCGCGCGTCCGACGTCCGACGCGCCCGGCGCGGCCCGTCGCCTGTGGGATGCGCTCGGCGGCGCATCGCGTCCCGCGGCGAACCGCCTCGGCCTGCGGCCCGAGCACCTGCTTCTGGGGACAAGCCACGACGAGGGCGCGGTGCCCGCGACCGTCGTGCTCGCCGAGCATCTCGGCGACACCTCCATCCTGCATCTGCGCGTCGACGGCATCGCCGACCTGCTCACCGCCAAGCTCCCCGCGAGCGCGGCGTCGCTCCACGACGGCGACACCGTCCGCCTGATCGCCACCGCCGACCACGCACTGGCTTTCGACGCCGAAGCGCGCGCGCTCGAACCGCGCGCCGCCGTCCCCGTCGCGGC
>NZ_DASVNZ010000279.1:0-5681 GCF_036486225.1 Roseateles sp. | reverse complement strand
CTGCCGCACGAGCTGGTCGAGGCGTTCGTCCAGCGCCAGGATGCAGTCGTCGCCGTACTGCTGCTGCAGGCGCGACCAGGGATCGAGTTCCAGCAGCATCAGCACGCCGTCGTGGCGGTGCCGCTGGGCGCGGGCGGCCTCGCGTTTGAGGTCGTCCATCAACGTCGCCTCGTCGGCGGCGGCGATCCGCGCCGGAGGCTCGCGGCGCGCCAACCAGCGCCGCCGCAGGGAAGTCCACCAGGCCCCGGGGCCCCTGTCCGAGTCTTGAGCCATGCCGCCCACCTTCGCCGGAGATGAGGATCGATTGCAGCACAGGAGCAAGCCGCGCGCCGCCCCCTTGAGCGAGGGAGGATAGGCGCTTGCGCCACGGTCCGTCGCGTCAGTTGTAACGAATCCGGACGCGCCGCAGGGACGCGTGCCGAGGGTCCGCGCCTGCTCTACAGTCAACGGCTGTGTCCAGCGCCCGCGGCCCTGCCGCCCTGCCCGTGCACGCCACATCAGAACCAGGTTCGCGAGATCCGGGAGACTCGCCGGACGCCCCGTTCAACGGACCGGGCGTCGCGCCGTCCGGCGACCTGCCGATGACCGCCGTCGTGGGCGCGCTGCTGGTCCTGCTGACCGGCCTGGCGCTGACGCTCAGCGCGATGCTGTGGAACCGCAACCGCGTCGTGGCTGACGGCCATCGCTTGCTCGACGCCCAGATGGAACGCCTGCAGCGCGACGTCGTCCAGCGTTTCATCCAGCCGGTCTATGGCTTGAAGGGCGCGCGCGGCACGATCGCTGCGTTGCAGGGGCGCGTCGACCGCCATGCGTTCCGCGCGTACGTCCAGTCGCGCGATCTGCCGCGCGAATTCCCGGGCGTGCGCGGCTTCGGTTTCGTGCCGCGCGTGCTGCGGGAGAACCTTCCCGCGTTCGTTGCAGCGGAACGGGCCGACGGCGCACCGCAGTTCACGGTGCGCAGCTTCGGCGACGCCGCGCCGGACCTCTTCGTCGTCGCCCACATCGAGCCGCTGTCCCAGAACTACCCGGCCTGGGGTTTCGACCTCGGCTCGGAAACGACCCGGCGCCGTGCCATCGAGCAGGCGATCACCACCGGCGAGGCCTCGCTGTCCGCGCCGGTGCCGCTGGTGCAGGACCGCGCGCACGGACCCGGCCTGCTGCTGCTGGTGCCGGTCTTCCGCGACGGCGCCGATCCGACCACGCCCGAGCAGCGCCGCCAGGCCTTGCTGGGCGTGCTCTATGCCCCCCTGGTGGCGCAGGAGATCCTGCACGGGCTGAAGGAAGGGCTGGCGGCGGCGCCGATGGACTTCCGGCTGCTGGTCGACGACCCGACGGTCGATGCGGACCACCCCGCGATCGAGGACCTGCTGCTGGACTCCGTCGTCGGCATACAGCCGTTGCACACGCCGCCGACGGCGCGGGCCGGCTTCGAGACCCGCATGGTCGCGGACGAGCGGGAGGTCGAGATCGCCGGACGCACCTTCCGCCTGGAGGCGGCGCTGACGACGGCCTACGAACGCGCCGTCATCGACGCCGCGGGCTGGGGACCGGGGCTGATCGGGCTCGTGCTGACGACGCTGCTCGCCGCCACCAGCTACCTGCTGGCCGCCGGGCGCGCCCGCGCGCAGGCGCTCGCCGACGCGATGACCGAGGACCTGCGCCGCCTGACGATGGACCAGCAGGCGATGCTCGACACCGAGGTCATCGCCATGGCCAAGCTGCGCGGCCGGCGCATCGTGTGGAAGAACGGCGCGCTGGAGCGGCTGTTCGGCTACGGGAAGGACGGCATGCTGGGGCTGCCGGTGCGCGAGCTCTACATCGACGAGGACAGCTTCGTCGCGCTCGGCCGGAACGCCTATCCGGTGTTGCGGCGCGGCGGCCACTACCGCAGCCAGCAGCAGATGCGGCGCAAGGACGGCAGCCTCGTCTGGGTGGACCTGAACGGCGTTGCGCTGCCGGGCGAGCGCGAGGAGGAGACCACGCTCTGGATGATGGTCGACATCACGCAGAGCAAGGCCTACGAGGCGCGCGTCGAGCGCGCCGCCTTCCACGACGCGCTCACCGGCCTGCCCAACCGGGTGCTGCTGGCGGACCGGCTGCGCCAGGCGATCGCCTCGGCACAACGGCTCAAGCAGGCGGTGGCCGTGGCTTACCTGGACCTGGACGGCTTCAAGGCTGTCAACGACACGCACGGTCACGACGCGGGCGACGAGGTCCTCAAGGCCGTCGCGCGGCGGCTGCTGGAGGGCATCCGTGCGACGGACACCGCCGCGCGGCTGGGCGGCGACGAGTTCGTCGTGCTGCTCACCCCGCTGCCTTCGCCGACCGACAGCCGCGCCGTCTGCGAACGGCTGCTGCGCGCGATCCTGGAACCGGTGCGGCTGGCCTCGGGCGCGATGGTGCAGGTCGGCGCCAGCTTCGGCGTCGCGCACTACCCGCTGGACGGTGTCGATGCGGAGGTGCTCATGAGCCGCGCGGACCAGACGATGTTCGAGTCCAAACGCGCCGGGCGCTGCCGCATCCGCTGGCTCAACGGCGCGCAGCCGCCGGACGAGATCGACCTGTCGGCGCTGCGGCGGCCCTCGCCCGCGCACGAAGGTGACCACAGTCACGCGCGTTGAGCGGTCGTACAAGCGGTCGTACAGTCGGGTGATGACGATCCTGACCACCCCGCGCCTCCGCCTGGAGCCCATGACCGACGCCCACCTGGACGGGTTGTTCGAGATGAACCGCGACCCCGAGGTGATGCGCTACATCACCGGCAAGCCCGACACGCTCGCGGACACGCAGGCCATGATCGACCGGGTCAAGAAGCGCTGGGGCGACTGGGGCTTCAGCTGGTGGACCTTCTTCGAGGTCGAGACCGGCGAGATCGTCGGCGCCGGCTGCATCCAGCACCTGCGCGGCGAGACAACGAATCCGCACGAGATCGGCTGGCGGCTGCGCCGCGACCGCTGGAGCCAGGGCTACGGCTCGGAGGCGGCGCGCCGGATGGCGGCCTTCGCCTTCGACACGCTGGCGGCGCCGGAGATCGTCGCGGTCTGCGAGCCGGACAACGACGGCTCGGTCCACGTCATGAAGAAGCTCGGCATGAGCTACCGCGAAACGCAGCGCTGGCACGAGACCGACATCGCGGTCTACGGCATGACCGTGGACGAATGGCGCCGCTCGCCCTCCGCCGCCAAGGCGGCGGAAGAGATGTCGAAAGCACCGCGCGGCGTCTGACGCGGCGCTGGTTTGGGATGCACCGCTAGGCGCAAACCGGAGCCATAGCAGCGCTATGGCGAGGATTTGCAACACCGCGGGGCGCCCAAACCGGCGCTGCGTCAGAGGCCGCCGACGAAGTAGCGCTTCAGGCCGGAGAGGATCATTTCGACCGCGATGGCGGTCAGCACCAGGCCCATCAGCTTCTCGATCGCCGACACGACCGAGTCGCCGAGCAGCTTGCGGATCCGGTCCGCCAGGATCAGCGCGAGGAACGAGATCAACATCGCCGTGGCCAGCGCGCCTATCCATTCGGCGACGCGGTCGGGCTGGCGCGAGGCCAGCAGCAGCACCGTCGCCATCGCCGACGGCCCGGCCAGCAGCGGCACCGCCAGCGGGAAGATGAAGGGCTCACGGCCGGTCTCCACGCCGTAGGCGGATTCGCCGGCATGGCTGAAGATCATCCGGATCGCGATGATGATCAGGATCACGCCGCCGGCGACCTCGAGCGAACGCTCGGACAGGTGCATCAACCGCAGGAAGCCTTCGCCCAGGAACATGAACGCGAGCAGCACGGCGAAGGCGATGCCGACCTCGCGCAAGGCGACCTTCAGCCGGCGCTCGCGCGGCACGGCCCGCATGATGGGGATGAAGATCGGCAGACTGCCCAGCGGGTCGAGCACCAGCAGCAGCAGGATGAGGGCGGAGAGGAAACTGTGATCCATGGGGCCGGATTCTCGCCGATGGCGGCCTCCGGGCGGCCGGCCGTTGGCGCGCCGCCACGCACGCTTCGTTCATTGATGTCCGTAGAATCGCAACAATTCCTCGCTTGAATGCCGATGACGAACAAGATGAACGACAGGACGGACAAGAAGAGCCCCCCTGCCCGGCCCACGGGCCCGGTGGCGCTGGATGCGATCGACCTGCGGATCCTGGAGGCCTTGCAGCGCGACGGCCGGATGTCCAACGTCGACCTCGCGACCCAGGTGCACCTGTCGGCGCCGCAGTGCTTCCGACGCGTGCGCGCGCTGGAGGAACGAGGCGTGCTGCGCGGCTATCGCGCCGACGTCGCGCCGCTCGCGCTGGGCCTGAGCGTCACCGCCTACGTCAGCCTGAACATCACCGCGCAGGCCTTCGTCCGGGTGCGGGAGATCGAATCGCTGATCCGCGACTTCCCCGAGATCCTCGAGTGCCACACCGTGTCGGGGGACTCGGACTACCTGCTGAAGGTGGTCGCGCGCGACCTGCAGGCGCTGTCCAAGTTCCTCACCGACAAGCTGATGCAGCTGGACGGCGTGGCCGACGTGCGGTCGATGATCTGCCTGGAGGAGATCAAGCCGCCGGCGGGGCTGCCGGTGGCTTAGGCGCCGGCGGCCGCACCGCGTTCAACGGCGTTGCGGACGCCGGTCAGCACGTAGGTCAGCAGACCGGATTCGTCAAGCAGTTGCTGACGCATCTGCCGCGGCTTGAATCGATCGTCCAACGCCAGGCTGATGGACAGCTTTCTCTGCTGCGCGGCGTGGGCCTCTGCATGACGGAAAACACCGCCAGACTTGTCGAGGCGCGCCGCGATGTCGCCCAACGCCGGGGGGGCGTACCGGCCCGCCGCCTTGGCGGCCGCGTCATGCAACGATCGGGCGACGAACGCCTCTTCTTCCGCACCGCCGTTGCCACCGTAGGTTTCGCGATAGCCGCGCCGCAACTGCACGACCAACGGTCGCAACTGCAGCTCCACTTGCTCTTCGACATCGATGCGCGCGCCACGTTGGAATTGCGCCGCCAGACGCGCACCCACGCTGAGGGGTGCTGCGACCAAGGCGTCGAAGATCGCCGGCATCCGCGTGTCCAAGTCGGCGATCGTGCGGTGGAGCGCCGGCAGCCGGGATCGCAGTTCAGGATCGCTCACGGCCGGACGCAACGCAGCCACCGTCCTCTGCGACTCAGGCGTCGTGCCAGAGGCGGCTCGGTCCAGCGTGGATTCGCTCGCTGCACGGCGCAAGGTCCCGGGTGCCTTCGGAGCCGAGGTCGGATCGAGCCCATCCATCTCGGGCAGGTCACCATCCGACAGCAATGACAGGACCTCCCAGGACTCGTCGACGTCCGTTGGGTCCGGGATCGATGGCTCGCCCTGGCGTGGCCGGGCGCGCAACGCGTCCTGCATCGCGTTCTTGCGCGCCTGCGCGAGCGCACGTTCCGTATCCGCCGCTTCCTGGTGGGTGCGTCCGGTCTTCGCATCGCCGTCGAGATCCGGCAACGCGGTATTCGGCGCGTTCGGCAGTCTGGCCAATTGACGTTCCTGAATGGCGCGCTGTTCAGCCTGGATCTGCTTCAGCGCGTGCGCGGAGATGGCCGATCGCTTGGGTATCGGCGCGTCGGGATGAGGCGATGCCGCGCGCTTGCGCGGAGCCGCGGGCGCGACCAGGGCCGGCTCGGGTGGTGCGGGCTGCCTGGCGGGCACCCGCGCATCCGGCACGGCC
>NZ_DASVNZ010000347.1:0-17087 GCF_036486225.1 Roseateles sp. | reverse complement strand
GCTGTCGCGGCTCGAAGAGGGCGAGGAGCACTACGACCTGCTGGTATCCGACATCGGGATGCCGGAGATGGACGGGCGCTCGCTGATCCGCGCGGTGCGGCAGCTGCCGGGAGGCAGCCCGGAGGAATTGCCGGCGGTGGCGCTGACGGCGTTCGCGATGGTCGCGGACCGGCAGGAAGGCCTCTCGGCCGGGTTCCAGGGCTATGTCGCGAAGCCGATCGAATTGGCGGCGCTGACGCGGGCGATCCAGGTGGCGTTGGGGCGCAAGGCCGGCGGGGACTGAGGGTCGGCGGCATGACAGGTGTGGACCCACAGGGAGGAGTTCCTCCCGTTCGGCCTTCAGCCCGACAACTGCGCCATGACACCCAATGGCGATGTGGGCGATGCATTTCGGCACGGTGGGTGGGCTGCCCGTCTCGTCGTTCTCGTGCCTCGCGTACGGCCAGGTGCCGGAAGGCGGCACTTCGGAACCGGTGAGCGAGTTGCGAGACGGCAAGGCGTACTACGTGTCTCTCAACGTGAAGCCATCGGACCGCTCCGATCCCACGCGGGGCTACTACGCAAAGTTCTGCATCGTTGGCGCTGGTGCTGAACGACGGATCAAACCCATTCCGGAAAGTTCGCCGAACTGGCAAACGGGACGATGCGAATGAGCGCTTGCGTGCCAAGTGGTGGAAGGCTTGCATCGCCGCTCGACCGCGTTTGAGATCGCAGACTGCGATCTCAAACATCGGTGGCCGGAATCGACGGAACGATGGACTGCGCGTTCAAGTGCGCGATGGGCCGTCTGGACTCAGAAGGTGGATCGCGGGCGCACCAGGCTCGGCACGGCCAGCAGGACGATCAACACCGCCTCGAAGAGATCGAAGGCGTAGGGGCCATCCGAAGCGTAGAGCTCCATGACGTGGCGCCAGCCGAAGAAGACGATGCTCAGCGCATAGAGCACCAGCAGCAGCACCGCGCCGACGCGACGCATCCGCTGCGGCACGAGCCGAATGATGAGCAACCCCGCCAGCACGCCCGCCGGCACGAGCGACCAGAACGGCGGCGACGCATACGTGAACGAGTAAGCGAAGAGCCGGAAGGAGATGACCGCGATGACGACCAGCGTCAGCAGCACCGTGAGCAGCACGCGAAGGGCCTTGAGGAGCGCTTCGAGCGACTGCGTTTCCTGATTCATGAACTCGTCCTGATGCCGATTGATCGAGAACCGATTGTGCCGCCACGGCCCCTGCCCTCAGCCCAAGGACCCACCACAAGCGGAACGGGCCGCGCCCCTTGTCGAAGCGCGGCCCGCCATCAGCGGAAGTCGTCGTGGAGGTCGGTCCGGATCAGAACCGCTGCGACTGCATGTAGTCGTCGAAGCCCGCTTCCGCGAAGCGGAACCACAGGTTCTGGTCACGCCGGAAGTTGGCGTAATCCTCGTAGACCTTCTTCCAGTTCGGGTTCTTGGCCGACAGCTCCGCGTACAGCGCCATCGACTCCTTGAACGCCAGGTCCATCGTGTCCTTCGGGAAACGCATCAGCTTGGTCTTGGCCGCCACCAGCTGCTTGAGCGCCTGCGGGTTCAGCACGTCGTACTTGGCCTGCATGTCCACGTGCACGTACGCGGACGCCGCCTCGACGATCGCCTTGTACTCCGGCGACAGCTTTTCATAGGCCTTGGTGTTGATGAAGAAGTCGACCTGCGGGCCGCCCTCCCACCAGCCGGGGTAGTAGTAGAACGGCGCCACCTTGTTGAAACCCAGCTTCAGGTCGTCGTACGGGCCGACCCATTCCGCCGCGTCGATCGTGCCCTTCTCCAGCGCGGAATAGAGCTCCCCGCCCGGCAGGTTCTGCGGCACGCCGCCCATGCGCTCGATCACCCGGCCCGCGAAGCCGCCGATCCGGAACTTCAGACCCTTGAAGTCCGCCGCCGACTTGATCTCCTTGCGGTACCAGCCCGCCATCTGCGCGCCGGTGTTGCCGCCGGGGAAGTTGATGATGTTGTAGTTCCGGTAGAACTCGCGCATCAGCTTCAGGCCGTTGCCGTGGAAGGTCCACGCCGTCATCTGCCGCGAGTTCAGACCGAACGGGATGGACGCGCCGATCGCGAAGGTCTCGTCCTTGCCGAAGAAGTAGTACGGCACCGTGTGCGCGATCTCGACCGTCGCGTTCTGCACGCCGTCGACCACGCCGAAGGCCGGCATCAGTTCGCCGCCCGCGTGCACGCTGATCTGGAACTTGCCGCCGCTGAGCTCGCTGACCTTCTTGGCGAAGACCTCGCCGCCGCCGTAGATCGTGTCGAGCTGCTTGGGGAAGCTCGACGCCATCCGCCACCGGAGGTTGGCCTGCGCATGCACGATGGCCGGTGCCGCACCCGCGGCCAGCACGCCGGCCAGGCCGGCATTCTTGACGAACGAACGACGCTCCATGAAGTCTCCTTTTTTCGTTGGTGTGGTGCCGCCTCACGGGCACCCTTGAGCGAAAACAGGATTAACTACTGGAGGGCTGGCGTCAACCTGACAACCACCACCCTTGGCATCCCGCGGAGGCCCAGGAGGCCGGCAGGTCCGAGGAGGAATGCGGAGCCTGCGACGCGATTGACGACGCGGGCCTGCCGGCCTCCTGGGCCGGCGCTCGGTGGCTGCAGGAAGCGGCCCTGATCAGGCCCCGGCGAGCTTCATGTTCTCCAGCAGGAGGGAGCCCACGGTCTTGCTGCCCAGCGTGTAGGTGTCGGCGCCGATGCCCACGATCTGCTTGAACATCTCCTTGACGTTGCCCGCGATCGTGATCTCGTTGACCGGGAAGGCGATGACGCCGTTCTCGACCCAGTAGCCGCTCGCGCCGCGCGAGTAGTCGCCGGTCACGTAGTTGACGCCCTGCCCCATCAGCTCGGTCACGAACAGACCGGTGCCGAGGCGGCGCAGCATCGTCGGCAGGTCGTCGCCGGGTGCCGTCGCCTTGCTGCGCATCGTCAGGTTGTGCGAGCCGCCCGCGTGGCCCGTCGTGCGCAGGCCCAGCTTGCGCGCCGAGTAGGTCGACAGGAAGTAGCCCTTGAGCACACCTGCATCCACCACGGTGCGGGCCTTGGTGACCACGCCCTCGTCGTCGAAAGGCGAGCTGCCCTTGCCCTTGATGATGTGCGGATCCTCGACCACCTCGACGTGCGGCGACAGGATCTGCTGGTCCAGGCTGTCGAGCAGGAAGCTCGCGCGGCGGTAGAGCGCACCGCCGCTGGTGGCCTGCACCAGCGCACCCAGCAGGCCGGCCGCGACCGGCGCTTCGAACAGCACCGGCACGCTGGCCGTCTTGACCTTGCGGCCCTTGAGCCGCGCCAGCGCGCGCTCGGCGGCGTAGCGACCGATCGTTTCAGCGGAGGACAGATCGGCCGAATCGCGCATCGAGCTGTACCAGGCGTCGCGTTCCATGCCCGCGCCGCGGCCGGCGATCGGTGCGACCGACAGCGAATGTCGCGAGCTCGCATACCCGCCGCGGAAACCGCGCGAGTTGCCCGAATAGAAGTGCGACTGCTGCGCCGAGACCGCCGCACCTTCCGAATTGGTGATGCGCGCGTCCGTCTTCAGCGCCGCGTCCTCGCAGCGCAGCGCCAGCTCGGCCGCCTGCTCGGCGGTGACCGCCCACGGATGGAAGAGATCCAGCGACGGCCGCGCCGCCTCGTCGAGCGACAGGTCCTGCTCGTCGGGCAGGCCGGCGAACTCGTCCTCGGCCGTGAAGCGGGCGATATCGTAGGCCGCTCTGACCGTGTCCTTCAGCGCCTGCGGCGAGAAGTCCGAGGTGCTCGCGTTGCCTCTGCGCTGGCCCAGGTAGACCGAGATGCCCAGCGACTTGTCGCGATTGCGCTCGACGTTCTCGAGCTGGCCGCGCCGCACCGACACCGACATGCCGCTGCCTTCGGACACTTCCGCGCCGGCGTCGCTGGCGCCCTGGCGTTTGGCCTCGGCCAGGACGTCCTCGATCAACTGGCGGAAGTGGTCCTGGCTGTAGGCGAATCCTTGCTCGGCTTGACTCATGAATGCGGTCTCTTTGAAAGCAGCGCGGCCTGGGGGAATCCGAGGCCGCGGCGGGGTGGCGACTATCATACGGGCGCTGTGCCCCGCCCCTCCCGGTCGGGGCTTCTCGCTTTCTCCCCCCATGAACGCCGACCACGACGACCAAGACGACCGCGCGGACTTCGACGAGTTCGAAGACGACCGCCCCAGCAAGAGCCAGCTCAAACGCGACATGGACGCGCTGCAGGCGCTGGGCGAAGAACTGCTCACGCTGCCCGAGAAGCGCGTGGCCGCGCTCGACCTGCCCGAGTCGCTGCTCGACGCGATCAAGGAAGGCCGCCGCATCGTCGCCGGCACCGCGCGCAGCGGCAAGAAGCGCCACCTGCAGCTGATCGGCAAGCTGATGCGCCAGGTCGATCCCGAACCGATCCGCCAGGCCGTCGCCGAGTTCAAGCTCGGCCGCGCGCAGGACTCGCTGGAGCTGCACCAGGCCGAACGCTGGCGCGTGCGCCTGGTCGAGGAAGACAGCGCGCTGCAGGGCTTCATCGACAGTTTCGACGAGGTCGACACGCAGCAGCTGCGCAGCCTGATCCGCGCCGCCCGCAAGGACCGCGCCCAGGCGCCCGAGCAGCGCAACGGCCGCGCCTGGCGCGAGCTGTTCCAGTTCGTGAAGGGCCATGTGCTCGCCGGCAAGGACAACGCCTCGGCCAACGAGGGCGAGGATGGCTCCGACGAGGACGACGATGCGTGACCCGGTGGTCCCGGCGGCTCCGGCGGTCGACGGCGCGGCGCTGCAGCCGCCTGAGGCCGTCCGCATCGGCATCGTGTCGATCAGCGACCGCGCCTCCAGCGGCGTCTACGAGGACAAGGGCCTGCCCGCGCTTCAGGACTGGCTGCGCTCGGCGCTGATCAATCCGATCGAGTTCCAGCCGCGCCTGATCCCCGACGAACGCGCGCTCATCGCGCAGACCTTGCGCGAGCTCGTCGACGAGTCCGGCTGCCACCTCGTGCTGACCACCGGCGGCACCGGCCCCGCGATCCGAGACGTCACGCCCGAGGCGACGATGGACGTCGCCGACCGCGTGATGCCGGGCTTCGGCGAGCAGATGCGGCAGATCTCCCTGCGCTTCGTGCCGACCGCGATCCTGTCGCGACAGGTCGCGGTGATCCGCGGCCGGGCGCTGATCATCAACCTGCCGGGCCAGCCCAAGGCGATCGCCGAGACGCTGGCCGGCCACGAGGCCGCCAGCGGCATCTTCGCCGCGGTGCCGTACTGCATCGACCTGATCGGCGGCCCCTACCTCGAGACACGTGACGCGATCTGCGCCGCGTTCCGCCCCAAGACCGCCCAACGGCCCAAGCGCCCGGGCTGATCCCCCTGCGGCCTCCACGAGGGGCCTCCACAGACGCAACTTCCAAAGCAACACCCATGAAGATCACCAAGGACACCATCGCCACCGTCGAACTGAAGGTCGCGAACAAGCTCGGCCAGATCATCGAGAAGACCGACGAGCCGATGGCGCTGCTGATCGGCGGCTACGGCAACACGCTGCCGGTCGTCGAAGCCGCGCTGGAAGGCCAGGAGAAGGGCTTCGCCACGACGATCGAGCTGACGCCCGAGACCGGCTTCGGCGAGCGCGACGAGAGCCTGCTGATCACGATCCCGAAGAAGGACTTCCCGCCCGGCGTGAAGGTCGGCGGCCAGATCCAGATCCGTCAGGCCAAGGAAGGCGAGGAAGAGCCGGCAGCCGACGACGGCTTCCATGTCTTCACCGTCGTGAAGGTCAAGGGTGACACCGTGCACCTGGACGGCAACCACCCGCTGGCCGGCCAGCACCTGAAGATCAGCGTCAAGGTCACCGACGTCCGCGCCGCGTCGCAGGAAGAGATCGAGCACGGCCACGCGCACGGCGCGCACGGGCACCATCACTGATTCGCCTCCGCTCCTCTTGCCACCTCTCCCGCAAGCGGGAGAGGGAGTAAGTCAGGCGCTGCAGCTCGGTAGATCAGCGGCTCACTTCACCAGCCGCGACAGCTCCGCCGCGTCGAAGTGCTCGCCCTGCTGCGCGCCTTGCGGCACGCAGTCCTTGCGCTCTTCCTCGGACAACTTCGCGATCGCCTGCCACAGCAGCGCGATCTGGTGCTCCTGGGTGGCGGCGTTGTCGATCAGGCCCTTCATCGCCAGCGCCACCGGGTCGTCGCCCTGCGTCACGCCGTAGGCCGAGAAGCCCATCCGCGCCGCGGCCTCCTCGCGTCTGGCATCGAGCTTGGCCTCGATGACACGCGCCGGATTGCCGACCGCGGTCGCGCCCGGCGGCACCGGCTTGGTCACCACCGCGCCGGAGCCGACGCGCGCGCCCTCCCCGACCGTGAAGCCGCCGAGGATGCAGGCGTTCGCACCGACGATGACGCCGCGCTCCAGCGTCGGATGCCGCTTGGCGCCCTTCACCAGCGAAGTGCCGCCGAGGGTCACGCCCTGGTAGATGGTGACCTCGTCGCCGATCTCCGTCATCTCGCCGATGACGACGCCCATGCCGTGGTCGATGAACACGCGCCGGCCTATGGTCGCGCCGGGGTGGATCTCGATGCCGGTGAGGAAGCGGCCGATGTGGGACGTGAAGCGCCCCAGCCACCGGAACCCGCGCAGCCAGAACCAGTGCGCACACCGATGCATCACCAGCGCATGCAGACCCGGGTAACAGGTCAGCACCTCCCAGGCCGAGCGGGCGGCGGGGTCGCGTTCGAGGATGCAGGCGATGTCTTCGCGAAGACGCTGGAACATGGTGGGGGGACCCGATGGCAGCCCGCGAGGGGCTGGAGCTGAGGGTCGGCCAGTTTAGCGGCGGGTCCCGACCTTGCCCGGCACAGGCTTACTGCCCTGCCGCACGAGCGCCACGCCCCGGGGCAGGCTTGCGCTACTCGTCTCCCCCAAGTGCGGGGGGCGCGCCCGCGGCGGGGTGGGTCTTCTCGATGGCCCGGGCGATGCCGCGCAGGATGTGGATCTCTTCCCTGGTCAGCCCGGCGCGATTGAAGAGCTGGTTCAGGCGAGGCATCAGCTTCTTGGGCGAGGCCGGGTCGAGGTAGCCAAGGTGGACGAGGCTGCTTTCCAGATGCGTCAGCAGGCCTTGCACCGCCTGCGCGTCGGCGAGCTGCGGATCCGGGGTGCGTGCCTCCACCGGAAAACCGCCCAGCGCCTGGCGCCAGTCATAGGAGATCAACTGGACCGCCTGCGCGAGATTCAGCGAGCCATATTCCGGATGCGTCGGGATCGACAGCACCGCATGCGCGCGGTAGACGTCCTCGTTGCTCATGCCGTAGCGCTCGGACCCGAAGAGGAAGGCCACCTGATGGGGGTGCGGCTCCCCCTTCGCCAGCTCGGCGAAGAGCGATCTCGGCTCACGCGTGGGCGGCCCGAAGTCCCGCGGCGTCATCGCCGTGGCGCAGACGAAGGTGCAGCCGTCGAGCGCGTCCTCGACGCGATCGACGATGCGCGCGCGGGCCAGGATGTCGGCGGCGCCGCTGGCCATCGCGACGGTCTCCTCCTGGCTCAGCACGTCGGCGAAGCGGGGCCGCACCAGCACCAGGTCGCGGAAGCCCATCACCTTCATCGCCCGCGCGGTCGAGCCGACGTTGCCGGGGTGGCTGGTCTCGATCAGCACGAAACGTGTCGGATCCGACGTCGGAGAAAGAGCGGTCGTGCCGGAGTCAGCCGGGGGCATAGGGGAAACCACGAGTCTGTGTCAAAATGGTGGATTATCCGCGCCGGCCCCGTGCCAGCGCCCGCTCTTTCCTTTCGCCAGTCCACTTCCCACAGGAACCGTCCCGCATGACGCAAGCCGCTCACCATCCCATGCTCAACGTCGCCATCAAGGCGGCGCGTACCGCCGGCGCGATCATCAACCGCGCGTCGATGGACCTGGACATCCTGAAGATCAACACCAAGTCGCCCAACGACTTCGTGACGGAAGTGGACCAGGCCGCCGAGCAGGCGATCATCGAGACGCTGCTGCAGGCCTACCCCGACCACGGCATCCTGGCCGAAGAATCCGGCCGCGAATACGGCGCGAAGCATTCCGAGTACCAGTGGATCATCGACCCGCTGGACGGCACGACCAACTTCATCCACGGCCTGCCGTTCTACTGCGTGTCGATCGCGCTGGCGCACCGCAACATCGTGCAGCAGGCCGTCGTCTACGACCCGACCCGCAACGACCTGTTCTACGCGACCAAGGGCCGCGGCGCCTACCTGAACGACAAGCGCATCCGCGTGAGCAAGCGCACCCGCATGAGCGACGCGCTGATCGGCACGGGCTTCCCGTTCCGCCGCGGCGACAACTTCAAGCGCTACCTGAAGATGTTCGAGGAAGTGATGACCGAGGTCGCCGGCGTGCGCCGTCCGGGCGCCGCCGCGCTGGACCTGTGCTACGTGGCCGCCGGCCACTACGACGGCTTCTTCGAGACCGGCCTGAACCCGTGGGACGTGGCCGCGGGCTCGCTGATCATCCAGGAAGCGGGCGGCCTGGTGGGCAACTTCACCGGCGAGCCGGACTTCCTGCACCAGCGCGAGATCGTGGCCGGCACGCCGCGCATCTACGGCCCGCTGGTCCAGATCCTGGCGCCCTACACCCGCGTGATCACGCAGGACGCGCTGGACGCCGACGCCGAAGCGGCAGCCGGCGGAGCGCCGACCGACAAGGCGGCCCCCAAGAAGAAGGCCGCTGCCACCACCGAAGGGGGAACCGACGCGCCGAAGAAGCGCGCGCCGGTGCGCATCAAGAAGAATGACGGCGGCGCAGAAGCCTGATTCCATCGGCCTTCCCGGCGATCTTCGGCGTCCTTGACGCTGATCAAACAGAGCCCTCCCTTGGAGGGCTTTGTCGTTTTTGGCGCGAACGGTTGAAGCGCGACCTGTCGGCGCAGACCTAGCATGGCTGCAAGCATTTCGCACAACGACCCGAGAGGTGAACACCATGCCCTCCACTGCCAGGAAGATCTCCGAGTACATCCTTGCCGCCTTCCAGGAGGTCGGTGATCCCATCACGACGGCCAAGCTCCACAAGCTGCTGTACTACGTTCAAGGGTGGCACCTCGCGAACTTCGACGAGCCCGCCTTCGAGGAGCGCTTTGAGGCATGGATGCACGGCCCGTCCTGCCCAGAGATCGACGCGCTCTACGGAGATCACTGGCACACCCCGATCGTCGAGCGCATCGCCCAGCCCACGGATCTGGGTGAGCGACTCCAGAAGCATGTGGACGAGATCATCGATCTTTATGGTGTCGACACCGGATACTCCTTGCACCTCCGGACCCGGTACGAAGCCCCTTGGAACGAGGCACGCAAGAACTTCTCCAGGCATGAGCCTGGCTGCACCGAGGAGATCTCACACGAGTCGATGAAGCGGTTCTTTCAAGCCGAAGCCGCTCGCCCGGAGGCCGCATGACCGCCAGGAAACACGCGCTTCCAGGGAGGGCCCTGCGACAGCACGCCGTGCTTGGGCTGCCGGATCACCTGTTGAGGTTCTCATTCATGCATCTGCAGTCGAGCCGAAAGTTTGGATTGAGTGACGTCTCTGATGCGCCTGCCTACTTCCGCCAACTGCTGCAGCGACTCCAGGCCATATCCACCTTACGACCCTCAGAATTTCGAACCGCGAAAGACAAGTCGCTCCGGGCTCACCGCCATGACTGGGAAGCGACCACGGAGCCAGGCGGATACGCTCATCTGACAGCTGATTGGCGGCGACTCGAAGCCTGGCAGTTCCAACTCAGCGCCAACAAGCACGGCCGCGTCCACGGCATCCTGGTCGACGAGGTGTTCTACATCGTCTGGCTCGATCCCGAGCATCGCCTCTACCAATGAGCCCGGAGCGCCCGATCATGAACGGCCATGCCCTACACTCGTCCTCCAACCAGCCACCCCAGCGCCCTCAGCCCGAGGGCGTTGTCCATTTCCCGTCTCCACCGCTCCCACCGCTCCCGATGACCAGCGCCGCGCCTGCCGATTTCAGCCACCATACGCCGATGATGCAGCAATATTTCGGCCTCAAGGCCGAGCATCCGGACACGCTGCTCTTCTACCGGATGGGGGACTTCTACGAGGTCTTCTTCGACGACGCGCGCAAGGCCAACGCGCTGCTGGATGTCACGCTGACCACCCGCGGCCAGAGCGGCGGCGAACCGGTCGTCATGGCCGGCGTCCCGGTGCATTCGCTGGAGTCCTATCTCGGCAAGCTGATCAAGCTCGGCGAGTCCGTGGCGATCGCCGAACAGACGGGTGAAGTCGGCGCCACCAAGGGCCCGGTCGAACGCAAGGTGACGCGCGTCGCCACACCCGGCACCGTCATCGAATCGGAACTGCTCGCCGACAAGCAGGACTCGATCCTGCTGGCCGTCGCGACGCAGGGCAAGACCTTCGGCCTGGCCTGGCTGTCGATGACGCAGGGGCAGATCGGGATGGCGCAATGCGGCGAGCGCGACCTCGCCTCGTGGCTCGCCCGCCTGTCGCCGGCCGAGGTGCTGGTCGACCGCGAGAAGCATCCCCAGGCCGTGCTGGCCGCCAAGCTGCCGATCACCAACCGACAGAGCTGGCAGTTCGATGCGAACCTGGGCAGCCGCAAACTCTGCGAACAACTCGGCGTCGTCAACCTGCAGGGCCTCAACGCGCAGGACCTGCCCGTCGCCCATGCCGCCGCCGCCTGCCTGCTGTCCTATGCCGAGAGCACGCAAGGCACGCGCGCGCTGACGCACGTGAAGAGCCTGCGCGTGCTGCGCGCCTCCGACCTGCTGGACCTGCCGCCCGCCACGCAACGCAACCTGGAGCTGACGCAGACGCTGCGCGGCGAGACCTCGCCGACGCTGCTCTCGCTGCTGGATTCGTGCCGCACCGGCATGGGCAGCCGCGCGTTGCGCCACTGGCTGCTGCATCCCGAGCGCGACCGCGCCGCCGCGCGCGAACGCCAGGAGGCCATCGCCGAGCTGATCAGCACCGGCTTCGAGCCGCTGCGCGAGGCCTTGCGCCAGGTGTCCGATGTCGAGCGCATCACGGCGCGCATCGCGCTGCGCCAGGTGCGCCCGCGCGAGCTGTCCGGCCTGCGCGCGACGCTGCAGATCCTGCCCGAGCTGGCCCAGACCGTGCCCGGCGGCTCGGCCCTGCTGGAGCAGTTGTCCGAAGGACTGCGCGCCTCGCCGCACATCGCCGAACTGCTGACCCGCGCGATCGCCGAGGAACCTCAGGCGCTGATCCGCGACGGCGGCGTGATCGCCAAGGGCTTCGACGAGGAGCTCGACGACCTGCGCGCCGTGCAGACCGACTGCGACCAGTTCCTGCTCGCGATGGAGGTCCGCGAACGCGCCCGCACCGGCATCAGCAACCTGCGGGTCAAGTTCAACAAGGTGCACGGCTTCCACATCGAGGTCACCAACAGCGGCCTCGGCAAGATTCCCGCCGACTACACGCGCCGCCAGACGCTGACGAACGCCGAGCGCTTCATCACCCCCGAGCTCAAGGCCTTCGAGGACAAGTCGCTGTCCGCCAACGAACGCGCACTGGCCCGCGAGAAGATGCTCTTCGACCTGGTCATCGATCAGCTCACCGAGGAGATGCCGGCGCTGAGCCGCCTGGCGCGCTCGCTGTCGTCGCTGGACGTGCTGGCCGCACTGGCGGAACGCGCGGCGACGCTGAACTGGTGCCGTCCCGAGTTCGTCCCGCATCCCTGCATCGACATCCAGGGCGGCCGCCATCCGGTGGTCGAGGCGCGCCTGCGCGAGACCGGCGCCGGCGAGTTCATGGCCAACGACTGCCGGCTCGACGCCCGCACCAAGCTGATGGTCATCACCGGCCCGAACATGGGCGGCAAGAGCACCTTCATGCGCCAGGTCGCCCTGATCGCGCTGCTGGCGGCGATCGGCGCCTACGTGCCGGCGACCGCCTGTCGGCTCGGCCCCATCGACGCGATCCACACGCGGATCGGCGCGGCGGACGACCTCGCCAACGCGCAGTCGACCTTCATGCTGGAGATGACCGAGGGCGCCGCGATCCTGCATGCCGCCACCGAGCAGTCGCTGGTGCTGATGGACGAGATCGGTCGCGGCACCTCGACCTTCGACGGCCTGGCGCTGGCCGGCGCGATCGCCACCCATCTGCACGACAAGTGCCGCGCTTTCACGCTGTTCGCGACGCACTACTTCGAGCTGACCGAATTCCCGGCCAAGCATCCGCAGGCGGTCAACATGCATGTGTCCGCGGTCGAGAGCGGCGAGGACATCGTGTTCCTGCACGAGATCCAGCCCGGCCCCGCCAGCCGCAGCTACGGCGTGCAGGTCGCCCGGCTGGCCGGCATGCCGGGTCCGGTCGTGCGACAGGCCCGCGCGGCGCTGGAGGCGCTCGAAGCCCGGGCCACCGAAGGCGAGACGCAGATCGACCTGTTCGCCCCGCCGCCGGAGCCCGCGCCGAGCGCCGCGGCCGAAGAGCCCTCCGAGCTGCTGGACGCGCTGCGCGACCTCGATCCCGACGCGCTGAGCCCGCGTGAAGCGCACGCGGCGCTGTACCAGCTCAAGCTGCTGGCCGCCGGCCGCGCCTGAGTCCGACGAGCCTTCGCCAGACCCATTGCCACCCGCCCATGGACACCCAAAAGACCCTCGTCTTCTCGCACGCCAACGGGTTTCCCGCGGGCTGCTACCGGGTGCTCTTCGACCGCTGGCGCGATGCGGGCTGGACCGTGCACGCGCTGCCGCGCATCGGTCACGATCCGCGTTATCCGGTCACCAGCAACTGGCCGCATCTGCGCGACGAGCTGCTGCACTTCATCCAGGACGAGGTCCGGCCGACCGCGCCGGTGATGCTGGTCGGACATTCGCTCGGCGGGCTGCTGTCGCTGCTGGCCGCCTGCCGCAAGCCGGCGCTGGCACGGGGGCTGGTGATGCTGGACTCGCCGGTGATCGACGGCTGGCGCGCGCACAGCCTGCAGGTCGCGAAGTCGGCCGGCTTCATCAAGCGCGTCTCGCCGGGCAAGGTCTCGCACCAGCGGCGCTACGAATGGCCCAGCCTCGATGACGCGCACGCGCACTTCGCCGCCAAGCACAAGTTCGCGCGCTGGGATCCCCGGGTGCTGAAGGACTACATCGCCAGCGGCTTCGATGCGCACGAGGACGGTCAGGTGCGCCTGGGCTTCCAGCGCGAGATCGAGACCCGCATCTACAACACGCTGCCGCACAACCTGCCGCGCATCCTGAGGGGCCACGCGCCCAAGTGCCCGGTGGCGTTCGTCGCGGGCACGCAGTCGGAGGAACTCCGGCAGGCCAATGCCGCCGGCTCCAAGGCGCTGGCCAAGGACCTGTTCCGCTGGTTCGAAGGCACCCACCTCTACCCCTTCGAAAGACCCGACGACACGGCCTCGCTCGTCCTCGAACTGATGGGGGAGATCGAGGCCAAAACGGCATCGCTATAATCGCGCTTTACCACCACGGCGTTTTTGGGTTCCGGTACGACGCATCCGGTTCATCAGGCGCTGCAAGACAATGACCAAGTACGTCTTCGTCACCGGCGGTGTCGTGTCCTCTCTCGGCAAGGGCATCGCATCGGCCTCTCTCGCGGCCCTTCTCGAGTCCCGCGGCCTCAAAGTCACCCTGATCAAGCTGGATCCCTACATCAACGTGGATCCGGGCACGATGTCGCCGTTCCAGCACGGTGAAGTGTTCGTCACCGACGACGGCGCGGAGACCGACCTGGACCTGGGCCACTACGAGCGCTTCATCACCACGCGGATGAAGAAGAGCAACAACTTCACCACCGGACAGATCTACATGTCGGTGCTGGAGAAGGAGCGCCGCGGCGACTACCTCGGCAAGACGGTGCAGGTCATCCCGCACATCACCAACGAGATGCAGGACTTCATCCGTCGCGGCGCCGGTCACGGCACGCCGGACGGGGTGGACGTGGCGATCGTCGAGATCGGCGGCACGGTCGGCGACATCGAGTCCCTGCCCTTCCTGGAAGCCGCGCGCCAGATGAGCCTGAAGTCCGGCCCGAACAACGTCGCGTTCGTGCACCTGACCTACGTGCCGTGGATCGCCGCGGCCGGCGAGCTCAAGACCAAACCCACGCAGCACACCGTGCAGAAGCTGCGCGAGATCGGCATCCAGCCCGACGCACTGCTGTGCCGCGCCGACCGCCGCATCCCGGACGACGAGCGCGAGAAGATCTCGCTGTTCACCAACGTGCCCGAGTACGGCGTGATCTCGATGTGGGACGTCAACACGATCTACAAGGTCCCGCGCATGCTGCATGAGCAGGGCCTGGACCAGATGATCTGCACCAAGCTGCAGCTCAACACCAAGTCCGCGGACCTGAAGCGCTGGGACACGCTGGTCAACGAGGTCGAGAACCCCAAGACCGAAGTCACCATCGCCATGTGCGGCAAGTACACCGACCTGTCGGACAGCTACAAGTCGCTGAACGAGGCGCTGCGCCACGCCGGCATCCACAACCACGCCCGCGTCAACATCGAGTATGTGGACTCGGAGACGCTGGACGCGGAACACTCGAAGCAGCTCGACAAGTACGACGCGATCCTGGTGCCGGGCGGCTTCGGCAAGCGCGGCGTCGAGGGCAAGATCCTCGCCGCCCAGTACGCCCGCGAGCACAAGACGCCCTACCTGGGCATCTGCCTGGGCATGCAGGTCGCGACCATCGAGTACGCGCGTCACAAGGCGCACCTGGACGGCGCGAACTCGACCGAGTTCGAACCCGACGCGCCGCACAAGGTGATCGCGCTGATCGACGAATGGCAGGACGCGGACGGCTCGATCCAGAAGCGCAATGCCCAGTCCGACCTCGGCGGCACGATGCGCCTGGGCGCGCAGAGTTCCGACGTCAAGCCGGGCACGCTGGCCTACGAGATCTACGGTCCGGTCGTGAACGAGCGTCACCGCCACCGCTACGAAGCCAACGAGCAATACCTGGAACAGCTCCAGGACGCCGGCCTGGTGATCTCGGCGATCACGCAGCGCGAGAAGCTGACCGAGATCGTCGAGCTGCCGCGCACCGTGCATCCCTGGTACATGGGCGTGCAGTTCCACCCGGAGTTCAAGTCGACCCCGTGGGACGGCCACCCGCTGTTCATCGCGTTCATCAAGGCCGCGCTGGAGCACAAGGCCAAGGCCGGCCACGAGGTCAGCGCCCCCGCGGCCGCCTGATCCCGGCCGGGATCGGGGACGACGTCAGACACCCACGAACGAGACACCGCCCATGCCCGCTTTCATCATTGCCGACGTGACCGTGACCGACGCCGACCAGATGGCGAAGTACCGCGAATGGAGCACGAAGGCGATGCAGGAACACGGTGCGGAGGTGCTGGTCCGCGGCGGCACGGTCGAGGTGCTGGAAGGCCCCTGGACACCGAACCGCCTGGTGGTGCTGAAGTTCCCCGACCGCGCGGCGGCCAAGGCCTTCTACGACTCCGAGACCTACCAGCATGCCAAGTCGCTGCGCGAGCACGCCGGCGTCATGCGCATGATCGTGGTCGACGGCGTCTGATCCCCCGCCATGCCCGACACGAGCCATCGCGCCGCCAGCCTGTCCAGACGGACGGCGAGCGGTCCGGTGGCTTTTTTCCGTCCCCCATTCAGGCCGCAGGTTGTTCAGCACAGGTAACCCGTTGCTGGCACCATGCGCGCCGACCGAGTTTTTTCACTTCTGGAGACTGTTCCCATGAGCGCCATTGTTGACATCGTCGGCCGAGAGATCCTCGACAGCCGCGGCAACCCCACCGTGGAATGCGACGTGCTGCTGGAGTCCGGCGTGATGGGCCGCGCCGCCGTGCCGTCGGGCGCGTCGACCGGTTCGCGCGAAGCCATCGAGCTGCGTGACGGCGACAAGTCGCGTTACCTCGGCAAGGGCGTGCTGAAGGCCGTCGAGCACATCAACACCGAGATCTCGGAAGCCGTGCTGGGCCTGGACGCCTCCGAGCAGGCCTTCCTGGACAAGACCCTGATCGACCTGGACGGCACCGAGAACAAGAGCCGCCTGGGCGCGAACGCCATGCTGGCCGTGTCCATGGCCGTGGCGCGCGCCGCCGCGGAAGAGTCGGGCCTGCCGCTGTACCGCTACTTCGGCGGCATGAGCGGCAACCAGCTGCCGGTGCCGATGATGAACGTCATCAACGGCGGCGCGCACGCCAACAACTCGATCGACCTGCAGGAGCTGATGATCATCCCCGTGGGCGCGCCGTCGTTCCGCGAGGCGCTGCGCTGGGGCGCGGAAGTCTTCCATGCGCTGAAAAAGATCATCGACGCCAAGGGCATGTCGACCGCCGTCGGCGACGAAGGCGGTTTCGCCCCCAACGTCGAGAACCATGAAGCCGCGATCCAGATGATCCTGGAAGCGATCGACAAGGCCGGCTACACCGCCGGCGAGCAGATCGCGCTGGGCCTGGACTGCGCCGCCAGCGAGTTCTACAAGGACGGCAAGTACGTGCTGGAAGGCGAAGGCGGCATCCAGCTGACGGCCGAACAGTGGACCGACATGCTGGCCACCTGGGTCGACAAGTACCCGATCATCTCGATCGAGGACGGCATGGCCGAAGGCGACTGGGACGGCTGGAAGCACATCACCGAGAAGCTGGGCGACAAGGTGCAGCTGGTGGGCGACGACCTGTTCGTCACCAACACCAAGATCCTGAAGGAAGGCATCGACAAGGGCATCGCCAACTCGATCCTGATCAAGATCAACCAGATCGGCACGCTGACCGAGACCTTCGCCGCCATCGAGATGGCCAAGCGCGCCGGCTACACCGCCGTGATCTCGCACCGCTCGGGCGAGACCGAGGACTCGACCATCTCCGACATCGCCGTCGGCCTGAACGCCGGCCAGATCAAGACCGGTTCGCTGTCGCGCTCGGACCGCATGGCCAAGTACAACCAGTTGCTGCGCATCGAGGAAGACCTGGGCGACGTGGCGGTGTACCCCGGCCGCGCGGCGTTCTACAACCTGCGCTGATCCGCTGCATCGATTGACGACGGGAAGGTCCGCTGAGCGGGCGCTCCCCGCGTTCGAAGGGCAGGCCCACGGGCCTGCCCTTTTTCGTTGCAGCTAAACTC
>NZ_DASVNZ010000269.1:0-7092 GCF_036486225.1 Roseateles sp. | reverse complement strand
GGCCGTGGCCAGGCGCTTGTACAAGGACAGGCGCACGTGCACGTCGCCGCAGTAGCCGTCGGGCAGCAGGGCAGGGGCGTGCAGGTTGATCTCGGTCGCGGCGCCGAACACGCCGCCCAGCGGGTTCAGCAGGTCGGGCTCGCGGCCGGCCTTGAGCGAACGCACCGCCTCCGACAGCATCTCGTTGTAGAGCTGGAAACCGACCTCCATCATGTTGCCGCTCTGGTGCTCGCCGAGCACCTCGCCGGCGCCGCGGATCTCCAGGTCGTGCATCGCGAGGTAGAAGCCCGAGCCCAGTTCCTCCATCGCCTGGATCGCCTCCAGCCGCTGCGCCGCCTGCTTGGTCAGGCCCTCGACGTCCGGGACCATCAGATAGGCGTAGGCCTGGTGGTGGCTGCGGCCGACCCGGCCGCGCAGCTGGTGCAGCTGCGCCAGGCCGAACTTGTCGGCGCGGCTGATGACGATGGTGTTGGCGCTGGGCACGTCGATGCCGGTCTCGATGATGGTCGAACACAGCAGCACGTTGTGCTTGCCGCCGACGAACTCGCGCATCACGCGTTCCAGCTCGCGCTCGGGCATCTGGCCGTGGGCGACGACGATGCGCGCCTCCGGCAGCAGCTCCTCGAGCTTCATGCGGCGGTTCTCGATGGTCTCGACCTCGTTGTGCAGGAAGTAGACCTGGCCGCCGCGCTTGAGCTCGCGCAGGATGGCCTCGCGGATGGTGCCGCTGGTCTCGCTGCGCACGAAGGTCTTGATCGCCAGGCGCCGCTGCGGCGCGGTGGCGATGACGCTCAGGTCGCGCAGGCCCTCCAGCGCCATGCCCAGCGTGCGCGGGATCGGCGTGGCGGTGAGCGTCAGCACGTCGACCTCGGCGCGCATCGCCTTCATCGCCTCCTTGTGGCGCACGCCGAAACGGTGTTCCTCGTCGATGACCAGCAGCCCCAGGCGCTTGAACTTCACCTCCGCCGACAACAGCTTGTGCGTGCCGATGACGATGTCGATCGAGCCGTCGGCCAGGCCTTCCATCGCCGCCTTGATCTCCTTGGCGGAGCGGAAGCGGCTCATCTCCGCGACCTTGACCGGCCAGCGGCCGAAGCGGTCGGCGATGTTCTGGAAATGCTGTTCGGCCAGCAGCGTCGTCGGCGCCAGCAGGGCGACCTGCTTGCCGCCCATCACCGCGACGAAGGCGGCGCGCAGCGCCACCTCGGTCTTGCCGAAGCCGACGTCGCCGCACACCAGCCGGTCCATCGGCTTGGGGCTGATCATGTCCTGGATGACGGCGTGGATCGCGGCGCGCTGGTCGGGCGTCTCCTCGAAGCCGAAGCTCGCGGCGAAGGCCTCGTAGTCGTGCGGCGAGTAGCGGAAGGCGTGGCCCTCGCGCGCGGCGCGGCGGGCATAGAGGTTGAGCAGCTCGGCCGCGGTGTCGCGGACCTGTTCGGCGGCCTTGCGCTTGGCCTTGTCCCACTGGCCCGAACCCAGCCGGTGCAGCGGCGCCTCTTCGGCGCTGACGCCGGTGTAGCGGCTGATCAGGTGCAACTGCGCGACCGGCACGTAGAGCGTGGCCTTGTCGGCGTACTCGAGGTGCAGGAACTCGCTGGGGCCGTCGCCCAGGTCGATGTTGATCAGGCCGAGGTAGCGGCCGATGCCGTGGTTGGTGTGCACCACCGGGTCGCCGACCTTCAGCTCGGACAGGTCCTTGATCAGCGCGTTGACGTCGCTGACCTGCTCCTGCTTGCGGCGCCGGCGCGTGGTGGGCGTCGTGGCGAAGAGCTCGGTCTCGGTGAAGAGCTGGATCTGGCGGCCTTCGTCCGGTTCGAACCAGAAGAAGCCCGCGGCCAGCGGCGCGGCGGTGATCGCGAAGCGCTCGTCCTTGTTGGCCTCGAACTCGGCGAGGTCCTTCACCGACGGCGGATCGATCTTGTTGTCCCGCAGCAGTTCGAGCAGGCTCTCGCGGCGGCCTTCGCTCTCGGCCAGCAGCAGCACGCGGAAGTCGGTGGACTTCAGGTGCGCGGCCAGCCGCGCGAGCGGCTCCTGCGCGCCGCGCTCGACGCTGACATCGGGCAGCGGACGCGCATAGTCGACGGCCTCGTGACCGCGCACGGCCAGCACCGCGTGGCGGTGCGTCGCGGTGAAGAACTCCTCGGGCCGCAGGAAGATCTCCTCGGGCGCGAGGATGGGCCGGTCCGGGTCGTGCTGCAGGAAACGGTGGCGCTCGCGGGTGTCGGTCCAGTAGCGCTGCAGCGCCTCGTCGACCTCGCCGTGCAACACCAGGCCCGCCTCGGCGGGCACGTAGTCGAACACGCTGGCGACCTCGTCGAAGAACAGCGGCAGGTAGTACTCGATGCCGCCGGTGGCCAGACCCGTGTCGATGTCCTTGTAGATGCGCGACTTGGTCGGGTCGCCGTCCATCTTCTCGCGCCAGCGGGCGCGGAAGGCCTTGCGCGAGGCCTCGTCCATCGGGAACTCGCGCCCGGGCAGCAGGCGCACTTCCGGCACCGGGTACAGCGAGCGCTGCGAGTCCGGGTCGAAGACGCGGATCGAGTCCACCTCGTCGCCGAACAGGTCCACGCGGTAGGGCACCAGCGAGCCCATCGGGTAGAGGTCGATCAGGCCGCCGCGCACGGCGTACTCGCCGGGCGAGACGACCTGGCTGACGTGCTGGTAGCCGCCCAGGGTCAGCTGGCGTTTCAGGCCGGCTTCGTCCAGACGCTGCTTCTGGCGGAAGTTGAAGGTCGTCGCGGCCAGGAAGGACGGCGGCGCCAGCCGCGTCAGCGCGGTGGTCGCGGGCAGCAGCACGACGTCGAGGTCGCGCTCCGCCACCGGTTTCCCGTTCGCCTGCAGCAGCCGCCACAGCGTGGCCAGCCGTTCGGAGATCAGGTCCTGGTGCGGGCTGAAGCTGTCATACGGCAGCGTCTCCCAGTCGGGGAAGACGGCCACGCGCAGCTCGGGCGCGAAGAACTTGAGCTCGTCCTCCAGGCGTTGCGTGTCGCCGGGCTCGGCGGTGACGACCAGCGTCAACCGGCCGGCGGCCAGCTGCTGCCGCGCGAAGCGGGCGAGCAGCAGCGCGTCGGCGGAGCCGGTGGGACGGGGCAGGGTGAAGCGTTTGCCGGGGGAGATCGTGGACAGCTGCATGGCGCACAAATGAGAACAGCCCCGGGAAGGGGCTTGGGGGAATTGTAGGGAGGCCGGCGGGACAGGGCGTGACAGGAGCGACAGGAGCGACAGGAGAGCTTCGCGCGGGGCCTTCCAGGAGCAGTCGGCGTACCCGGTGCGGGGTTCCTGATGTATTCCAGGGTCAAGGCGCCGCGACGAGGCGGGTGGCGGTACCGCGTTGGTGATTCGCGGCGATTGGTGGGAACGCCCGCGTTTCGAAGAATCGTGGTTTTCCATCGACCACGTTTTCAGATGCGCAGTTCATTCATCCAGAGGGCGTTGACCGCAGGCCGGCGGCCACGACGATCGGCGTCTTCTCCCGCGTCTTCTCCCGCGTCTCCACCAGCGTCTCCTCCCGCGCCGCGCCGGCACGTGCTGGCCGCCGCCGCTTGGCTGGCCGTCCAGGCCACCCTGGTCACCACGGCCGTGGCCCAGGTTCCCGGACAGGCGCCGGCCCCGACGGACTTGCCGATCCTGGCGCGTCCGGTGGCCGGCGACGTGCAGGTCGACCCGCCGACCGGCGGCCATCTGCTGATCCACCAGCGCAGTGGTCGCGCGGCGATCGAATGGCAGCGATTCGACATCGGCGAGCACGCGTCGGTAACTTTCAGGCAACCCGACTCGTCGTCCGTCGCGGTGAACCGCGTGGTCGGCGAGGGGGCGAGCCGCATCCTGGGTTCGCTGAAGTCCGACGGGCAGGTGTTCCTGCTCAACGCGCAGGGGGTGGTGTTCGGACCGAAGGCCAGGATCGACGTCCGCGGGCTCGCCGTGTCCACGCAGCCGCATGACGACACCTGGCCCCGACTGGACGCGGACGGGATGAGGGCAGAAGGCCTCGGGGGAGGCCCGATCTCTGTCGACGGGCAGGTCCACGTGCACAAGGGCGGGCTGACGATCCTGCAGGGCGGGCAGATCGTCATCGCGGGCGGCATCCGATCGCCGGGCGGGCAGGTGTGGGTGCGCGGCAGCGATGTCCAGATCGGCAAGGTCGACGTCGGCGTCGGCATCGACGTGAACGTGGACGTGGACGCGCCTGGGACGACACCGGCGGGACTGATCGACATCCGGGCCGACGGCAGGCCCGAGGTCGCCGGCGTCCCCCTGCGCGTCATCGGGCGCACGACGCTCACCGCGAGCGCGGGACAGTCGGGCCCGGGCGGCCGCGTGGCCTTGCGGTCCTCGGCGGGGTTGCACGTGGACAACCGGGCCCGGCTGCGGGTGAAGGGGGGCGGACCCGCGGATGTCGCGGGCACCATCGAGTTGCTGGCGCAGGCCGGCCGACGGCCGATGCCGACCCTGGACTTCGGGGAGACCCGGGGCGGGCAACTGACACTCGGCGCTCACGCCTGGCAGATCGGCGCGGGCGAGCGGCGGCGGCGCAGCGATCTGCCTCCCGACTCGGAACAGGGGGCGCCGGCGCATCTGAAGGCCGCGGACCTGTCCGCATGGCTGGACGAGGGGCGCTCCGTCCACCTGGCGGCCGTCGGGGCCATCACCGTGACGCAGCCCATCGTCACGACCGACGCGGGCGCGGACGCCGGCGGGCTCTCGATGTCCGCGCGGGACATCCGGCTGGATGCGCCGATCGAACGGGCGGCAGGCGATCTCGCGTTGTCGACAGTGAGGGGTGGCGGCACGGTCGGCGCGATCACGATGTCGCCCGGCTCGGTCATCCAGGCGCCACGCTCCACCGTGGCTTTCAAACTGCCGCCCCGCGCCCCGTCGTTGTCATCCGGCCCGGCCGACCGGTTGACCCTGGGCGTGGTGAACGCCGGGCGACTCAAAGTCGACACCGGCAATGACCTCGTCGCCATCACGATGGCCGGCCAGGAGGACGCCCGAAGCACGCGGGCGGATCTCCTGCGTGCCGGTGAGCACGGCATCACGCTGCTGCCGGAAGGCAACTTGAACGTGCGCGTCGCGGAGATTGCCGCCGGCCCGTCGCAGGGCCCAGCCGTCGGGCTCGAGGCATCGACGCCGGCGACGTTCGATGACGCGCTGCCGAAGGAGACGCGCATCGACGCCGGAACACCCTTGCCCTCCTTGCCCTCCTCGCCGCCAACGCAGCAGACCTCCCAGGGGCTGCCGGTGACCTTCGCGCCCGAGCCATCGCAGGAATCGACGCAGATGAAAAGGCCCGCGCAGCCGCCCGAGCCGCCGCCCGAACAGCCGCTCGAACAGCCGCCCGAGCAGCGGGACGATCCAGCACGGACGCAGGTATCCGTGGCATCCGATCAGCCCACGCGGACGCCTTCGCGCCGGCTCGCCCCCGCGACGTCCAGGACGCCGTCGTCGACAGCCTCGGACGTCGCGGACCGGGTGTCGATCTCGACATGCCTGCGCGGGCCGCAGGAGTTTCGCGCCCCCGGTCGGCCCTGCGAAGAACGACGGTTTCACGAGCTGCTGAAGCCGCCTGTCCCGTCACTGACGGAGCGCGGCGGCATCCGTCCGGTCGACGACGCGATGGCGGCGACACCCGCTCCGTGAACCGAGGCCGGCGACGCCGCCGGTCCCCCACCTTTCCCAACACGCTTCTCGCATGACTGCATTGCATCCCCCGGGGCGGTCGCTTCCCCGATCGATCCGTCGCTCGCCCAGGCGCCTCGAGTGTTGCGCCGGCGCGCTCCTCATGGCCGGCGTGGCGCTCGGCGTCGCCGCACCCTGCAGCGCGAGCGCCACGGCGGCCACCGCCGCGACTGCACCAGCGTCCGGCATGAGGTCGGACCAGTCGTCGCCCGAGGTCCGTCCCACGTCGCCGCTTCGCCTGCACATCGAAGGCCTTGGCGTACTCGATGCCGAGGCGCTGACGCGACAGTGGCAGGCGGCGCTCGATCGCCGTCCGGACGCTTCGACGATCGAGGCCGTGGCGCGCGGCGTGGAGCGCCAGGTGCGGGAGGCCGGGCGGCCGTTCGCGCGGGTGTACGTCTCCGCGGAAGGACTGGCGGAAGGTGGCGTCCGCCTGGTCGTGGTGGAAGGCCGCTACGGTCGCGTGGACCTGCGCGGCGGCGCGGCGGACGGCGCGGCGACGTGGTTCGACGATGTCCGCCCCGGGCGTCCGATCGGCGATGAACTCCAACGGCAGGTGCAGGCCCTGTCGCGGCTGCCCGGCGTCTCGGTGGCCGCGACCCTGGGGCCGGGCGGCCAGGTCGGCGAGGGCGATGTCGACCTGGTCGTGGAGCAGGCGCGCCGCTGGAGCCTGGACCTGCGGGCCGACAACCACGGCAACCGGTATGCGGGTCGAGCGCGCGGGAGCGTGGCGGGTCATGTGAACGGCCTGCTCCTCTTCGGCGACCGGCTGACCGCCAGCGGCGGCGCGAACAGCGGCAAGGGCTGGGACGGCGCCGCGGCCTACGCGCTGCCGCTGGGCACGCGCGGCGCTCGTGTGTCCTTGACGGCCAGCCGGCACCACTACGAACTGGGCGGCGAGTTCGCGCGGCTGGGCGCCCAGGGGCAGGTGGACACCGTGGGGGCGATGGCCGTCGTGCCGCTGACCACGAGGGGAGCGGGCCGGCTGACCTGGCAGATCGGCGGGGAGCACCGGCGCATGGTCAACGAGCAGAAGGTCGTGGCCCTGTCGGATCCGAGGCGCGCGATCGCGGTGACGACGGGGCTGCAGGCGGTGATGTCTCCGTCGGCGGGCATCGCGGCCTGGGGCGGGGTCTGGATGGAGGCGGGCAACGTGCGCTTGGGGGACGCCTCCGCCGCGGCGCTGGATGCCGCGAGCGCACGGTCCGCGGGGGAATACCTCGTCCTGTCGGCCGATGCCGCGCTGCTCAGGCAATGGCGGGCCTGGGGACTGCTGCTGCGCGGCAGCGGACAGTTCACCGACAAGAACCTGGACGCGTCGAGGAAGTTCTCGCTGGGCGGTGCGCGCAGCGTGAGGGCGTGGCCGCTGGGCGAGGTCTCCGGCGATCACGGCGCGCTGGCGCAGATGGAGCT
>NZ_DASVNZ010000236.1:0-49073 GCF_036486225.1 Roseateles sp. | reverse complement strand
GTCGAGCCGGTGGACGCGGTCGTGGCGCCGCCGTTCTGGCGCGCCGCGCCGACCAGCGCGCCGGCGCCGTCGCTGCCGCCGCCGCAACCGGCGAGCACGCCGGCCATGACCAGGGACAGGGCCAGCGGGTGCAGGCGCAGGGCAGCGCCGGAGCGCGTCGTGGTGATCGTCATGGAATCCGTCCTTTAGACCTTTGGAGGTAGGCGGCGGATTATTCGAAGCGCTCCTCGCACGACCTGCAACCGGTGGCGCCGATTGGTAAGCGGGCGCAAGCAGGTTTCCAGGGTTTCGCGCTTTACACAGCGGACACGGGCCGCTCCGGTCGCCGGGTCGCACAACGCCTCGTTGCATTCGATACGGAACGAGCGTCGCCGATTCAGGGACAACCATGAAAGCGATTTCACCAAACGCCACAGAATCGCCGGCGATCGACCCGTGGCCGCGCGACGTCGCGCGGATCCCGGGACCGGTCCCTCAACCCCAAGGGAGCTTCCAATGACTCTGTCCGCATCGTTCCGTCGTCCGGTTCTCACCGGCCTGCTGGCCGCGCTCGCCCTGTGCGGCGTGGCGTCCAGCGCCCTCGCGCAGACCAAGGTGGTCGGCTACATCCCGGCGTGGAAGAACCTGCGCGCCGTCGCCGACCGCACCGATCTGAGCAAGCTCACCCACATCAACCTCGCCTTCGCGAATCCGTCGGCCAGCGGCGCCTTCCTCAGCAATGGCAATCCGACCTGCATGGACGCCTCCGGCGCCGACATCCAGTACGTGGTGCAGAAGGCCCGCGCGGCCGGCGCGAAGGTGCTGATCTCGGTGGCCGGCGGCGGGATCCCCGGCTGCTCCGGCAACTGGCAGACGCTGCTGCAGCCGGGCAACCGCGCGGCGACGGTCAACGGCCTGGCGCAGTTCGTCAACACCTACGGTCTGGACGGCGCCGACATCGACATCGAGGGCAGCCTGCTGACCGCCATCGACCGCGCCGGCAACTACACGCCCTTCATCCAGGCGCTGCGCGCCGCGCTGCCCGGCAAGCTGGTCACCGCGGCCACGGCGAGCTACGAAGGCGGGATGGTGCCCGTGTCCTCGATTCCGCACTTCGACTTCGTGACCATCATGTCCTACGACAACGTGGGACCGAGCTGGGGTCAGGTCGGTCAGGAGCACTCGTCCTACGCGCAGGCGCAGCGCGACGTCGCGACCTGGCAGTCGCGCGGGTTGCCAAAGGAGAAGCTGGTGCTGGGCGTGCCGTTCTACGGCTACGGCTTCAACGGCTATGCGTCGGACTACGGCTTCAACGACATCCTCAACCAGTTCGGCGCGGCGGCGGCGCAGAAAGATCTGGTCGGCACGCTGTGCGCCAGCTGCGGCTACATCACCTACAACGGCATCCCGACGATCAAGGCCAAGACGCGCCTGGGGCTGCAGCAGGGCTCGGGCGTGATGATCTGGGAGCTGGCGCAGGACGCCAACGGCGCCAACAGCCTGCTGACGGCGATCCGCTCGGAGATCGGCGGCGGCACGACGCCCCCGCCGGCGACGGGCAAGCTGATCGAGGCTGAGAGCTTCACCAGCCAGAGCGGCGTGCAGACCGAGGCCTGCAGCGAAGGCGGACGCAACGTCGGCTGGATCGACGCCGGCGATTGGATGGCCTACGCGAACGTCAACTTCCCGACCAGCGGCAGCTATCGCGTCGAGTACCGCGTCGCCAGCCCGAGCGGCGCGCGGCTGTCGCTGGATCTGAACGCCGGCAGCATCCAGCTCGGCCAGGTCACGATCCCGGCGACCGGCGGATGGCAGAACTGGACGACGGTGTCGCACACGGTGAACGTGAACGCCGGCACCTACGCGCTCGGCGTCTATGCGCCGGCGAGCGGGTGGAACCTGAACTGGGTGCGGATCACGAAGCTGTGAGCGGGCGCTGAGCTCGACCCCTTCTCCCGCAGTGCGGGAGAAGGAGTAAGAGGCCGCATGACTGCCTGGATCCCGCGCGCTGCGCGCGCCCCTCACCCCTGCCCTCTCCCGCAAGCGGGAGAGGGAATCGGTGCAGCGTGGACTTCGTGTGGCTTCCTTACCCGCAAGCGGGAGACACGGAAAGATGAGCCGGCGCTGCGAGTGGAGGCGGCCGGACTCCCTCTCCCGCTTGCGGGAGAGGGTGGGGGTGAGGGCCAGCTGACTCGGCAGTCAGAGCGCGGCCTCAGGCGTCCCGGCCGTTGTAATGCGTGACCGGAACGCTCTCCAGATCGATGCCTTCAAGGCAGCGCACGTTGATCGCCGCCATCGCGTTGCCCTTGGGATCGGTGCCTTCGGCATACGGATGGATCCCGCACACCGCGCAGAAGCGATGCTTGATCGCGTGCTTGTTGAACAGGTAGGTGGACGCCGCCGCGTCGTCGGTCTTCAAACGGAACTGCGCGCGCGGCACGAACCACAGCAGCGAGCCCTTGCGCTGGCACATCGAGCAGTTGCAGGCCATCGCGCCGTCGATCTCGCCGTCCACCTCGTAAGCCACGCGTCCGCAGTGGCAGCTTCCCTGGTAGGTCGTCATGCTGTCTCCGATGCTCGTCTGGATCGTGAAACGGCTGACCTTACCTCAGCGCCGCCTCACTTGAGCATCAGCTCCACGTCCTGTCCCGGATCCCCGCAGCCGTCCAGGCGCAGGCGCAGGAAGTCGAGGTCCAGGTGGAGGTGCTCGACCAGTTCCGGCACCGCCGTCGTCAGCGCGGCGATGCGATCGGCGTTCTGGTCGCAGGCGTCGGCGATCACCTCCGAGAGATGCAGGATCGCGGCGAGCATCGAGAAGGGTTTGACCTCCAGCGGCACGTTCGCGTCCTTGAAGGCCTCGACCAGATCGGCCGGGAAGTGCCAGTGCGCCGCCAGCGCCGCCGTCACGTCCGCATGCGTGCAGCCGAAGCGGCTGGACTCCAGCGAGAAGCGGCTGCCCGGCTCGCCCGCGTGGGCCTCCACGTCCGCGACCTGGTCCGGCTCGGTCATCGCCATCATCAGCTGCCCGGTGCGCAGCATCAGGCCGGCGAGGTAGGCGGTGTCCGCGTCGCCCTGCAGCAGCTTGGCCAGCAGCCGCGCATACCCGGCCGTGCGCATGCTGTGGCGCCAGAAGCGCTGGCGGTCCAGGCCCTTCACATCGGGGAAGGTGCCCGTCAGGCTGGCCGCCATCGCGAGGTTGCGCAGCGTCTCCAGGCCCAGCGCCATCGCCGCGTCCTGCAAGGTGCTGATCGTGTGCGACGGGCTGTAGCGCGCCGAGTTGGCCAGCCGCAGCACCTTGGCCGCGAGCGTCGAGTCCTTGCCGATCAGCTCGGCGATCTGGCCGAGCGACACGCCGTCGTCGTCCAGGCTGCGCAGCAGCTTGCGTCCGACCTCGGGCATCACCGGAAGGCTGGCGTGCCCCCCGAAGAATCGTTCCGCGCTGGAAACGGTGGTGGTGGCGGGGGTCACGCTGGCGATCGTCACATTGGCCTCCTTGGGACGCAACGGAAAGTGTGGCGACGAGTCTAAGCCGCTCAGCGACCGCGCGCCAGCGCCAGCAGTTCGACCCGGTCCAGCAACCCGATGCGGTAGCCCCGGACCGCCACGACGCCACGATCGGCGAGCTGGCGCAGCGTGCGCGACAGCGTCTCCGGCGAGATCGACAGCTGCGCCGCCACGTCCCGCTTGCGCTCGGCGAGCTGCAGCTCCTGCGCGGCCCCCGCCTGCGCGAGCAGCCAGGCGGCCACCCGACCGGTGGCGTCCTTCATCGTCAGGCCGCGGATCGCGTCCTGCGCGTCCCGCATCTGCGCGGACGAGACCCGCACCAGCGCCTCCAGCACCAGCGGCTGCGAGCGCAGCCACATCGTCGCCACCGACATCGGCCAGACCATCACCAGTGCCGAGGCGGAGACGACGCCGACGTCCTCCTCGTAGCGGCCCTCCAGCCAGGCGGTGTGCAGGTCCAGCCAGTGCGGCCCGGTCAGCGGCCCGCGCGCGGCGACCTTGCCCTCGCACAGCGCCAGCATGGCCACGGCGGCGTCGCCGCGACGGATGGCCAGCTCCCCGGCCTGGCAGCGGCGCACCTGGGTCATGCCGGCCAGCGCGGACCAGCTGTCGCCGTCCAGCAGCACGTCGCCGAGCAAAGCGCGCCAGGGGATCGGATGCGCGGGGCCGGGGATCAGGCCGGCGCTGGCGGCAGGAGAAGGGTCGGAGGTCAGAGGGGCGATCACGGGCATGCTCGGCAATTCTCGGAAAACGGGAATGCCGGACTGTCCTCGCCCTCGACGGAAATTGCCTTGAGGCGCGTCAACTTCTGATCAATCTCCCCCTCGATTCGCTCGATGGGGGGATATCTGTGAAATGCCTCGGCGGCCCTTCCGGCCTCATGGGCCTCAGCGGATCAGCAGCGCGCGGAAGTCGTTGACGTTGGTCTGCGTCGGCCCGGTGATCAGGAGATCGCCGAGCGCCTCGAACAGCGCGTAGCCGTTGTTGGCCGCCAGCAGGTCCGCCGGCTTCAGACCCAGCGCGCGAGCCCGCTCCAGGGTGCTCGGGCTGAGGAAGGCGCCGGCGTTGTCCTCGACGCCGTCGATGCCGTCGGTGTCCGCGGCCAGGCCCCAGACCTCCGGCTGCCCGTCCAGCGCGATCGCGCAGCCGAGCACGAACTCCCCGGCACGGCCGCCGCGTCCCGGCTGGGGCACCAGCGTCACCGTGGTCTCGCCGCCGGACAGGATCAGGCAGGGCTTGGCGAAGGGCTCGCCATGCCGCGCCACCGATCGCGCCAGCGCCGCGTGCACGCGACCGACCTCGCGGGACTCGCCCTCGATCTCGTCGGACAGCACGTGCGCGGTGATGCCCAGCGCGCGCGCCGCCTCGGCGGCCGCGAGCAGGCTCTGGCGCGGCGCCGCGATGATGCGCTGCTCATGGCCGTCGAAGCACTTGTCGCCGGGCTTGGGCGTTTCCCAGTCGCCGCGTTCCAGCGCGTCGACCGCGACCTGCGGCAAGGTGATGCGGTAGCGCCAGCAGATCGCCAGCGCCTCGGCGCAGGTGCTCGCGTCGGGCACCGTCGGGCCGGAGGCGATCACCTGCGGATCGTCGCCGGGCACGTCGGAGATCATCAGCGTCAGCACCTTGGCCGGCGCGCAGGCGGCGGCCAGCCGCCCGCCCTTGATCCCGCTGAGGTGCTTGCGCACGCAGTTCATCTCAACGATGTTGGCGCCGCTGGCCAGCAGCGCGCGGTTGACCGCCTGCTTGTCGGCCAGCGTCAGTCCCGGGGCCGGCAGCGGCATCAGCGCCGAACCGCCGCCCGAGATCAGGCAGATCACCTGATCGTCGGCGGTCGGGTTGAAATCCCGCACCATCTGCATCATCCGGGCCGCGGCGCGCTCGCCGGCGGCGTCGGGCACCGGGTGCGCGGCCTCGACGATCTCGATGCGGCGCGGCCGGTAGTCCGGCGGGATGTGGCCGTAGCGCGTGATCACCAGCCCGGTCGTGGGCGCGCTGGCCGGCCAGGCGGCCTCGAAGGCCTGCGCCATCGACCCGCCGCCCTTGCCCGCGCCGATCACCAGCGTCCGCCCCTTCGGAGGCGGCGGCAGGTGGCTGGCCAGGATCTTCCCCGGCAGCGCACGGTCCACCGCGACGCGGTAGAGGTGCTTCAGCAGGGCGCGGGGATCAGCGACCAGGTCGGCCGGCGAGGCGGAAGCGGCGGAAGCGTCGATGGGCTGGCTCATGACCGTCGATTGTGGAGACCTGTCCCCTCAGCCGGCGTCCGTAGTGCTACCGACCTCGTGGTTGGCCAGCACTTCCAGCGCCCGCACCAGCGCCGAGTGGTCGAGCTGGTCCCAGCCCTGCGCCGCGGCGGCCTGCATCAGCTGCGCGGTGCTGGCCGTGTTGGGCAGCGCCAGGCTCATCGCCTTGGCGCTCTGCAGCGCCAGGTTCAGGTCCTTCTGGTGCAGCGCGATCCGGAAGCCCGGGTTGAAGGTGCGCTTGATCATGCGCTCGCCGTGGACTTCGAGGATGCGGCTGGAGGCGAAGCCGCCCATCAGCGCCTCGCGCACCTTGGCCGGATCGGCGCCGGCCTTGGATGCGAAGACCAGCGCCTCGCTCACGGCGGCGATGTTCAGCGCCACGATGATCTGGTTGGCGACCTTGGTGACCTGGCCCGCGCTCGCACCGCCGACCAGCGTGATGTTCTTGCCCATCAACTCGAACAGCGGCTTGATGCGCGCGAAGGTGGCTTCCTTGCCGCCGACCATGATGGACAGCGTGCCGGCCTTGGCGCCGACCTCGCCGCCGGAGACCGGCGCGTCCAGCCACTCGGCGCCGAGTGCCTCGATGCGGGCCGCGAAGTCCTTGGTCGCGATCGGCGAGATCGAGCTCATGTCCACGACCGTCTTGCCCGCGCCCTTGCCGCCGGCGAACGCGGCGGCGATGCCGCCTTCGCCGAACAGCACGCGCTCGACGTCCGGCGTGTCCGGGACCATCGTGAAGATCACGTCGGCCTTCTCGGCCACTTCCGTCGCGCTGGCGCAGACGGTGGCGCCGGCGGCGGCCACTTCCTCACGGACCTTGCTGCGCGTCTGGACGAACAGCGGATGCCCGCCTTGCGCGAGACGCACCGCCATGGGCGCGCCCATGATGCCCAGGCCGATGAAACCGATCTTGATGCTCATTCGAATACTCCTGAATCAATCCTTGTACTTGTCGCGCAGGCCTTGCGTGGCTGAGCGGAAGAGGCCCAGGTCGCTGCCCACGGCGACGAACGTCGCGCCCATGTCGAGATAACGACGCGCATCCGCTTCGACCGGCGCGAGGATGCCGACCGGCTTCCCCGCCGCCTTGCACGCCGCGAAGATCGCGGCCATCGCCGCCTGCACGTCCGGGTGGCTCGGGTTGCCGAGATGGCCGTAGCCCGCGGCCAGGTCCTGCGGTCCGATGAAGACGCTGTCCACGCCGTCCACCGCGGCAATCTCCGCGACGGCCGCGACGCCGATGGGGCTCTCGATCTGGACGATCACGGCGATCTGCTCGTTGATGCCCTGGAAATAGCCCGGCACTGTGCCGTAGCGGTTGTTGCGCTGCGAGACCGACACGCCGCGGAAGCCCTGCGGCGGATACCGCGTGGCCTGCACCGCGTAGAGCGCCTGCTCGGCGGACTCGACGAAGGGGATCAGCAGGTTGGAGAAGCCGGCGTCCAGCAGCCGCTTGATCTCGACGGCGTGGTTGGTGCTCGGCCGCACGACCGGCGCGCTGACGCTGTCCTTGAGCGCCATCAGCTGCGGCACGAAGCTGGTGACGTCGTTGGGCGAATGCTCGCCGTCCAGCAGCAGCCAGTCGAAGCCGGCCAGGCCCAGCACCTCGGTGCTGATCGGGCTGGCCAGCGAGCACCAGCAGCCGATCAGGCGCTCGCCGGCGATCAGGCGCTGGCGCAGCGTGTTGGGGAAGGCGGAATAGGGCGTGGTCGGCGTCGGCATGACGGGCTCCTCAGGTCTGAATCAAAACGGGCATCCGCTGCCGCATCCACGCCCGCATCCCACGATGCGGCCGTCGATGCGGCCATCGGCGATCAATCGAGCTTCAGCCCGCTCTTGGCCACGACGCCCGCCCACTTCTTGCGCTCGGCGTTGAAGAAGGTGTCCATCTCGGTCGGGTTCATGGTGCTGACCTCGGCGCCCTGCGCGGCCAGGCGCGCGCGGACTTCCGGCGAGCGGATGATCGAAATCAGCGCGGCCGACAGCTTGTCGATGTTGGCCTTGGGCATGTTGGCCGGGGCGAGGATGCCCTGCCAGGTGCCGGACTCGAAGCCGGTGGCGCCCTGCTCGGCCAGCGTCGGCACGTTGGGCAGCAGCGGCACGCGGGTGGACTTGCTGACGCCGATGACCTTGAGCTTGTTCTGCTGCACGAAGGGCAGCGTCGCGAGCATGCCGTTCATCAGCACCTGCGTCTGACCGGCGATGGTGTCGGTGACGGCCTGCGAGCCGCCCTTGTACGGGATGTATTCCCACTTCGCGCCGGTCAGGCTGGCGACCTGGAAACCGGCCAGGTGCGGCGCGCTGCCCATCGCGGTGACGGCGAAGTCGATCTTGGACTTCTTGGACAGCTCGACCAGTTCCTTCAGGTTGTTGGCCGGCACCGACGGGTGGACGACCAGCATGTGCGGCGAGTAGGCCAGCATCGCCACGCCCTTCAGGTCCTTGGACGGATCGAAGTTGAGCTTGGTGTACAGCGACGGGCTGATGGCCAGCGCGCTGACGTCGCACAGCATGATGGTGTAGCCGTCGTTGGCCTTGGACGTCTGGTCGGCGCCCATGTTGCCGCTGGCGCCGGGCTTGTTCTCGACGATGACGGTCTGCTTGAGCGCTTCGCCCAGCATCGGAGAAATGATGCGGGCGATGATGTCCGAGGAACCGCCCGGGGTGTAGGGAACGATGATCTTCAGCGGCTTGCTGGGCCAGGCGGCCTGCGCGAAGGCGCTGGGGGCAACACCTGCCACCGCGGCGACGGCGGCGGCGGCGATGAGGGCACGGCGGGCGAATGTCTTGTCTTGCATGTTGTCTCTCTCCAGGTGTCGTTCGGGGGGATCGTTCAGCGGACCATGCAGGGCCGCTTGGGATCGAACTTCCAGTCGGGGATCAGGTGCTGCATGGCGATGGCGTCGTCGCGCGCGCCCAGGCCGTGCTGCAGGTAGAGCTGGTGGGCCGCTTCCACGGCCTTCATGTCGAGCGTCACGCCCAGGCCGGGCGCGGTCGGCACGGCAACCTCGCCTTCCACGATCTGCAGCGGCTTCTCGGTCAGGAACTGGCCGTCCTGCCAGATCCAGTGCGTGTCGATCGCGGTGAGCCGACCCGGCGCGGCGGCGGCGGCGTGGGTGAACATCGCCAGCGACACGTCGAAGTGGTTGTTGGAATGCGAGCCCCAGGTCAGGCCGAAGTCGCGGCAGGTCTGCGCGACGCGGACCGCGCCGGACATCGTCCAGAAGTGGGGATCGGCCAGCGGGATGTCGACGGACTGCAGGCTGAGCGCGTGGGTGAACTGGCGCCAGTCGGTGGCCACCATGTTGGTGGCCGTCGGCAGGCCGGTGGCGCGGCGGAACTCGGCCATCACCTCGCGGCCCGAGAAGCCTTCCTCGGCGCCGCAAGGGTCCTCGGCGTAGGCGAGCACGCCGCCCAGGTCGCGCAACAGGCGGATCGCATCCTTCAGCAGCCAGCCGCCGTTGGGATCCAGCGTGACGCGCGCTTCGGGGAAACGCGCCTTCAGCGCCTTGATCGCCTCGACCTCTTCCTCGCCGCGCAGCACGCCGCCCTTGAGCTTGAAGTCCTTGAAGCCGTAGCGCGCCTGCGCGGCGGCGGCCTGCTCGACGATGGTCTCCGGCGTCATCGCGACGTGGTGGCGGACCTTGAGCCAGGCGTCGGTCGTGGCGTCGCTGCCGGCCTCGTCCTCGGGCGTCTTGTAGGCCAGGCCCGTCTTCGTGCGGTCGCCGACGAAGAACAGGTAGCCCAGCATCGCGACGCTGTCGCGCTGCTTGCCTTCGCCGAGCAGCTCGCACACCGGCACGCCCAGGTGCTGGCCGAGCAGGTCCAGCAGCGCGCATTCGACGGCGGTGAGCACGTGGATGGTGGTCCGCAGGTCGAAGGTCTGCAGGCCGCGGCCGCCGCTGTCCAGGCCCTTGAACTTCTCGCGGACCTGCGCGAGCAGCGCGTTCCACTTCGCGACCGGCTGGCCGATCAGCAACTCGCCGGCTTGTTCGAGCGTCTTGCGGATGGGCTCGCCGCCGGGGATCTCGGCGATGCCGACGTGGCCGGCGTCGTCCTCGAGGATCAGCAGGTTGCGGGTGAAGAACGGCGCGTGCGCGCCGCTCAGGTTCATGAGCATGCCGTCGCGCCCGGCGACCGGGATCGCGCGGGCGGAGGTGACGATGGGACTGCTTGCGCTCACGAGAAGCTCCTGGTCAATCTGAATCAATCGGCGGTGATCTTGCGGGTCTCGATGAGCTGCTTCCAGCGCGCGAACTCGGTCTTCTGGAAGGCCTGCGCCTGGTCGGGCGTGTTGGCGACGGTCTCGATGCCGATGTCGGAGAACTTCTGCTTGACCGCCGGGTCGTGCAGCGCGGCGACGATGTCCTTCTGCAGCTGCGCGCGCACGGCGGGCGGCAGGCCCTTGGGCGCGGCGACACCTTGCCAGGAGTAGACGTCGGCGCCCTTGATGCCTGACTCGGACAGCGTGGGCACGTTGGGCAGCACGGCGGAGCGCTTGTCGCCGGTCACGGCCAGCGCGCGCAGCTTGCCGCCGAGGATGTGCGGCAGCACCGCGTTGACGTTCTGGAAGGAGGCGTCGATCTGCGCGCCCAGCAGGTCGCTGATCGCGGGGGCGCCGCCCTTGTACGGGACGTGCAGGCCGTTGGTGCCGGTCTGCAGCCAGAACAGCTCAGCGGTGAGGTGGTCGGAGGAACCGTTGCCCGACGAGGCGAAGCTCATCTTGCCGGGCTCCTTCTTGAGCGTGTCGATGACGTCCTTGACGCTCTTGAGCGGGGACGCGGCGGGCACGACCAGCACGTTGGGCGCCTGGATGGCAACGGTGAGCAGGTCGATGTCCTTGAGGGCGTCGTACTGGACGGCCTTGATCAGATGCGGCGCGATGACGAACGGGCCGAGGGAGGACACCAGCAGCGTGTAGCCGTCCGGCGCGGCGCGCTTGACCTGGGTGGTGCCCAGGGTGCCGGTGGCGCCGGGGCGGTTGTCGACGATGACGGTCTGGCCCCACTTCTTCTGCAGCTCGGCGCCCATGGCGCGGGCCAGCATGTCGGTGGAACCGCCGGCGGGGAACGGGACCACGATGGTCACCGGCCGCTCGGGGAAGCCGCTGGCGTGCGCCAGGCCGGCCGCGAAGGTGGACAGGACGGCGGCGCCGAGGGCGGCACCCACTTTGACGGCCAGGCGGCGGGTCGGAACGGTCATGGTTTGTCTCCGGGAAGGAACCGTGGAAACCGCTCTTGGTGCGCCTTCGGGACTCAGCCCGGCGGCGCCTTGGCGGCCTTGTTGTCAGTCATCATACAAGTTGAGTCGAGCGGATGACAAGGCGCGGAGTCCGCTCGGCGGATCGGGGAATACACGTATCGAAGCCAGTTCTTGGCTGCAATTTACCGAGTTGAACTATGGGGAGTTCGCGACACGCCTCGCGAGCGCCGCACCGGCGCAAGCCTACGATTTCCAGCCTGTCTGGGCCGAGGAACGGCCTGCTAGGGGATGCTGGAAATGACGATGTATCACTACACCGAATGCGGTCTCGACAACGTGTGGCTTGCCAACGGCTACAACGAAATCGACACCGCCTATGGAAAAGCCTACTCCGTGACCGCGGCGGACGAACTGCTGCGGGAGATTGCCGTCCAGGTGGCGCACAAACCCGGGCGACTCACCGGCAAGGAGTTCCGCTTCCTGCGCGTCCACCTGCGCCTGTCGCAGGCGGCAATGGCGAAGGTCCAAGGCGTCAGCGAGCAGAACGTGAGCCTGTGGGAACGGCACGGCAAGGTCCCGAGGGCGAACGACACGCTGTTGAGGTTCTACTTCTTCGCACACGCCGCCGGCGACGAAACGGTCAGGTCAGCCTTCGACCGGATCATGACCGTCGAACGGCTCGTGCGTCAGAAGATCGTGGCCACCTCAGGCCGCAAAGGCTGGAAGTTCAAGGTCGAAGAGACCAAGGAAGACTCGGGCGAACAGGCCGTCGAGGTCTGATCGCGCTGCGTCGCTCAGCGCTTGTCCTGCAGCGCAAGTGCCGCACGGCGGCGGCGCTCGCGGCTGTTGGCCAGGTGTGTCCGCATGGCGGCACGCGCGGCCTCGGTGTCGCGCGCGGCGATCGCGTCGAGGATGCTCTCGTGCTCCGCGTTCACGCGCAGCAGGTACTCGCGCTGCGCGAGCGGGTCCTCATCGCCGGCCGCCGCCAGGCTCGCGAGGCGTGCGCGGGGGATGCTCGGCGCCCCCAGCGTCGCCATCAGTTGCTCGAAGTGCGGGTTGCCGGTCGCGCGCGCGATCTCCAGGTGGAACTGGAAGTCCGCCGCCACCGCGTCGCGGCCCGCCTGCGCCGCCTCGGCGAAGGCCGACAGCGCCGCGCGCATGTTGTTCAGGTTCGCATCGCTGCGACGCTGCGCGGCCAGCGCGGCCGCCTCGGTCTCGATGCCGATGCGCAGCTCCAGCACCGCGACCACGTCGTGCAGCGTCGCCATCTGTTCGGCGCCGATCCGGAACGGACCACCCTCCCCCAGCCCCAGGACGAAGGTCCCGATGCCGTGCCGGGTCTCGACCAGCCCCGCCGCCTGCATCTTCGAGATCGCCTCCCGGACCACCGTCCGGCTGACCTCGAACTCGGCCATGATCGCCGCCTCGGTCGGCAGCTTGTCGCCGTTGGCGAGCGCACCCGCACGGATCCGGTCCTCCAGCGCGCGGACAAGGCCGAGCGCCAGCGATTTCGGACGGGAACGGGTCAACGAAGCATTCATCACGGGGTCAGTTGTACGACAACATCGACCCGGACGACAACCACGTTATCGCGGTGTCGCGCCGATGCTGCGCGTTTTCGGAAGGAAGCGGTGGGGAAGCGAAGGGGGCCGCGCTGAGTGCCTCAGGCGGCGACGTCCAGCGGGAACTTCGTGCAGCCCAGCCGTGCCGAGATGTCCCGGCTCGCCGCCTGCAGCATCGCCACGACCTCCGGCGCCTTGGCGTCGTCGTAACGGAAGGTCGGGAAGCTGACGCTCATGCCCGCGATCGGCTGGCCCAGCCGGTCGAAGATCGGCACGCCGATGCAGCGGATGTGATCGTCGAATTCCTCGCGGTCCTCGCCGAAGCCCTGCCCCTTCACCCGCTCCAGTTCGGCCTGGAAGGCCGCCGGCTCGGTGATGGTCTTGTCGCGGAAGCGCTGGAACTCGGCCCCGGCCAGCACGCGGGCGCGACGCTCCGGATGCTCCCAGGCCATCAGCACCTTGCCGATCGCCGTGCAATGCAGCGGCGCGCGCCGGCCGATGCGCGAGTACATGCCCAGCATGTGCTTCGAATCGACCTTGTGGACGTAGATGATCTCGCTGTCGATCAAGGTGCCCAGGTGCACCGTCTCGCCGGTGGCGTCGGCCAGCATCTGCATGTGGTGCTTGGACAGGTCGACCAGGTCCGGGTACTGCAGCGCCTTGGCGCCGATCTCGAAGACCTTCATCGCCAGACCGTAGCGCTCGCTGTCGGTCTCCTGGCGGACGTAGCCCAGCGTCTTCATCGTCTGCAGGAAGCGGTAGACCGTCGCCTTGGGCATGGCCAGCCGCACGGACAGTTCCGAGATACCGGTATCACTGCGTTCTGACAGGGCCTGCAGGATGGCGAACACCTTGAGCACCGCGGCCACGGATTCGGGCTGCTGCTTGCCATCGTTCAGATCGTCATCCATGCGCAAGGGTTTCCTGGAAAGGGGAGATTTCACCACAGCCGGCCCGTCCCCGCGCCCGCGCGAACCCGGGCGGGCACATCGGCCGCAACATCGATGGACAGCCGGTACGGCGGCGTCCAGCCGGACTCGCCGACGACAGCCTTGTCAGGGGTCGCGGCGCGCAGCAGGCGCACCGGATCGACGGGGTCGCCATTGAAGCGGGAGCCGCGATCCTCGAGGCGATCGCCCTTGAGCAGGCGCACGATGCGTTCGGGGCCAATACCCGGCGACGCCTCCCAGACGTTGTGCTCGCTCAACACCTGCGAGGCGATGCCTACCCCGATCGAGTAGCCGTAGGGATAGTCGCCGCCGGCCGTCGCGACGTAGAGGTTGTTGGCGACGTGCACCTGCCCGTAGCGCACGCGCGGCGTGCGTTCCTTGAGCTGCTCCCAGAGGTTGTGGTGCAGCGTCACGCGCAGGTGGCCGCGATCGTCGCGGTGCCCGTCGCTGCCGCCGATCAGCATCGTCTTGTCGTGCCGGCGGAAGAGGTTCCAGGACACGGTGACGAAGTCGGAGCGTCGGGTGATGTCGAGCAGCCCGTCGTGACGCTGCAGGCGCTGGCCCAGCGCCACCGGCTCGCGCGGATCCGGCCGCTCGCCATCGTCGAAGGCGCAGTGGTCGACCCACACCTGCGTGGCTTCGCGCAGCGAGACGGTGTCGTACTCGGAGTTCCACTCGCCGTGGCCGTTGTCGTTGGGATCCCAGGCGGGGAAGAAGTCGTAGGCATCGGAGAAACGCAGGTTGCGCAGGATCACCTGCGAGACCTTGTCCAGCATCAGCGAACCGCCGCCGAAGCCGGCGTCGGGCGTGATGCCGACGATCGTCGTGTTCGACGGCACCTTGACGACGACCTGCGCGGCCTGCTTCTTCGCCGAGCGCTTGCGCGCATCTTCGAGCGGCCCCGAGGGATCGCGGCGACCCCAGGTCGCCGGGTCGTATTGCCGGACGAAGGCGTCGAAGTCGAAGGCGGGATCGCGGAAGTCGTCCATGCCCAGGCGCCGTCCGGACGCGTCCGCGGCGAGGTCGATGCGCGCCGCGAGCGCGATCAGCTTGGGCGTGTCGCCGAGCGCGATCGCCGCGTCGAGGTCCGCGCGCGTGCGCACGACGCGGACCGCCTCCGGCTTCGCCTTCGCACCGCCGATCGTGCCGCCGTTCATCGACGCCCAGCCGTCGCCCGACGCGACCGCGTCGAATGCGGCGACCGGCACCGCGTCGGGCAGCGTGAGGTTGCGGTACTCGGCCATGCGGTTGGCGGAATCGCCGACGGCGTTGAAGGGACGTCGCGAGGTCGATGCCGACCAAGGCGCCAGATGCGGGCCGAAGAGGTTGCCACGCAGCAGCGCCTGCCCGTTCGGGATCGACGGCGACGCGCGCCATTCGCCGCGGGCGACGCCGCGGTCCCAGGCCCGGCCCAGGCTGATGCTCGCCGGCGCCACGCCGGGCTCTGCCAGCCAGCGCGAGTCCTGGATCAGGAAGCCGCGCGCCAGCGCGTTGGGCGTGCTGGGCGCGATCACGTGGCCCCCGTGGCCCGGGACTCGGCGACCGGCGCGACTGACGATGAGGCTGTGGTCGATGACCAGCGTCGCGCCGCCGAAGATGAAATCAACATCGCCGCGGATCTCCGAGCGCCGCGCGAGTACGCGCGCTTCGTCGGGTACGGCGTGCGGCCCGCGCCCGCCCGTGGATGCCGATGCGACGTTGCGCTCCGCATAGAACGTGTCTTGATGCCCGATGAGCCGGACCTGCTCCAGCTGGATCCGGTCGCCGCGCGTCATCAGCGCGACAGCCTGCGCGCCGCCGCTCTCCGCGACACCGGCCGGATAGCCCTGACCATCGCGGACGCGGTCCATCGCGTCGTTCGCGATGGTCAGGCGAGCGAGTTGAGCATCGTCGCTGAACAGCATCACACTGGCGCTTCCCGGCGTGCCATAGCTCTCGGCGTCGAGCAGCGGCATGCAACGGTGCGCCGACTCGCCTTTGGCCTTGGGCAGCGCGTTGTAGCGGCCTTCGACGATCACGACCTCGGAAGGTTCGCCCGCGCCGTACAGCGTGAACGGCGCCTTGTCCTGGATGCAGAGCGGCTCACGGTACGTGCCGGGCTTCACCAGCACGTATGCGCGCGACGGGGGCGACGTGGTCGACGTCGCCGCAGTCTTCGCGGGCAATGCATCGATCGCCGCCTGCACCGTGCGGTGCGTTCCACTCCCGTCAGCTGCGACGACGAAGGTCGGCGTCCAGCGCACCGGATCCAGCGGTGCCGGCTGCCAGTCGCCGAGGTAGCCCGCCATCGTCATCGTGGCCGCCTGTGCATCGCTGAGCTGCGGGCGTTCCTGTGCCGAAGCGCCGAGCAGCGTCATCGCGCCCACGACCGCCGCGACGACACGAGCCATCCGCATCACAGGTCCGCCAGATACAGCGCCGGTTCGCCCTCGGCGTCGGCGCTGAAGAGGACCTGCTTCTCATCCGGCGTGAAGGACGGATGCGGATGGGTGACCTGCCGGTTGCCCTTGTAGACGCGCCAGGAGCTGTCGTGCCGCGCGACGCGGCGTTCGGTGCCGGCCTTCAGGTCGAAGAGGTGCAGGAAGGGATCGGTCGCGATCTGGTGGCTGCCGGTGTCGGCAACGTCGGCCGGCGAATCGCAGCCGTCGCCGATCAGCAGCGTGCCGTCCTGGTTGCTCATCAGGTGCGAACACGGCGGCATGCGCGTCAATCGCTTCGATTCGAGCGTCACCGGATCGAGCGAGCAGATCCAGCGATCGCGCTGCCCCTTCAGGTAGGAGACGTAGATCATCGCGGAGCCGTCCGGCACCCAGAACTCGTGGGTGCAGCTCTCGCCCGGATCGTGGCGGCGGCCGCAGCGGACGTTGCGGCCATCCTCGTCGATGAACCACATGCGCGCGTCCACGAGGTCGTGCGGTCCTTCGTGGCAGTACGCAACGGTGTTGTCGTCGCCCGGCCGGTATTGCGGATGGCCCAGCCAGCCCTGCTGCTCGAGGATCACCTCGCGCGCGCCGGTCGCCAGGTCGATGCGGATCAGGCGGCAGCGCGGCTTCGCATGGAACATCTGGTGGAACTTCTGCCAGTCGCTGAGCGGGAACCAGTCGCTCGCCGCGATCTCGATGCCGACCATCTTCGTGCAGGCCGAATTCGCCACCCAGGTGCCGTAGCCGACCCAGCCCTCGGGCACGGTGTAGACGACCTCCTCGCCCAGATCCCGCATGGACAGGCGGATCAGCTGCCGCTCCGCGCGGACGAAGTAGAGATGACGATCGTCGGGGCTGAGGAAGCCGCCGAAGGTGTTCTCGCCCGGCTGGTCGGTGAGCTGCGTCGCGACCTGCGTCTTCAGGTCGAGCAGGTGGTAGTTCCAGCTCGTCCCCGGCCCGAACTCCGCGCCGAAGATCAGCTGGGATCCATCGTTGGTGAAACACTTCTGATAGAAGTAGTTGCGATGGCAGGTCACGTCGGTGGGCGTCAGCCGCGTGACGCGCGCGCCGGTGTCCGGATCCTCGCGAGTGACGAAATGGAGCTGTCGTTCGTTGGCTTTCATGATGGCTTTCACTTGATCCGTTGCAGCAAGGCCTGGCCTTCCGTGACCAAACGACGAGCGGCATCGACATCGCTGGTCTTGTTGTAGGCGACGGTCTCGAAGACCTCGCGCATGAACTTGTGCAGCCGCGCGTGCTCGAACAGCGGCGCGGGGCGCTTGAGTCGGCCCGACTCGCGCTGCACCTTGATCTGCTCGTGCGCGGCGACCTCCAGCGGCGGCAACTTGCCCGCCGCCTTCAACTGCTCGTAGGGCCCGCGCGCCGACGGCAGACCGCGCGTGCGGCCGAGCAGCGCCGCGGCCTCCGGATCCGTCAGCAGGAAGTTGACGAGCTTGGCCGCCATCTCCGCGCGGCCGTTCTTCTCCGCATGACGGCTCACCGCGTACATCACCGTGGGTCGCCCGAACATGCCGCTGTCGAGCGCGCCGGGCAGCGTCGGAAACTCGCCGAGCACCAGCTTCTGCTGCTTGTCCAGCGTGGACGCGCGCAGCGCGATGACCGAGTCCCAGGTGTAGTTGCCGGCCCAGCGGCCGACGACCCAGTCGGGCTGCTGCTCGGTCGGCTTCTCCGCGCCGCCGAGGCTGGCGCGCAGCGGCAGCGGCGTCGCGACGTGGTCGGTGACCAGCCGCTTGTAGGTGCGCACCCAGTCGAGCGCCGCCGCCTCGTTCATCGCCACGCGCGGCTGCGCGGGATCGACGTAGGCCATGCCGTGCCGCTGCTGCACCCAGGCCTGGGAGAGCAGCATCATGTCGTAGAGCTCGCCGTCGAGCGGATACGCGTTCTCGCCGAGGATCCGACGGAAAGCCGGTCCCGTGGCGAAGAGCTCGTCCCAGGTCCTGGGCAGCGCGAGGCCGGCGCGATCGAAGGCCGCCTGGTTCCACAGCATCACCCGCGCGCTGAACGAGACCGGCAGCGCGTTCAGCTTGCCGGCAACGTCGCCGTAGGCGAGGTCCTCGCGGTCGAACTGCGCGAGGTCCAGCAGGCGCCCGAACCGGTTCAGATCCGCGAAGCCGTTGCCCCGCTTGCTGAACATCGCCATCCACGCCCAGTTGATCTGCATCACCTCGGGCTCGGAGCCGCCGGCGATCTGCGTCGTCAGCCGCTCCAGGTAGCCGTTGAAGCCCATGTATTCGGCCTTCACGCGCACGCCGTGGCGGCGCTCGAAGAGCGCGAGCGCCTTCAGCGTCGCCTCGTGCCGGCCGGCGCCGCCCCACCAGGCGAAGCGCAGCACGGTGGGCTTGTCCTGCGCGCGCAGGCCCGAGGCGGTCAGCGCCGCCGTCACGCCCGCGGTCGCGGCGACCGCGGCCGATCCCGCGGCAATGCCCAGCAGCTGTCGTCGCGGCAGGCTCATGCGTAGGTCCCGGAAGTCGAGGTCGACGCCGCTGTCGACGACGTCGAGGATGCGGACGCGGCCGGCATCGTCAGCAGATTCAGCCCGCTCGTCGCGTCGAACAGATGGCACGCCGACATCTGCAGATGCAGCGTCACGGCGTCGCCTCGGGCGAGGCCGCTCAGCGCCACCGCCTGCTCGGCCGGAATGCGTGCGGAGATCGGCAGCGGGCCGAGATCCGCATGCAGATAGACCTCCGAGCCCATGTGTTCGGTGAAGCGCACCCGCGCGGAGACCGGCACGCTGTCGCCCTGTGCGCGCGGCACGAGGCCGATGTGCTCGGGCCGCAGACCGAAGGTCAACGCGGCGTCCGCCAGACGCGGCAGCGACGTGACGCCGGCCGTCTTCTCTGCGGGCAGCGGCAGCTTCGCCCCGCCGACCTCGACGGCCAGGCCGTTGTCGGTCGCGAGCAGCCGCGCCGCCAGCAGGTTCATCTCCGGCGATCCGATGAAGCCCGCCACGAAGGCATTCGCCGGCCGGTCGTACAGCGCCGTCGGCGTGTCGACCTGCTGTATCACGCCGTCCTTGAGCACGCAGATGCGCTCGCCCATCGTCATCGCCTCGACCTGGTCGTGGGTCACGTAGACCGTCGTCGCCGGCTGGCGGCTTTCGCGCAGCGTGCGGTGCAACTCGGTGAGTCGCACGCGCATCGCGGCGCGCAGCTTGGCGTCGAGGTTGGACAGCGGCTCGTCGAAGAGGAACACGTCCGGCTTCTTCACGATGGCCCGGCCCACCGCGACGCGCTGCGCCTGGCCGCCGGAGAGCTGCTTCGGATAACGGTCGAGCAGATGCTCCATCTCCAGCAGGCCCGCGGCGTGGCGCACGCGCTGGTCCAGTTCCGCCTTCGGCGTGCCGGCCAGCTTCAGGCCGAAGGCCAGGTTGTCGTAGACCTTCATGTGCGGGTACAGCGCGTAGTTCTGGAACACCATCGCGATGCCGCGCTGCTTGGGCGGCAGCGCGTTGACGGCGCGATCGCCGATGCGCAGCTCGCCGCCGGTGATGCTCTCCAGCCCCGCGATCATCCGCAGCAGCGTCGACTTCGCGCAGCCCGACGGGCCGACGAAGACCATGAACTCGCCGTCCCGCACTTCCAGGTCCACCCCGTGCACGGCCTTGAAGCCGTTGGGGTACACCTTCTCGATCTTGTTGAGGCTCAGTCTTGCCACGTCGTGTCTCCGGGTTCTCTTCTTGTGTGCGCTGGGGTCATCCCTTGACGCCGCTGGACGTCGCGCCTTCGATGAAGTGCTTCTGCGCCGCGAAGAACACCGCCACCGACGGGATCAGCGCCACCACCGAGATCGCGATCACGTTGGCCCACTCGACTTCCTCGGTCGCGCCGATGCTCATCTTCAGCGCGAGGGAGACGGGGTACTTCTCGACCGACGCGAGGTAGATCAGCGGGCCCATGAAGTCGTTCATCGTCCAGATGAACTGGAAGACGACCACGGAGATGATGGCCGGCTTAAGCAGCGGCACGATGATGTGCCAGAGCAGCTGCAGCGCGTTGCAGCCGTCGATCTGCGCGGCCTCTTCCATGTCGCGCGGGATGCCTCGCAGGAACTGCACCAGCATGAAGACGAAGAAGGTGTCCGTCGCGAAGGCCGAGGGCACGATCAGCGGCAGGTAGGAGTCCAGCCAGCCGATCTCGCGGAACACGAGGTACTGCGGCAGACGCAGCACGATCAGCGGCAGCATCATCGTGGCGATCATGATGCTGAAGAGCAGCTTGCGGCCCCAGAACTCGAAGCGCGCGAAGGCGTAGGCCACCAGCACGCAGGAGATCACCGTGACGATGATGCGCGGGATGGTGATCAGGAAGCTGTTGAGGAAGTAGGTGGCGAAGGTGTATTCGGTGCTGGTCTTCCAACCTTTGGCGTAGGCGCTGAAGTCGAGGCGGTCGGGCAGGAAACCGGCGGAGCTGAAGATCTCGGCGTTGCTCTTGAAGGAGGCGCCGATCAGCCACAGCAGCGGGTAGAGCATCACGATGGCCACCGCGCCCAGCGCGAGGTAGCGCAAGGTGCGGTTGCCGCGGTCGCGGCCGAGGATCAGGGCCGGCGCGGTGCCGCCACCGCTGCCCTCACCCCCGCCCTCTCCCGCAAGCGGGAGAGGGAGTGAAGGGGCACCGAGACCTTCGTCTCTGCGCTCTGATGCAAGCGGGAGAGGGAGTTCGGAAGAGCGGCGGCTCATCGCTTGGTCTCCTTCTCGCCGGAGTAGAAGACCCAGTACTTCGAGCTCCAGAAGGACAGCGCCGCGAGGCCGCCGACCAGCGCGAACAGCACCCACGACAGCGCCGCGCCGTAACCCAGGTTGAAGAAGCGGAAGCTCTGGTCGTAGATGTAGAGCGCCAGCACGTAGGTCGAGTGCAACGGACCGCCCTCGGTGATCATGTACGGGCCGTTGAACTCCTGGAACGCGTGCACCATCTGCATGATCACGTTGAAGAAGATCACCGGCGTGATCAGCGGGACGGTGATCTTCCAGAACTGCTGCATCTTGCTGGCGCCGTCGCACTCCGCCGCCTCGTAGAGCGAGATCGACACGTTCTGCAGCGCCGCCAGGAAGATCACCATCGCCGAGCCGAACTGCCAGGTGAACAGCAGCACGATGGTCCACATCGAGTAATGCTCGTCGGCCAGCCACGCGATCGGCTCGATGCCCAGCTTCATCAGCACCAGGTTCACCAGGCCGTTGCGCGCGAAGACGAAACGCCACAGCACCGCCACCGCGATCGAGCCGCCGAGGATGGACGGGATGTAGAACGCGGCGCGGAAGAAGTTGATGCCGCGCAGCTTGAAGTTCAGCACATGCGCGATGAACAGCGCGAAGCCCACGCGCAGCGGCACCGCCAGCAGCGCGAAGAGCAGCGTCACGCCCAGCGACTTTCGGAACAGCGGATCCGCGGTCGCGAGCTCCTCATAGTTCCGCAGTCCGACGAAGGTCGGCGGATCGATCAGGTCGTACTGCGTGAAGCTGAGCGCGAAGCTCATCACGAAGGGGAAAAGCTTGAACAGCAGCACGCCCAGCACGAATGGCAGGACGAACAGGAAGCCTAGCCTTTTGTTCTCATACATGTGCCGTGTCTCCGTCGGCGGGCGCGCGCGGTCTCTACGGACCGCGTCGCGCCGGAAGGGCGAGGTCGCGAGGCAGAGCCCTCAGCGGGCGAGCCATCCCCCGTCGACCGCGACGGTATAGCCGTTCACGTAGTCCGAGGCCTTGGAGGCGAGGAACACGACCGGTCCCGCGAGATCGTCCGGGCTGCCCCAGCGCCCGGCCGGGATGCGGTCGAGGATCGCGGCGTTGCGCGTCTCGTCCTGGCGCAGCGCGGCGGTGTTGTTGGTGGCCATGTAGCCGGGCGCGATCGCGTTGACGTTGATGCCATGCGACGCCCATTCGTTGGCCATCAGCCGGGTGATGCCCATCACGCCGCTCTTGCTGGCGGTGTACGACGGCACCCGCACGCCGCCCTGGAAGGACAGCATGGACGCGACGTTGATGATCTTGCCGCCGCCGCCCTGGGCCAGGTATTGCCGGGCCACCGCCTGCGAGAAGAAGAACACCGTCTTCAGGTTGAGGTCGACGACGTCGTCCCAGTCCTTCTCGCTGAAGCGGATGGCGTCCTCGCGGCGGATGATGCCGGCGTTGTTGACCAGGATGTCGACGCGGCCGGTCAGCGACTTGGCCTCGGCGACGAGGCCCTCGATGCAGCTGATGTCGCCCAGGTTGGCGCGCAGGTCGAGGAAGCGGCGACCCAGCCGCTCGACCTCGCTGCGCGTCTCCCCCGGATCGGACACGTTGACGCCGACGATGTGCGCGCCGGCCTGGGCCAGTGCGACCGCCATCCCCTGCCCCAGGCCGGTGTTGCAGCCCGAGACGATGGCCACGCGGCCGTCGAGTTGGAAGTTGTCCAGGATCATGTCTGTCGTTCCCTTGGTGGCGATGACGAGAGAGGCCGCGCTCAGCGCAGCGTCGTCATCGGCACGTGGTCCATGTCCTTGAACACCTGGTTCTCGCCCACCATGCCCCAGATGAAGGTGTAGGCCTGCGTGCCCACGCCCGAGTGGATGGACCAGCTCGGGCTGATGACCGCCTGCTCGTTGCGCACGACCAGGTGGCGGGTCTGCGTGGGCTCGCCCAGCATGTGGAAGACCACCGCGTCCGACTTCATGTCGAAGTAGAAGTACACCTCCATGCGGCGGTCGTGCTGGTGGCAGGGCATCGTGTTCCAGAGGCTGCCCGGCTCCAGCTGCGTCATGCCCATCAGCAGCTGGCAGGTCGGCAGCACGTCCGGCACCAGGAACTTGTGGATGGTCCGGCGGTTGCTGGTCTCGGCCGAGCCCAGCGTCTCCGGCGAGGCCTCGGCCAGCGTGACCTTGCGCGTCGGATACGCGGTGTGCGCCGGCGCGCAGTTGAAGTACAGCTTGGCGGGATTCGCGGCGTCGACGCTCTTGAACTCGACGATCTTGGCGCCCTGGCCGATGTAGAGCGCCTCGCGCGGGCCGACGTCGTACTGCGTGTCGTCGACGAAGACGCGCGCCGCGCCGCCGATGTTGATCAGGCCCAGCTCGCGCCGCTGCAGGAAGTAGTCGGTGCCGGTGTACCTGCCCAGCTCCGCCGAGAAGGTCACCGGTTTCGTCACCGGCATGATGCCGCCGACGATGATCCGGTCGATCTGGCTGTAGGTCAGCGTCGCCTCGTCGGGCTTGAACATCTCGTCGACCAGGAACTGGCGGCGCAGGCCTTCGGTGTCCAGCGTGCGGGCGTGTTCACTGTGGATGGGTTGGCGGATTTCCATGTCGTCTCCTGGCGGTTCCTGTGGCTTCACGAGCTCTGATGGGATCGCAGCGTACGGGCCTGCGGACTTTCCCGGAACTATGGTTTCCATCTAGTGAACCGCTGTTTCAATTTTTCGCGACGTCGCTATAGTTGCTCGCAACGACGGCCGAGAACCGTCCCGAATCCAGGAGACATCCCCGATGAGCAGCCCGTACTTCCTGAACGACGACGCGCCGTGGACCGAGCTCGGCGACGGCATCCGGCGCAAGATCGTCGGCCACACGCCGGAGCTGATGTCGGTGCTGGTGCAGTTCGACCGGGGCGCCATCGGCACCCCGCATGCGCACGACGCGCATGACCAGATCGCGTTCGTGATCAGCGGCTCGTTCGAATGCGACGTCGGCGGCGTGAAGCGCGTGCTCAAGCCGGGCGACGCCTTCGTCGCGCCGCGGCTGACCACGCACGGCGTCGTCGCGCTGGAGGCCGGCAGCACGCTGCTGGACCAGTTCTCGCCGCGGCGCGAGGACTACCTCTGACTTGATTCCCCAGGGTCCGCGCGCAACGCGGATCGCAGTCATCCAGCAGTACCGAGGCGGCGTCGCACTACAGCGCTTCCGTCCCCCACCCTGCCGGCGCCCTGCGTGCGCCTGCGACCGACCGATGCCGCGAGAGCGACGGGCCACGATCCCGCGCCCGCGGTCGCAGAAGAACCTTGGAGACAACGTCATGCCCCACCGTATTGGGACTCGCCTCGGGACGTCCGCAACGCTGCGTTCCACGCCTCGATTGACCCGCCTCGCCGCCTGCCTGCTCGGCACGGCCACGCTCTCGCTGCCCGCCTGGAGCCAGGACCAGGTCGCGCCCCCGGCCGCCGCCGCCTCGGCGGCCGACAAGTCGCTGGACACCGTGGTGGTCACGGGCATCCGCGCCTCGCTGGAGAGCGCGTTGAACGCCAAGCGCCAGGACAAGGGCATCGTCGACGTGATCAAGGCGGAGGACATCGCCAAGTTCCCCGACACCAACCTGGCCGAATCGCTGCAGCGCATCCCGGGCGTGGTGATCGACCGCGACGCCGGCGAGGGCCGCAACATCACCGTGCGCGGCCTGGGCGCGGACTTCACCCGCGTGCGCATCAACGGCATCGAGGCGCTGGCCACGACCGGCGGCACCGACAGCTCCGGCGGCGCGAACCGCTCGCGCGGTTTCGACTTCAACGTCTTCGCCGCCGAGCTCTTCAACACGATCACCGTGCGCAAGAGCAGCTCGGCCGAGGTGGACGAAGGCTCGCTCGGCGCGACCGTGGACCTGCAGGCCGCGCGGCCCTTCGACTTCAACAAGCGCGTGGTCGCCGCCTCGGTGAAGGCGCGCTACAACGACCTGGCGCGCGAGACCGACCCGCGCGCGGCCTTCCTGCTCAGCGACGTGTTCCTGGACAAGAAGCTCGGCGTGCTGGTCTCGGGCGCGTACTCGAAGCGGCGGCTCTTCGAGGAAGGCTTCTCGACGGTGCGCTGGGACAACGGTCCCTCGTCGGGCGGCTGGTGCTCGCCGCAAGGCGTGACCCCGGCGAATCCGACGACGACCGCCGCCAACTGCGGCCCCGCCGCGCAGGGCGTGCCGCGCCTGCCCGCCTCCGCGGGCGCGACCACCGCCTACAACGCGGCCAGCAGCGCCGACAACTTCCATCCGCGCCTGCCGCGCTACGGCCGGCTCACGCATGACCAGGACCGGCTCGGCCTGACCGGCTCGGTCCAGTTCAAGCCGACGGACAGCACGCTGCTGACCTTCGACATGCTGTACTCGAAGCTGGACGCGACGCGGCGCGAGGACTTCCTCGAAGCGATCTCGTTCAGCCGCACGGCGAGCCAGGGCGGCAAGCCGCAGACCAGCGTCGTCGAAGCGCAGTACGCGCCCAACGGCGCGCTGCAGTACGGCGTGTTCAACGGCGTCGACATCCGCGCCGAGTCGCGCTACGACGAGCTGACGACCACCTTCCGCCAACCGAGCCTGACGCTGGAACAGGACATCACCGACCACCTCAAGCTGAATGCGAAGGTGGGCCGGGCCGACTCCAAGTTCCGCAATCCGGTGCAGACGACGGTCACACTGGACGCGCTGAACGTCAACGGCTACACGCTGGACTTCCGCAACAACGACCGGCTGCCGGTGATCAAGTACCCCTTCGATCCGGCGGCGCAGAACGGCGCGCTGCAGATCGTCGGCGTGCCGCAGGTCACCACGGGCACGCAGCCGACGACGGTCACCAACACGACCACCAGCGAGATCCGCATCCGTCCGCAGGGCGCGAACAACGTCAACGACATCGCGCATCTGGACCTCGCCTGGGAAGTGATGCCGGACACGCTGACGCTGAAGGCGGGCTTCGACTACAAGAAATACAGCTTCGACACCTTCGAGTTCCGGCGCGTCAACCAGAACGACACGATCTTCTCGCCGGCGGCGGGTTCGGGCGTGCTGACCAAGATGCTGACCGGCTTCGGCCGCGGGCTCAGCCTGCCGCAAGGCACGCCGACCTCGTGGGTCATCCCCGACCTCAATGCAATCGCCTCGGCCTACGACATCTACTGCAACTGCATCAAGAGCGGTCCGGCGGGCGGCCCGGGCGACTACACGCTGTCATCGACCACCAACGGCAATGCGCGCGGCAACAACCGCGCGGTGGTGGAGAAGGACACCGGCGGCTTCCTGCAGGCGGACTTCGAAGGTCGCGTGCTGGGCCTGCGCATGCAGGGCAACGTCGGGGTGCGCTACGTCGTGACGGAACAGGACGCCACCGGCTACCTGGCCACCGGCGGCGGCACCGAGGTCGTGATCGGACAGAAGTACAAGGACTGGCTGCCGGCACTGAACGTCTCGGCCAACCTGACCAAGGACCTGATCGCGCGCTTCGCCGCGGCCAAGGTGATGGCGCGTCCGCAGCTGGGCAACCTGAACCCGGGCGGCACCATCAGCACGACGGGCACGCTGTCCATCACCACGGGCAATCCGTACCTGAAGCCCTTCCGCGCGAAGACCTTCGACGGCAGCCTGGAGTGGTACTTCGGCCGCAACGCCTTCATCGGCGTGGGTCTGTTCCAGAAGAACATCGACACCTACATCCAGAGCCTGCGCACCAACGCGCCGTACAACCAGACGGGACTGCCGATGTCGCTGCTGCCGTCCAACTTCACCGGCGAGGAAGTGTTCCAGCTCACGACGCCGATCAACACCCCCGGAGGCAAGCTGCGCGGCATCGAGCTGAACTACCAGCAGCCGTTCACCTTCCTGCCCAGCTGGGGCAAGAACTTCGGCACGGTGCTCAACTACACCTACGTGAAGTCCAAGATCACCTACCTGATCTCGCCGACCAGCAACTCCACCATCTCGGACGACCTGCTCAACATGTCGCCCAAGTCGTGGAACGCCACGCTGTACTACGACGACAACACCTTCAGCGCGCGGGTGTCGGCGTCCAAGCGCTCGTCGTTCCTGACGCGGGTGCCGGGGCAGAACAACAACGACGTCGAAGGGAAGAACGCCACGCTCAACGTGGACGCGTCGATCTCCTACAAGGTCAACGACAACCTCACCATCACCCTGGAAGGCGTCAACCTGACCAACGAGGCGAACGATCAGTTCATCTCGAGGGCGCGGAACAGCCCGGTCGTCTATCACGTGACGGGGCGGGAGTTCCTGCTGGGGGCGAGCTACAAGTTCTGAGTCTGCCTGCTTGACGGCGTGGGGTCGGGCGGTGACGCTCGACCCCATTTCCTTTCGCGGCATCGGGCAGCGCTCGCGAACGACTGCGCGAGGTCGAGCGCCGACTCTCCACGGGGCATGGGGCCTCCCTCCGGGAACCCCAAGCCCCATTCCGGTCGCATCACCACGGAGCACTCATGAAGACATCATGGCTCGCGGCGCTGGTCCTTGTGGCCGGCGCCGCACAGGCGCAGGAGACGGCATCGTCGTTGCGGGTGGTCCTCGTCGGCGATTCGACGATGGCCACGAAGAGCGGCTACGGCGATGCGCTCTGCGCGCGCTTCACACCCGAGGTCACCTGCCTCAACGTCGCCAAGGGCGGGCGCAGCACGAAGAGCTTCCGCGCCGAAGGCCTCTGGGGTCAGGTCATGACGCTGCTGCGCGATCGACCGGCCGGCCAGACCGACCTGGTGCTCATGCAGTTCGGCCACAACGACCAGCCCGGCAAGCCGGGCCGCTCCACCGACCTGCAGACGGAGTTCCCCGTCAACCTCGCCGGCTACATCACCGACGTGACGACGACCGGCGCGCGGCTGGTGATGATCACGCCGCTGACGCGCCGCAGCTTCGACGCGCAGGGCAAGCTCGAGAACAACCTGCGCCCCTGGGCCGACGCGACGATCCGTGTCAGCGCCGAGCACCAGATCCCGCTGCTCGACCTGAACGCGATCAGCCACGCGGCTGTCCAAGCGATGGGCGAGAACGAAGCCGACACGCTGGCGATGGCGCCGAAGCCGCTCGCCGCGCCCGCGCAGGCAGCGTCCGCACCGGACCGCGCCGGCGCTTCGAATCCGGTCTTCGACCGCACGCACCTCGGCGCCAAAGGCGCGCAGGTGTTCTCGGCGATGGTCGCCGAGCAACTGGTCGTCGTGATGCCCGAGCTCAAACGCTGGATGCGCTGAGCGTTCCCCTCAGAGCAGATCGGCCATCGCTTCGGCGGGAATGATCGCGCCGGGATATCCGATCACGCGTGCGGCGACTCGATTGCCATGCGTCGCCGCACTGACGGCATCGTGTCCCGAGAGCCGGCGCGCCAGGTATCCGCCGGCGAACGAGTCTCCCGCGGCCGTGGTGTCGACGACGCGCTCGACCCATTGCGTCGGCGCTTCGAGCCAACGTCCCTGGCCATCGGCCGCACGCACGAGCGTCGATGAAGCACCGCGTTTGATCAGCACCTCAGGCGCCGCCAAGGCTTTCGCATGCGCGATGGCCGCGTCGAGGTCTGGGAGATCCATGAGCGCTTGATGGTCGTCCGCCGTCACCAGCGCGATCGTGGCGAGCGAGAACACCCGCTCGAACTCGACTCGCGCCGCGTGCCGATCCGCCCACAAGCGAGGTCGGTAGTTGTTGTCGAAGACGACGTGGGCGCCGCGCTCGCGCATCGCGGCCATGAGCGCATAGAGGCGTTCACGCCCGGCGGGCGGCAGGATCGCGAGCGTGATACCGCTGAGATAAAGCGCGTCGAACTCATAGGCATGGACCTCCAGCGGCGTGCGCTCGACGTCGAAATACGCCTTCGCCGCGGCGGTGTCGCGCCAGTAGTGGAAGCTGCGCTCGCCGCGGCCGTCGACCTCGATCATGTACAGCCCCGGCATGCACCCCGCAAGGCGCCTCACCAGCCGCGTATCGACGCCCTGCTCGCGCCAACGATCGAGCAGACCGTTGCTGAGCCCGTCCTCGCCGACCGCGGTCGCGTACGCCACCTCCAGCCCTGCCGCCGCACCGCAACGGCGCAGATAGACGGCGGTGTTGAAGGTATCGCCGCCGTAGCCCAGCGTCATCGCGCCGAAGGCTTCGCCCTTGAGTTCCAGCATGCATTCGCCGATCACGGCCACGCGCTTGGTCATCGGAATCCTCTTCGCTTCTCAGTTTTGAAACGCTGTTTTGGATTCTGATTTCCAGAGGCGCCCAGCGCTACCGGAGTGACCCCTAGCGAGCCGTCATCGCGTCTTGGGCGGACGTCGCGGCAGCACCGACGCCGGCTCGACGAGCACCGTCGGCAGCACCGGCTTCACGATCTCCTTCAACTCGACCAGCACGGGCAGATCCTTCGCCTCGATCTGTACCGAATGCTCCGCAACGGGGCGTCGATCGACGACGGGTTTGGGGTGGCGGAAGAAGAACATGGCGCCCACATCGAGACGCGCCGCGAGGCTTCAACCGAGGGGTTTCCCTTGAGCGCCCAGATTCACCGCTGCTTGAACCACCGCCCCAACGCCGCCCGCTCCTCATCGGTGATGCCGGTCGCATTGTTCAGCGGCATGGTCTTCTGCACCACGACCTGCTGGTAGATCTCGGCCGCGTGCTGCTCGATCATCTGCGGCTCGTGGAACTGGACGCGCTTGGGCGCGAGCGCCGCGTTGTGGCACGCGAGGCAGCGCGCGTTGACGATGGTCTTGACCTGCTCGAAGGTCACGACGGTCGAATCGCCCAACGCCGCGGTCGCACCGGGGCCATGTGTTGCGGACGACGTAGCCGGAGCCATCGTGACGGGCACCGTCGTCGGTTGCGGCGCCAGCCACGCGACCAGGATCGCGAGCAGCATCACCACCGCCACCAGCAGCGGCCAGGCGTCGACGCCCTTGTGGCGCTTCACGAACCAGGTGCGCACCAGCGCGCCCGTGGCCATCAGCATCACCAGCACCAGCCAGTTGTGCGCGTGGCTGTAGAGCATGCCGTAGTGGTTGGACAGCATCGCGATCAGCACCGGCAGCGTGAAGTAGGTGTTGTGCACGCTGCGCTGCTTGCCGCGCTGGCCGTGGACCGGGTCCACCGGCCGCCCCGCCCGCATGTCGGCGATGACCTGCTTCTGGCCGGGGATGATCCAGAAGAAGACGTTCGCGCTCATCATCGTGGCGATCATCGCGCCCGTGATCAGGAAGGCCGCCCGACCCGCGAAGAGCTGACTCGCGCCCCATGCCGCCGCCACGACCGCCACCGCGATCAGGCCGAGCACCACGCCGTCGTTGCCGATCGAGCCGTCGGCCTTGCGGCCGAAGCGCCGGCAGATCTGGTCGTAGACGAGCCAGCCGCCAGCGAGGAAGCCGAGCGCTCCTGAGATCGCCGCCGGCGCGCTCCAGTCGAAGACGCGCTTGTCGATCAGGTAGGTGTCGGCGTTGAAGAGGTACAGCAGCGCGAAGAGCGCGAAGCCGCTCATCCACGTCCAGTAGCTCTCCCAGTAGAACCAGTGCAGGTGCTGCGGCAGGTTGGCCGGCGCGACCATGTACTTCTGCGGGTTGTAGAAGCCGCCGCCGTGCACCGCCCAGAGTTCTCCGTCCACGCCCTTGGACTTCAGGTCCTCGGCCTGCGGCTTCACCAGGTGGTTGTCCAGCCAGACGAAATAGAAGGAGGCGCCTATCCAGGCGATGGCCACGATCACGTGCAGCCAGCGCAGCAGCAGATTGGCCCAGTCAAGCAGGTAGCTGTCCATCAACGAACGTCGTGCAAGATCCGGACCACCACTGCGGGCGCTGTGAACCGGCAAGCGTCGCGCTGAGAAGATCGGGGCGCCGCGGCGACGTTGAGGGCTGAAGTGTATACAGTTTGGCCGGTGGACTGCGACGGCCGCTGGCCCTCACCCCTGCCCTCTCCCGCAAGCGGGAGAGGGCGCAAGAAGGGAGGCGCTCTTCGGTCGGCTCGGTGCATTCTCACTCCCTCTCCCGCTTGCGGGAGAGGGCGGGGGTGAGGGCCAGCAGCGGTGGAAGTACTGAAGGCGCGCTCAACTCGGCTCGGTCGGTTCTTGCATCGCCTGCGCCACCACCGACAGCGCCACCATCTCGGGTTGCTTGCCCGGAATATTGGGAATGCCGATCGGACAGGTCACATGCGCCAGCTCGGCGGGCGTGAAGCCCCGCGCTTCCAGCCGGTGCCGGAACGTCGCCCACTTGCTCTTGCTGCCGATCAGCCCGATGTACGGCAGATCCCCCGATTCACGCTGGCGTTTCAGGCAAGTGGCCAGGATGTCGAGATCCTCCGCGTGGCTAAAACTCATGATCAGCACGTGCGATCCGGCCGCCAGCGTCGGCACCGCGCCCTGCACGGGCTCGGACTGCTCCGCGCGGACGTTGTCCGGCAGCGGCTCCGGGAACATGCCTTCGCGGCTGTCGATCCAGTGCACCGTCGCCGGCAGCTTCGCCAGCAGGTCGACGATCGCCCGCCCCACGTGGCCGCCGCCGAACAGCGCGATGCGCCGCCATTCGCGCTGGTCACCGAGGCGCTCAGCCAGGCCGGCGATCGCCTGCGCATCCAGCCACTCGAAGTTCAACCACACTACGCCGCCACAGCACTGACCGAGCGATGGCCCGAGCGCGAAGCGCTGGCGCGCCTCCATGACACGCCCCGCCGCGAGCGCGGCGCGCGCCTTCGCGATCGAGTCGAATTCGAGCTGCCCGCCGCCGATCGTGTTCACGACGTCGGACGCAGTGACTGCCATCCAGGCGCCAACTTCCCGCGGACCGCTGCCCTGCAGTTCATCGACGCGCACCAGCACTGCCGGCTCGCGCGCGAGTCTCAATGCCAGCGTCTGCCAGGACCGCATGCGAGGACCTCAACTGCCCCGGTAGGTCGAATACGACCAGGGACTCGCCAGCAGCGGCACGTGATAGTGCGCGCCCGGATCGGCGATGCCGAAATCCAGCGGCACCTCGTCGAGGAAGGCCGGCTCCGGCAGCGTCACGCGCCGGCTGCGGAAATACTCGGCCACGGCGAAGACCAGCCGGTAGCGCCCGACCTGCAGCGTCTCCCCCTCGAGCAGCGGACCGTCCGCCCGCCCGTCGGCGTTCAGCGTCAGCGCCTGCAGCAGACGCGGCTCGCCGGACTCGATCCGGTACAGCCGCACGGCCATGCCGGCCGCGGGACTGCCGTGCATGGTGTCGAGGACGTGAGTCGTGAGCTTGCCCATGGTCGCCATCGGTGAAAGGAAAACTGGAGATCCAAAGTGTATACACTTCAGGACACACCGCACACCGAACGATCTTCCGATCACGACCGACCGTCTGCCCATGAACGCCCGCCCATGAACGCCCGGGACCTCGACGCCAGCGCCTCCGTCACCGGACGCATCACCGCGGCCATCACGCAGGCGATCGTCGAGCGCCGGCTGATGCCGGGCACCAAGCTGGTGGAACAGCAGCTGGCGGACATCTTCGAGTGCTCACGCACGCTGGTACGGCAGGCGTTGAACCAGCTCAGCCGCGACCGCCTCGTGCGGCTGGAGCCGGCGCGCGGCGCCTTCGTCGCGCAGCCCAGCGTCGAGGAAGCGCGACAGGTCTTCGAGGTGCGCAAGATGCTCGAAGCCGCGATGCTCGCCGACCTCTGCCAACGCATCACCCCGGCGCAGATCAAGCAGCTGCGCGCCCATCTGAAGCAGGAGCGCGAGGCCGTCGCCCGGACCGACGTCCCCGGCCGCACACGACTGCTGGCCGACTTCCACGTCGTGCTCGCCCGCATGCAAGGCAACGAGGTGCTTGCGCAGCTGCTGACCGACCTGCTCTCGCGCAGCTCGCTGATCGCGCTGATGTACCAGAGCTCCCATTCCGCCGCCGAGTCCCAGGCCGAGCACGATGCCATCGTCGACGCGCTGGAAGCCCGCGACAAGCGCGCGGCGCTGAAGCTGCTCGACGCCCACCTCGGCAACGTCGAGGCCAACCTGCGGCTCGATCCGCGCGTGCAGGACCTGAAGTCGGTCCTGCAACGCTGATCCCCTGCCCTCCTCCGGCACGTCCACCCGACACCTCCATGAAGTTCCTCCCATGAAGCCCGTCGTCTCCCCCGGTTACCCCCGCGACCTCGTCGGCTATGGCGAACACCCGCCGCATGCGCAGTGGCCCGGCCAGGCGCGCATCGCCGTGCAGTTCGTCCTCAACTACGAGGAAGGCGGCGAGAACGCCGTGCTGCACGGCGACGCCGGCAGCGAGCAGTTCCTGTCCGAGATGTTCAACCCACCGGCCTTCCCCGCGCGCCACCTGAGCATGGAAGGCATCTACGAATACGGCTCGCGCGCCGGCGTATGGCGGCTGCTGCGCGAATTCGAGAAACGCGCGCTGCCGCTGACCGTCTTCGGCGTGTCGATGGCGCTGGAGCGGCATCCGGAACTGACGAAGGCCTTCGTCGAGCTGAACCATGAGATCGCCTGTCACGGCTGGCGATGGATCCATTACCAGGGCGTCGACGAAGCCGTCGAGCGCCAGCACATGGACATCGGCATGGACATCATCCAGCAGCTGACCGGCGAACGCCCGTCGGGCTGGTACACCGGCCGCGACAGCCCGCACACGCGCCGGCTGGTGGCCGACTTCGGCGGCTTCGAGTACGACAGCGACTATTACGGCGACGACCTGCCGTTCTGGCTCAACGTCCGCAAGACCGACGGCGCGCTGACGCCGCACCTGGTCGTGCCGTACACGCTGGACTGCAACGACATGCGCTTCGCGCTGCCGCAGGGCTTCAGCCATGGGGACGAGTTCTTCGAATACCTGCGCGACACCTTCGACGTGCTCTACGCCGAGGGCGCCGAGGCGCCCAAGATGATGAGCATCGGCATGCACTGCCGGCTGCTCGGCCGGCCAGGCCGCATGCGGGCGCTGCAGCGCTTCCTCGACCACGTCGAGAAACACGACCGCGTCTGGATCGCCCGCCGCGTCGACATCGCCCGCCACTGGCGCGCCACGCATCCGTTCGATGCGGACAAGGCCTTCGTCTGGGGCTGAAACGCTGGACTTCCGATGAGCCACTCCTCCCCCACCCTGGCGCCCTCGCCGACCTTGTCCCTCGCCACGCTGAACGGCGCGAGCGAGGACGGATTCATCTCGCTGCTGGACGGCGTCTATGAACACTCGCCGTGGATCGCGCAGCGCGCCTTCGCCGTGCGCCCCGCGGGCGGCTTCGCGAGCCTCGCCGCGCTGAAGCATGCAATGGCCACCGTCGTGCGCGAGGCCGCGCTCGACGAGCAGCTCGGCCTGATCCGCGCGCACCCGGAACTCGCCGGCAAGGCGATGGTCGCGAAGTCGCTCACCGCGGAATCGACGAACGAGCAGAGCCAGGCCGGCCTCACCAGTTGCACGCCGGAAGAGTTCGCGCGGCTGCAGCAGCTGAACGCCGATTACAACGCGCGCTTCGGCTGGCCCTTCATCCTCGCGGTGCGCGGCCCGCGCGGCGACGGCCTGTCGCGGCAGCAGATCATCGACACCTTCGCGCGGCGTCTGAACGGACACCCGGACATCGAGCGCGCCGAGTGCCTGCGCAACATCCACCGCATCGCGGAGATCCGGCTCAACGACAAGTTCGGCATCGTGCCGACGCTCGGCAACCAGGTCTGGGACTGGGCGGAGTCGCTCGCGCGGTTCTCCGATCCCGGCTTCGCGGAGAACGGTCAGCTCACCGTTCTCTACCTGACCGAGGCCCACCGCGCCGCGGCGGCGCAACTCGCGGACTGGATGCGCGAGTGCGGGTTCGACGAGGTCGGCATCGATGCCGTCGGGAACGTCGTCGGCGTGTATCACGGCGAGGCTGATGGCCAGACTGAGGAGCCGCCGCGGCTCCTCACCGGCAGCCACTACGACACCGTCCGCAACGGCGGCAAGTACGACGGGCGGCTCGGCATCCTTGTGCCGATGGCCTGCGTGCGCGAGCTCAAGCGGCAAGGTCGCCGGCTCAAGCACGGCATCGAGGTGATCGGCTTCTCCGAAGAGGAAGGCCAGCGCTACAAGGCGACCTTCCTCGGCTCCAGCGCGCTGGTGGGGCGCTTCGATCCAGCGTGGCTCGATCAGGCCGACGCGGACGGCGTCGTGCTGCGCGACCTGATGCGCGACGCCGGACTGCCCGGCACGATGGAGGCGATCCAGGCGCTCAAGCGGGATCCCGCGCGTTATCTCGGCTTCGTCGAGGTCCACATCGAGCAGGGGCCGGTGCTCAACGAGCTCGACCTGCCGCTGGGCATCGTCACCTCGATCAACGGCAGCCTGCGCTACGTCGGCGAAGTGCGCGGGCTCGCCTCGCACGCCGGCACGACGCCGATGGACCGTCGGCGCGACGCCGCCGCTGCGGTGGCGGAGTTGATCCTCTACGTCGAGGAACGCGCGGGCGCGGTGCCCGAGGTCGTCGGCACCGTCGGACAGTTGCAGGTGCCCAATGGATCGATCAACGTGATCCCGGGCCGATGCCGATTCAGCCTCGACCTGCGCGCGACCACCGACGCCGCGCGCGATGCGCTCGACGCGGACGTGCGCGCGCGTCTCGCCGAGATCTGCGAGCGCCGCGGCGTCAGCTTCACGCTGGAGCGCACCGAAGCCGCCGCCGCCGCGCCCAGCGATGCGGCGTGGCAGTCGCGCTGGGAATCAGCTGTCGACGCGCTCGGCCTGCCGGTGCACCGGATGCCCTCCGGCGCCGGCCACGACGCGATGAAGCTCCATCAGGCGATGCCCCAGGCCATGCTGTTCCAACGCGGACTGAACCTGGGCATCAGCCACAACCCGCTCGAAGCGATCAGCAACGACGACACCGAACTCTGCGTGCAGGCCTTCCTCGCGCTGCTCGACGGACTCTGAACTCCGCCCGATCTTCCGGACCCGACACTTCATGACCGCTTCCTCCCAACCCGCGCCGCAGACCGCGTTCCAGACCTCGTACGACGCGCTCGACGCGTGGATCGACGCCCACTTCGACGAACAGGTCCGCTATCTCCAGGCGCTGGTGCGCGTGCCCACGGACACGCCGCCGGGCAACAACGCGCCGCATGCCGAGCGCACGTCCGAGCTGCTCGCCGAGATGGGCTACGTCGCGGAGAAGCACGCCGTGCCGCAGGCGCAGGTGCGCGAGTACGGCCTTGAATCGCTGACCAACCTGATCGTGCGCCGTCGCTTCGGCGCGGATGACGGCGGCTCCAGCACTGGCAGTGCGGGTCCCGTGATCGCGCTGAATGCGCACGGCGACGTGGTCCCGCCCGGCGACGGCTGGACGCACAATCCCTACGGCGGCGAAGTCGTCGGTGGCCAGCTCTTCGGGCGCGCGTCCGCCGTCAGCAAGAGCGACTTCTCGACCTACACCTTCGCGCTGCGCGCGTTGGAGGCGCTGGCCGCGCAAGGCGCCGCGCTGAAGGGCGGCGTCGAGCTGCATTTCACCTACGACGAGGAATTCGGCGGAGAGCTCGGCCCTGGCTGGTTGCTGCAGCAAGGGCTGACCAAGCCCGATCTGCTGCTGGCCGCCGGCTTCAGCTACCAGGTCGTCACCGCGCACAACGGCTGCCTGCAGATGGAGGTGACGGTCCACGGCAAGATGGCGCATGCCGCCATCCCCGACACCGGCATCGACGCGCTGCAGGGCGCGGTCGTGATCCTGAACGCGCTGTATGCCCGCAACCTCGCCTATCGCGAGGTCACCTCGAAGGTCGAGGGCATCAAGCATCCGTACCTGAACGTCGGCCGCATCGAGGGCGGCACCAACACCAACGTCGTGCCGGGCAAGGTCACGCTGAAGCTGGATCGCCGGATGATCCCGGAAGAGGATCCCGTCGTCGTCGAGGCGGAGATCCGCGACACGATCGCGAAGGCGGCGGCCTCGTTCCCGGGGATCACGGTCGACGTGAAGCGCTTGCTGCTCGCGCGCGCGCTCCAGCCGCTGCCGGGCAACCGGCCGCTGGTCGAGGCGCTGCAGCGGCACGGCGAGGCGGTGTTCGGCGAGCCGATCCCGACCTCGGGCACGCCGCTCTACACCGACGTGCGTCTCTACGGCGAGCACGGCATCCCCGCAGCGATCTACGGTGCCGGACCACGCACCGTGCTGGAATCGCATGCCAAGCGCTCGGACGAGCGCGTCGAGCTGGAGGATCTGCGCCGGGCGACGAAGGTCGTCGCGCGCGCGCTGTTCGATCTGTTGCAGCCCCGCTGAGGACCCGCCGGCGCGGCGCGCCTAGAATCCGCCGCGTCATGCGTCTGCATTCCCCCACCGCCTTCATCCGCTGGATGACCGTCCTGGTCTTCTGGCTGGCGGCGCTGCTGCCGGCGGCGTCCATGGCGGCGCAGGCCTTGAACGGGGATCTGGCGCCGTGGACGCAGATCTGCCGGTCCAGCGTGGTGGGCCCGCGCGCCGCCGAGCTGCGTGCGGGGTTGGCGGACAGTGGCGTTGATGATCAGGACCACGCGCTGTTCCAGCACTGTGCGTTCTGCCACTTGCACCAGGATGCGGTGCCGCTGCCACCGGTGCCTGCGGTGCTGCCGCTGCGCACCGAGCTGCGTCACGGCCTGCCGGAGCGTTTCTACAGCGCGACGGTCACGGCCCATGCCTGGCGCAGCGCGCCCGCGAGAGCGCCTCCTCTGACGGTCTGAAGCCTGTCGCACCGGCCTGACGCCGGTGCTCCTTCATTTCCGTTGGAGTTCCTTTCCATGCACAGCATTTCCCGTGCGCGTCGGCTTCGAGCCGGCGCGCTGACGGTGATCGCGTCCGCTTGCGCGGCCGCCTTCACCACCGTGTCCGCCGCCGAGGATGTCGCCAAGGACGCCGCCGTCGACACCGCCGTCCTCTCCCCGGCCCTGCCTCCCGCTCGCGCCCAGTCCCTGGGCATCGTCCGTGTCGACGGCGCCGCGCCGACCTCGCTGCCGAGCCGCATTCCCACCACGATGGAGGGCGTCACCGGCGAGGCGATCGCCCGCGACATCAACGCCACCGACGCCGAGGACGCGCTCAAGTACCTGCCCAGCCTGCTGGTGCGCAAGCGCTACATCGGCGACTACAACCACGCCGTGCTGTCGACACGCGCCTCCGGCACCGGCAACAGCGCGCGGTCGCTGGTCTACGCGGACGGCATCCTGCTGTCCAACCTGCTCGGCAACGGCGCGACCTTCGCGCCGCGCTGGGGACTCGTTTCGCCGGAAGAGATCGCGCGTGTCGACGTGATGTACGGGCCGTTCTCGGCGGCGTACTCGGGCAATGCGGTCGGAGCCGTCGTCGACTACCAGACGCGGATGCCGACCCGGTTCGAAGCGCATGCGCGGGTGGGCTACAGCCATCAGCCCAATGACCTCTACGGCCACAAGCGCGACTACGACGCGAAGCAGGCCAGCGCGTCGATCGGCAGCGCGGAAGGGGCGTTCTCGTGGTGGCTGCACGCCGGCCGCACCGACAGCGAAGGACAGCCTCAGACCTTTGCGACACGGACTTTGAGTTCGTCGGCCCCCGTGGCTGGCGCCGTGCCGGTCACCGGCGCGGTCGCGGGCCTCAACCGGAGCAACCAGCCGTGGCTGCTGCTCGGCAGCGGCACGCAGTACGACACGGTGCAGGACCAGGCGAAGCTGAAGCTCGCCTACGACATCGATCCCGGGCTGCGCGCCATGTACGTCTTCGGGCTGTGGAGCAACGACTCGGACGGGCGCTCGCAGAGCTTCCTGACCGATGCCAACGGGCGGACGATCGACCATCGCTCCGGCGGCGGCATCACGCAGCCGGTCAGCATTGGCGGCAAGGGCTACTCGCTCAGCGCGAGCGACTTCCCGCAAACGCGCGATGAACTCGAGCACCGCATGCATGCGGTCTCGCTGAAGCGCCGCGTGCGCGACGGGCTCGGCTGGGAGGTGTCGGGCAGCTTGTACGACTACCTCGCCGACCGTTCGCGCGCCTACGCGCCGACGAGCGCCGCGCCCAACGCGGGTCGGCTCACCGATCAGGCGGGCACCGGCTGGAACACCTTGTCCGGCAAGCTCACCTGGACACCGGACGGCAGCGATCACACGATCGACGCGGGCGTGTCGCAGGAGCGCTATCGGCTGCGCACGCGTGTCTCCGCGCTCACGGACTGGCGGTCGGGCGATGCCAGCGCCTTGACCTCGCGCTTCGACGGCGAGACGCGGGTGCGCGCCGTCTTCGCGCAGGACGCCTGGGCCTTCGCCCCCGACTGGACGGCGGTGCTCGGCCTGCGCGGCGAGCACTGGCAATCGTTCGACGGCGTCACGCAGTCCACCACGAACCTGCAGAACCATCCGTCACGCGCGCAGACCGCGTGGTCGCCGAAGGCGGCGTTGTCGTACGGGTTGAGCGAGCAGTGGGTCATCAAGGCCAGCACCGGCCGCGCGATGCGCTTCCCGACGGTCAGCGAGCTGTTCCAGGGCGGCTTCAACGCGGCGGGGCAGTTCATCAACAACGACCCCAACCTGAAGGCGGAGCGCAGCTGGACCAGCGAACTCAGCGCCGAATGGACCGGGCAGGATCGCGATGCGCTGCGGGTGACGCTCTTCCACGAGGACAGCCGCGATGCGCTGTACTCGCAGCTGAACGTCGCGACCAATGCGAACACGGTACAGAACATCGATCGCATCCGGACGCGCGGGGTCGAGCTCAGCGGCACCGCAGGTCTGCCCCAGCGCGTGAGCCTGACCGGCAGCGTGACCTTCGCCGATTCGATCATCCTGGCCAACGCCGGCTACGCGACGGTGCCGGGCGACACGATCGGCAAGTGGCAGCCGCGCGTGCCGCGCTGGCGCGCCACGATGCTCGCGCAGTGGCAGGCCCGCGACGACCTGAGCCTGAGCCTGGGCGCGCGCTACAGCGGCAAGCAGTTCAGCACGCTCGACAACAGCGACGTCAACGGCTTCGCCTACATGGCGGCGAGCAAGTACTTCACTGTCGACGTGCGGGCGCAGTGGAAGATCGACCGGCAGTGGACCCTCGCCGCCGGCGTCGACAACCTCAACAACTACCAGTACTGGAACTTCCACCCGTATCCGGGGAGGACGTTCCAGGTGGAGGCGAGGTGGGACTATTGAGTCCGCCTCTCCGGCAGTTCGGCCTCGGGCCACTGCCGTGCCGCATGGATCACACGACGAATGATCAGATGCGGCGGCGGTGACTGGTAGAGCACCTTGTAACTGCGCTTGATCGGTAAGACCCGCACGTTCTGATTCCTCGTGCGGGTACCGATACCCGGCTGGCTGGACAGCAGCCTGAACTTGCGGATGAACTCCTTGGCCATCTTTTCGGCGGCAAAGGGGTCGTCCGCCTTGATACGACTGAGGATCTCAAACAGGTCTTGACGCGCCTGCCTCGTGATCGCCGCGCTCAAGACCGCGCCGGAAGATCTTGCGACCCGTCCGTTCCGAATTGGTCCTCGATCTCCCGTTCCACCTGTACCAGGGGCAGGTCATGCCCAAGGAAAGTGGACGCCAGCGACTCGCGCACGAGGCGATATTCGTGCGCTTCCACGTTGTCGGGATCGAAGAACTCCGGGCTATTGATGAAGATCGCTTCTTCGAGCAGCCATGCCACGTGCTCGTCCATCGAGAGGTTCGACGCTGCCGCTCCTGCCTCGAGCTTTTGCATCAACTCAGCAGTGATGCTCACCGTCAACGGGATGGTCTCGGAATCAGGCTCGGACTCGGACATAGGAGGCGTGAAGTAGATCGGATCCACGAGGGCATTCATTCTGCACCTGCACTTTCCAATGAAGGGGGATGCAGGATTCTGAGAAGCAGTTGGACCCGCCGGAATCGAGCCAGAGCCCAAAACGACTCGGACAAGTCGGTCGATCGCGAAAGACGATCACTTTGAGCCAGCCCCGGCGGCGACACGGCGTCGCGGTTCGTCCACCCCGTAGTTCCCCGCCCTGACCAAAGGCACCCCACGGACCGCGGGGCACAATCCCCGCGCACCGCCCCGCACGGCCACGAGCCGCGCGGGCGGCTTCCCGACTCCAGGAGCACATCGCATGCATACCCGCCTCTCGTTGACCGCCGCGCTGGCGGTCGGGCTCGTCGCCGGCACGGCCGCCACCGCACAGACCGCCACGGCCCCTGCTGCCGCCGCCGCGACCACCGCGTCTCCCTCGACCTCGCAAGGCCTGACCTACCCGGTCACCCGCAAGGTCGACCAGACCGACAACTACCACGGCACCACCGTCGCCGACCCGTACCGTTGGCTCGAGGACGACAACAGCGCCGACACCAAGGCCTGGGTCCAGGCCGAGAACGCGGTCACCGACAAGTTCCTCGCCGCGATGCCGCAGCGCCTGCCCGCGCGCAAGCTCTACACCGACCTCTACAACTTCGAGAAGTTCGGCGTCCCCTACAAGGAAGGCGGCCGCTACTTCTGGACCCGCAACAACGGCCTGCAGCAGCAGGCGGTGCTCTACACCGCCCGCAGCCTGAAGGACACGCCCCAGATCGCGCTCGACCCCAACACCCTGTCCAAGGACGGCACCGTCGCCCTGACCGGCAGCGTCGTGTCCCGCGACGGCCGCCTGATGGCCTACGGCACCGCCGGCGCCGGCTCCGACTGGCAGACCTGGAAGGTCCGCGACCTCGACGCCGGCAAGGACCTGGACGACACCATCGAATGGGTGAAGTTCTCCGGCGCGTCCTGGACGCCCGACGGCAAGGGCTTCTTCTACTCGCGCTACGACGCGCCCAAGGAAGGCGCGGCGCTCACCGGCGCCAACTACTTCCAGAAGGTCTACTACCACCGCCTGGGCACGCCGCAGTCCGCCGACACCTTGGTGATCGAGAACCCCGCCGAGAAGGAATGGGGCTTCAACGTCGACGTCACCGACGACGGCCGCCTGGCGCTGATCAACGTCTGGAAGGGGTCCGCCCGCAAGAACGGGCTGATGGTGCTGCCGCTGGACGGCAAGGGCGACAAGAGCGGTTACAGCGGCGCCAAGCCGGTGCCGCTGACCGTCAGCTTCGACGCCGAGTACGCGCCCGTCGTGCTCGACGGCCAGCGCCTGATCGTCAAGACCGACAAGGACGCGCCGCGCGGCCGCCTGATCGCGATCGACCTCGACAAGGACTGGCAGGCCAAGGACCAGAAGACGTGGACCACGCTGGTGCCCGAGACCAAGGACGCGCTGACCGCCGCCAGCGGCGTCGGCGGCCAGCTGGTGCTGAGCTACCTGCAGGACGCCGCCACGCTGGTGCGCGTGCACGCCCCGAGCGGCAAGCATGTGCGCGACATCGCGTTGCCCGGCGTCGGCACCGCCGCCGGCTTCGGCGGCAAGTGGAACGACCCCGAGACCTTCTTCAGCTACACCAGCCTGACCACCCCGGGCGAGATCTGGCGCCTGGATGCGAAGACCGGCAAGGCCGAGCTGTTCAAGCGCACGCAGACCGCGTTCGAGGCCGACCAGTTCGAGAGCAAGCGCGTCTTCGTCACCAGCAAGGACGGCACCAAGCTGCCGATCTTCATCGCCCACCGCAAGGGCCTGAAGCTGGACGGCACCAATCCGACGCTGCTCTACGGCTACGGCGGCTTCAACGTGCCGATGACGCCGGGCTACGGCGTCACCGCCGCGACCTGGATGAAGATGGGCGGCGTGTATGTGCTGGCCGTGCTGCGCGGCGGCGGCGAGTACGGCGCCGCCTGGCACGAGGCCGGCACCAAGGGCAAGAAGCAGAACGTCTTCGACGACTTCATCGCCGCCGGCGAGTACCTCGTGGCCAGCAAGTACACGCAGCCCGCGAAGCTCGCCATCAACGGCGGCTCCAACGGCGGCCTGCTGGTCGGCGCGGTCGTGAACCAGCGCCCGGACCTGTTCGGCGCCGCGGTGCCGCAGGTCGGCGTGATGGACATGCTGCGCTTCCACAAGTTCACCATCGGCTGGGCGTGGACCTCGGACTACGGCAGCTCGGAGAACGCCGCCGACTTCCAGTGGCTCAAGGCCTACTCGCCGCTGCACACGATCAAGAGCGGCGCGCGTTACCCGGCCATCCTGGTGACCACCGGCGACCATGACGACCGCGTCGTTCCGGCCCACAGCTTCAAGTACACCGCGACGTTGCAGGCCGCCGACACCGGCCCCGCGCCCAAGCTGATCCGCATCGAGACGCAGGCCGGCCATGGCGCCGGCAAGCCGACCTCCAAGATCATCGAGGAGCGGGCGGACATCCTGGCCTTCATCGCCAACACCTTCGGGATGGACGTCAAGTGAGCTGAGGGCGACCCCGCCCTGCCGCGGCGCGCCTTGGCGCGCCGCCCCGAAGCCCGGCCGTCGACGACGCGCCGGGCTTTCCACCTTCTGGCCGGACGGTCCCGGGCCCGGCATTCGCCGTGGGGTCGGAAAAGGGCGTGAAATCCGGCCAGATGTCTGGCCGGATTTGCACCCTGTTCTTGTCGTCTCGGAATCTCTGGCAAACGCGATGATGCGAAGCATGACGACACGCCGAACGCCCGCCAGCCCGCAGTCCACGCGCCCGCGTCCCTGCCCGCGACCCCGCCAGGCCAGGCCCTTCCCGGCGCAGTCGCTTCACGGCGACTGAGTCCTCCACGATCCTCGCGCCCAGGCCGCGGCCCTCCACGGGTCGCCCGATGGCCGGCGCGCATGCGCTTCACATTCGCCACGCCGCAGCACCACGCCCCCAGCAGTCGGGGTGTCCAGGCGGCGTCACAGCGCCCTTGCCCGGCCCTTCCACGAGGGGCTGGGCTTTTTTTCGCCAGCATGGCGTCAGCAGCAGAACTCGAAGGCGGTCATCCAGCAACTGAACAGTTCGATATCAACGAGAACCGTTCATGACATTCCCCTCACTCTCATCCACCTCGCAGCACGCCGCCCTCTCCACCGCCTCCGCTGACGAGGACTTCGTCCTGATCGGGGGCGCGGACGTCGGCCTCCCCACAGATCCGGACGCGAGCGCCGATCTGAAGCATGGCCGTCGGACCTACGTCCTGGGACGACTCGATCGGATGCGTTGGGAGTTCAAGAGCAAGGCGATGGACGCCGCCACGTACCTGGACCGGCTGCTCGACATGCTGGGCGACAGCGATCTGAGCGACGATAACAAGGCGGCAGCCCCCTACCTCCAGGCACTCCGGGATCTGAAATCCAGCATGCCCCGGCTGGGACTGTTCGGCGCAAAACCTTGGCCGGAGGCGATGGTCGCCACAGCGCTGGCGAGCACGCGACCGGCCGCGCCCAGGCACATGCGGGAACTCGAGGACCCGGCGCGCGCGGCCGAGATCCGACGCTGGAACTCGCGCGTGACCCAGTTCGTCGAACACGGGCTCATCCGGCGAGACCGCCGCGATGGACTCCTGATGGACACGACTGCGCGGGCAGCCTCCGGCAAGCCGGCCATCGGACAGTGCGCGCCGGACCAGGCCGCCATGATCCGGTCGACGCTCAAGGACGCCCTCGACGTGGCATTGCTGAAATCCGCGACGGTGGAGAACATCCTGCGGCACCTGCCCGCGTCGGGCCATGAGGCCGATGTCCCCGCCCCGGCCTCGATCGCGGTGGGCAAGTTGAGCGGCGACGACGCGCAGCCTGTGTGGCAGCTCGTCAGGAGCGCTTCCGGCTTCGAAGCCGCGGTCCCTCGCCAGGCGCCACATCCGCGCGGCCGGACCGATGACTTCGCCACGACTCAGCGTTTCTCCAAGGCGTAAGCACGCACATGGTCGCCGGGCTTGGTCCCGGTGGACCCGTGCCCGCCCGCGATGACCAGCAGGTACTGCCGCCCGTCCGCGCCCAGATAGGTCATCGGTGTGGCCTGGCCGCCGGCGGGCAGCCGGCCTTCCCACAGCACGCGGCCGTCATTGACGTCGTAGGCACGCACGTAGTCGTCCATGCTGCCCGACAGGAAGGCCACGCCGCCCGCCGTCATCAGCGGTCCGCCCAGGCTGGGCACGCCCAGCCTGAACGGCACGGGGAGCGGGGACAGGTCTCGCACCGTGCCGTTGCGGTGCCGCCAGACCACCTTGCCCTCGTTCAGATCGACGCCGGCCACCGTGCCCCACGGCGGCGCCTGGCACGGGATGCCCAGCGGCGAGGTGAAGGGCTTCATCTTCGCGGCGAACGGCGCGCCGAAGTTCTCGTTGAGCGCCGGCAGCGCGCCCTTGGGCGGCCCGCCGTCCTGCACCAGCAGCGAGGTGTCGTCGCGGCGCGGCACCAGCGTCGAGGTGAAGCCCAGCACCGCCGGCGTCGTGAACGCGATGCCGCGCACCGGATCGACCGCGATGCTGCCCCAGTTGAAGACGCCGAAGTTGCCCGGGTTGATCAGCGAGCCCTGCTCCGACGGCGGCGTGAAGCGGCCTTCATAGCGCAGCTTGTGGAAGGCGATGCGGCACCAGAGCTGGTCGAACATCGAGACGCCCCACATGTCGCGCTCGCGCAGCTCCGGCGGGTTGAAGGAGATGGCCGACACCGGCTGCGTCGGCGCGCTGAAGTCGCCCGCCGCCGCGCCCTGCGGGGCCGGCGTCTCGGTCACCGGGAACACCGGCTTGCCGTCGCGCCGGTCCAGCACGAAGAGCTCGCCCTGCTTGGTCGGCTGCACCAGCGCGGGCACGCGCTGGCCCTTCACCGTCAGGTCCACCAGCACCGGCTGCGCCGGCACGTCGTAGTCCCAGAGGTCGTGATGCACCGTCTGGAAGACCCAGCGCAGGCGCCCCGTCGCGAGGTCGAGCGCCACCACCGACGACGAGTGCTTCTCCACCGCCGCGGAGCGCTTGCCGCCCCACTGGTCAGGCGGCTGGTTGCCCATCGGCAGGTAGACCAGACCGAGCGCCTCGTCGACGCTGGCCACCGACCAGCTGTTCGGGGAATTGGCCGCGTAGGACTGGCCGGCCGTGAGCGGGGCGGTGGCGTCCGGGTTCGCGGAATCCCAGTTCCAGACCAGCGCGCCGGTCTCGACGTCGTAGGCGCGGATCACGCCGGACTGTTCCTTCGTCGACGCGTTGTCGAGCACCGTGCCGCCGACGATCACGAGCTTGCGCGTCACCACGACCGGCGAGGTCGAGTAGTACGCGCCCGGCTGGGCGTTCGGCATGCCGGCCATCAGGTTCACCGCGCCTTGCTGTCCGAACGAGGGACAGGTCTTGCCGGTCGCCGGATCCAGCGCGATCAGACGCGCGTCGGCCGTCGGCATGAAGAGCTTGGCCGCGCAGGCCGCGGGCTGGGCGCCCGCCGCGGCCATCGCATCCGGCGGCGGCTGGTAGGACAGGCCGCGGCAGGTCAGATGCTGCAGCGCCAGCTGTCCGCGCACCTGCGGATCGAAGCGCCAGAGTTCCCGGCCCGTCATCGCATCCAGCGCCAGCACCGTCTGGTGCGGAGTGCAGAGGAACAGGCGCTCGCCGACCTTCAGCGGCGTGACTTCGAAGGTCGTTTCCACCGGATCGCCGGGCCGGCCGCGGACGTCGCCGGTGCGGAAGTCCCAGGCCAGCTTGAGTTCGCCCACATTGGCCGGCGTGATCTGCGCCAGCGGCGACCAGCGCTGGCCGAAGCCGGTGCGACCGTAGGCGTGCCACTCCCCGTCCGGCACGGACGCCGCCCCCGACGCCGGCACGCCCGGCGGACGAGCCGCGCCGTTGGCCGGCATCGTGCCTTCAACGGCATGGAGATCGCGCGTCCAGGACGTCACCGCGAGGACCACGAAGATCCCGAGCACCGCCGCGAGCGCGAGCGCCGGCGGGCTGCGCCACGCGACACGCCGCAGATCGTCGACAGGCAGGTGGCGACGCATCGTCGGCACCAGCGCCAGCAGCACGGCGCCGATCACGAAGGGCACGCCGATGCGCGCCGCCAGCGGCCACCAGTCCAGGCCCACCTCCCACAAGCTCCACACGAGCGTGGCGAGGAAGTACAGCGCGTAGCCGAAGACCGCCTCCCGCAGCCGCCCCCACATCAAGGCGCCGATGACCGCCCAGGCCAGACCCGACAACGCGTAGTACCAGCTGCCGCCCAGCGACGCCAGCAGCCCGCCCGCGGCGAGCATGACGAACCCCAGGATCAGCAGCGCGGCGCCCAGGACGCGGGCCAGCCAGGGGACAGGGGCGGGAGAAGGAGCGAGGACGGTCGACATGCCGGGTGTTTGGCAATCGACATGCCGGTTGCCCCCGTCGTCTGTGGACAAGTCCTGGGAAAAGCTGAGTGCGGCGCACCCAAGCCGTTGATCCGTCAGGCCCTTTGTTCGTCTGCTGCAGTTTTGAGCAGCGCGTGACCCTTCACGTCGGCCTCACGGCCCGCTCATATCGGCTCATGCCGCTTCGAGTTTGCCTTCGACGCGCAGCAGCGTCTCCAGCGCCTGGCTGCGCAGGCCGTAGAAGCGCTTGATCTCGTCGAGCTGCGCCAGCAGTTCCGCACGCCGCGCCGGGGTCGGGTCTTGCGGGCGCTTCACCGCCAGCACCATCTTGTTCTTGCTGGTGTGCTCCAGCGCGATGAACTCGATCACCTGCGTGTCGTAGCCCATCAGTTCCAGCAGCAGGGCCCGCAGCGAGTCGGTCACCATCTCCGCCTCCTGGCCGAGGTGGATGCCGTGCTGCAGCAGCGGCCGCAGCGCGGCCGGCGTCGTCATCTGCGGACGGATCTCCTTGTGGCAGCAGGGGGCGCACATGATGATGCGCGCGCCGCTGCGCAGGCCGAAGTGCATCGCGTAGTCGGTCGCGATGTCGCAGGCGTGCAGCGCGACCATCACGTCCAGCGGCTGGTCGCCGCGCTCGCGCACGTCGCCGTGTTCGAAGCTCAGGCCCTCGAGCCCGTGCCGCGCCGCCGCCGCATTGCCCAGCGCCACCATGTCCTGCTTGAGCTCGACGCCCTGCACCCGCGGCGCCAGGCCTTGCGCGCGCAGCCAGTCGTGCATCGCGAAGGTCAGGTAACCCTTGCCGGAGCCGAAATCGGCGACCCGCACCGGACGTTGCGTTTCCTGTGGCGCATCCAGGCCGGCCTTGCGCACGGCCGCGCCGAAGATCTCGATGAATTTGTTGATCTGCTTCCACTTGCGCGCCATCGCGGGCACCAGCGCGGGCTGGCCCTTGAGCTCGTGCGTGACGCCGAGGTCGCGCCAGAACGGGCGGTCGGCGGACAGCTCGCGCGGTTTGGCGCGGTCGTGTCCGCCCGGCGTCGCGGCCTCGCCCGCACCGGTGTCGTCGTCCGCCGCCGAGGCCCCGGCGCCGCCCTTCTTCCCGACCTGCAGCAGCGGCTTGCCCTTGCGGCTGAAGCGCAGTTGCACCTCCTCGCCGAGGGTGTCCAGGTGCGCCTGCTGGAAGTCGCTGCCCAGCAGCCCGTCGATCAGCGCGAGGCCCTCGTCGAGCGGGTGGTTCTTCGTGACGTCCTTGGTCTTGTGGCGCCACAGGAAACTCAGCGCGCGCTCGCCGCGCAGCTCGATGTCACGCACCGTCAGCCGTTCGATGCTGGTGTCCTCACCCTCGTGGCGGCCCAGCAGCAGGCGCTGGAAGCGGCGTTCCGCCAAGGCCGTACGCAGCAGGCGCAGGAAGCGCTGACGCTCGTCGGGGGTGGGCGTGGTGTCGAGGGGCGGGGTGAACAAGGGACTTCCGGAGGGCATGGGACGGATTGTCCCGCCAATCGGATGTCCCGTCGGATGTCCCGTCGGCGGCCCCGGTCGGACCTCCCGATCCCAGGCCCCCGTCGACGTCCCCAGTCATTCCGGGCGGTCGAGCACCAGCAGCCAGTGACCCTCGCCGATGTCCGCATCGTCCCCGGCCGTCAGCGTGAAACTCAGCCGCTGTCGCGTCTCGCCCGCGCGCGGCGCGATCGTCAGCGAGGACGGCGGCGCGCCCGCGCGACGGCGCAGCGCCTCGCGGTGCAGCCAGGCCAGCACTTCCGGCGGCAGCCGGGCGTGCTCCGCCCACGGCGGCGGAAAGTGGGCGGCCATGAGCGCCCGGGCCTGCGGCGTCTGCCAGGTGCAGTGGCCGTCGCGCTCGCGCACCGCCATGCGCGCCGTCGGCCGGCGCGGCTCGACGGGCACGGCCATCGGCGCCGGCGACATCAGGCCCTCGATCCGCTGCAGCAGGTCGCTCATCCGGACCGGCTTGAGCAGGCACTCCGAGGCGCCGGCCTCCAGCAAGGCCTCCACCGGCTGCTGGCTGCGCGGACGGCTCAGCGTCAGCACCGGCACCGCGCTCGCGGCCAGGCGCCGCAGCAAGGTCAACGGGCCGTCGCCGGGCAGTTCGGGCAGTTCCATGTCCATGATCACCAGGGCGGGGCCGGCGCTCAATCCATCGATGGCGGCCAGCGCGTCGGCGGCGCGCAGCAGTTCATAACCACTCTCCTCGAGCACCGCCGCCAGCGGCTGAACCGCCAGCGCCTGAACGACCAGCAGGCGCGGTCGTGCCGAGGCGGGCGGGCGGGTCGGATCGGGCGGCGGCATCGATGGCATGCGCTTCACCATACAAGTCCCGTGCCCGGCGCTCAAGCCGAAGCGGCGAACTCCGGGGCGTTCGCCCCCGTCCCGCGGCGATCGACGCCG
>NZ_DASVNZ010000339.1:0-7176 GCF_036486225.1 Roseateles sp. | reverse complement strand
CGAAGCTGGACGACGCGCCGAACTACGGCAACACCGGCGGCACGATCGGGCATGAGCTGATCCACGGCTTCGACGACGAGGGTCGCCAGTTCGACGCCAAGGGCAACCTGCGCGACTGGTGGACCAAGAAGGACGGCCAGGCCTTCGAGCAGCGGGCCGCCTGCGTGACCAAGCAGTACGCGCAGTACGTGGTCGTCGACGACATCCGCATCAACAGCAAGTTGACGCTGGGCGAGGACCTCGCCGACCTGGGCGGCCTGGTACTGGCGCACGCGGCGTGGAAGGCGCAGATCGCCGACATGTCCCCGAAGCCGGCGGACCGCGACGGCTTGACGCCGGAGCAGCGCTTCTTCGTCGGCTTCGCGCAATGGGACTGCAGCCACGCCCGGCCTGAATATGCGCGTGTGCATGCCTTGACCGACCCGCATTCACCGGGGCGCTATCGCATCAACGGTGTGGCGGTGAACATGCCGGAGTTCGAGCAGGCCTTCCGCTGCAAGCCGGGGCAGAAGATGGTGAAGCCGGACGCGGAGCGTTGCCGGGTGTGGTGAGCCGGTTTTTTCAGCGAACCAGACAGGTTGGCGTCGGCGACTGAAGCATCGGCCCTGCCGCGCAATGCGCGCCGGGCCGACGTCTTTCAACTTCGCCCTTTCCCACCATGTCACCCCCCATTTCGCCCCGCACCGACCCGTCGGCGACGACGGACGCTGTCTACGCCAACTTGACGTCGAGCTCCGAGACTTCAAAGCAGCGATCCGAGGGCTCGGATGCCGAATCGCTGGCGCCCTATCGCGATGACGCACCGAGCCTGAACTACATCCAGATCGAGTTCCTGTCGAAGTCCGGCGGCCGGCGTCCTGGCGGCGTCAGCGATGCCGCCGTCAAGCCTGACAAGACCGAGACGATCTATTCGACAGTGGACCATTTCTCGACCTCCGAGCGTCAACGCTCACCCGAACTCTTCGACGCCCAGCAGCGACTCACGAAGCAAGTGCAGACGCTCGTCCAGGAATTCGCGACTTCGAAGAAGGCGGGGGTGATCAACAAGCTTGTCGGCTCGAAGGACAACTATGGTGCGGGCGCGGCGGCGAAGGCGCTGGCAAGCCGCTTGAATGCCGATGGTTTCGCCGAGCACGCGGATGCCTATTCCAAGGCGGCGCGGGGCCTCATCGGAAGAGACCGCCCTGCCAATGAGAGCCACCAGCTGACCGGGAAAGCCGCGTCGGCGGCCACCCTTCAAGCACTCACCCAACTGACGCCGGAGCAAAGGACGGTGCTCGCGCGCCATTTGCGCAACGCCACGCTGGTGGACACCGCCATCTCCGAATCGGAGCCGGTGAAGTGCTCGCTGTCGTCGGCAAGTGCGCGCGAAGCGGTCATCCAGACGATGAGGACCTTCATCGCCGGTGGTGCCGCACCGGGCGGCACGCACCCTCAACGGATCAGCTGATCAACAGCTCCTCGGCCGTCTTCCCGCTGGCGAGCGCGTCCTTGAACCAGTTGGGCCGCTTGCCCACGCCGGTCCAGGTGCGGCCGGCGCCGTCGTGATACTTCGGGGCACCCGCGCTGCGCGGGGCCTTGGCCTTGCGCGGGCCCGCGGCGGCCTTGCCGGTCTTGGCGGCCTTCGCCGTTCTGCCCCGGCCCGCCGGCTTCCTGGCGCCAGCGCCGAACAGCTCCTCGGCCGTCAGCCCGTAATGATCGATGGCTTCGCGGATGCGGTCGACGACGCCTGAGATCTCCTTCGCGCGCAGCGACTCCGCTTCCTTCTTCAGCTTCTCGATCTGGGACAGGACTTGCTTCAACGACTTGGCCATTCAAAGGGCTCCATTCGGGTGTTTGACATCGGGCATTCGCCTCTGCGTCGCAGACCTCCCGGCCGCGACTGTAGCGCTTGGTGGCCGCCGATGCGGAAACGACACAGTGTCTTCCCTCGATGCGGCATCGATTCCACCGATTCCAGTAGGGTGCGGCGCGACAAATGCGTGGATTGAGCAGTCGAATCGCCGCCTGATTGCGTATTCATTGCGCTTCAGCAAGAACGCCGATTCATGGGCGTCCGGACCGTGCCGGGGGAGCCGGCCCCTCCGTAGAGTGAATCCTCATTCACCACCATTCACCGGACGGAGGGCGCGATGGTTCGTTCCACACACCCGATCAATACGCCGACCTATCTGCGGCTGCGTGACCAGATCCGCGCCGACATCGAGGACGGCTGCTGGCGGCTGGGGCAGCACCTGACGCTGCACGAGTTGAGCGCCCATTACAGCGTCAGCAACGTGCCCGTGCGCGAGGCCTTGCTGCAGCTGCAGGGCGACGGCATGGTGGACATGCGGATGAACAAGGGCGCGGTGGTGCTGGCGGTCGACGCGCGTTTCATCGACGAGTACTTCGATGTCCGCGAGGCGTTGCAGGCGATGCTGCTGGCGCGCGCCTGCCGCGGCGCCTGGGCCGGCACGGCGCGGACGCTGGCTGGCGTGACGGCCTTGCTGAAGCCCTTGCAGGAGGCCACGCGCCTGGGTCGCGTGGGTGAGCTGCTGACGGCGGACGATGCCTTGCAGAAGCACCTGGGGTGCCTGGGCGGTAACGATCAGGCGCTGGGCATGCAGGCGTCGCGCGGACGGCTGCTGGAGGCGTTTCGACGTGCGCGCATGGAACTCTGGGCGCCGGAGCTGGAGATCCTGGCGGTGCAGGGCGGTGCGATGCTGCAGGCGCTCACGCACGCCGATCCCGCCATTGCCGTCGAGGCGGTGCGCCGCCACGTGGCGGCGTCACGCACCTACATGATGAGGTTGCTGAAGGTGCCGGAGCTGCCGGTGTCGAAGTGATGCCGATCTGCGCCGGTCCGCGCCGGAGCGGCCGTCAGAGCGGCAGGGAGCTCGCCTTCAGGCAGCGCAGCACGAAGCTCGACTTGCTGTGCCGCACACCGGGGATCTTGTAGAGCTTCTCTCGCAGCAGGCGCTCGTAGTCGCGGGTGTCGCGGACGGAGAGGCGCAGGACGTAGTCGTAGTCGCCGGAGACCAGGTAGGCGTCGATCACTTCCGGGATCGCTTCGAGGTGACGGGCGAACTCCGCCATCGCGGCGTCCGTGTGCTTGTTCAGCGTGAGCTGGACGATCAACTGCTCCGGCCGGCCGACTTTCTCGGCATTGACCTTGACGGTGTAGCCCTCGATCACGCCGGACTCCTCGAGACGCTTGATGCGGGTCCAGCAGGGAGAGGTGGTCAGCCCCACCTCCTCGCTGACCTCCTGCAGGCTGGCGCGCGCGTTGCGCTGCAAGGCCCGCAGGATGGCGCGGTCGAACTTGTCGAGCTTGATTTCCTGATCCATGGCACTTTCAAAGGAAAGTTTGCTGCGATGGTGATTCTAGGAGGCAAGAACGGCAACGCTTCCCGAGGGGGCGCCGGGATACTGGTCCGCATGAACGCACTGATCGATCGCGCCGTGCTGGGCGCCCCTGAAACCCTGACGCGCAACGGCGCGCAGACGCTGCTGGACACGCTGGTGGCCTGTGGCGTGGACACCGTCTTCGGTTATCCCGGCGGCGCCGTGCTGCCGCTGTACGACGCGCTGCATGGCGAGCCGCGGCTGCGGCACATCCTCGTCCGTCACGAGCAGGCGGCGGTGCACGCGGCCGAGGGGTATGCGCGCAGCACCGGGCGGCTGGGCGTGGTGCTGGTGACCTCGGGACCGGGGATGAGCAACACGACGACGGGGCTGCTGGATGCGCTGTGCGATTCGATGCCGGTGCTCTGCATCAGTGGTCAGGTGAACAGCGCGGTGATCGGCACCGACGCCTTCCAGGAATGCGATGCCTTGGGCATCTCGCGCCCGGTGACGAAGTGGAATGCACAGTTGCGTCCTGGGGACGATGTGGCGGCGCGCGTGCGCCAGGCTGTGGACATCGCGCGCGGCGGGCGCCCGGGACCCGTGCTGCTGGACGTGCCGAAGGACGTGCAGCTGGCGCCGTCGCGATCGACCGCGAGCTTGCCGATCAGGACGCTCAGGGAGATGCCGGCCGTGGACGTGCGCGCGGTCGACCAGGCCGCGGACTGGATCGCGAGCGCGAGTCGGCCCGTGTTCTATGGCGGCGGCGGGTTGATCAACGCAGGCGAGGCGGCTTGCACGGCGTTCGCGTCGGCGGTCGCGCTGAGCGGTGCACCCTGCACGCTGACCCTGATGGGCCTGGGCGCGCTGCCGGCCTCGTCGCCGCAGTGGCTGGGGATGCTGGGCATGCACGGCACGCTGGAGGCCAACCTGGCGATGCACCACGCCGACCTGATCGTTTGCGCGGGGGCGCGCTTCGACGATCGCGTGACCGGGCGCCTGGACAGCTTCGCGCCCGGAGCGCGGGTGATCCATCTGGACATCGATCCGGCGTCGATCGACAAGGTGCGCCGCGCGGATCTCGCGCTGTGCGGCGACGCACGCGTGCTGCTGCCGCGCCTGCGTCACGCGCTGGCGCGCCGCGAGATGCTGGCGGAACGGCTCGCGGACTGGTGGACGCGCATCGACGCCTGGCGGAAGCAGCGCTCACTGGCCTTCGAGGACACACCGGAGGTGATCGCTCCGCAGGCGCTGATGACGCAGCTGCAGGCGCAGCTGGCCGGTCGCGACGCGATCGTCTCGACCGACGTCGGTCAGCATCAGATGTGGGCGGCGCAACACCTGGCCTTCGAACGGCCGCGCCGCTGGCTGACCTCCGGTGGCGCGGGCACGATGGGCTACGGCCTGCCCGCGGCGATCGGCGCGCAGGTGGCGCATCCGGACCGGCTGGTCGTCTGCGTCAGCGGGGATGCGTCCATCCTGATGAACCTGCAGGAGATGGCGACGGCGCGGCAGCACCGCGCCGGCGTGAAGGTCGTGCTGTGCAACAACGGGCACATGGGCATGGTGCGGCAGTGGCAGGAGCTGCACCACGGCGAGCGCTACAGCCACAGCTACAACGCCTGCATGCCGGACTTCGTCGCGGTGGCCAAGGGCTTCGGGTGGCAGGCCCGCCGCGTCGAGCAGCGTGAGGATCTCGACGCCGCGCTCGCCGAGTGCCTGGCGAGCGACGGGCCGTACTTCCTCGACGTCGCCGTCGCGCCGGCGGAGAACTGCTTTCCGATGATCCCGGCGGGGAAGGGGCATCAGGAGGTGATGCTGGGGCGGTGATGCCCCATCCGAATCTCAGTCCGACAGTGCCCGCATCACCGCATACAGATCCGACTTCCCCTCGAACCCGATGCCCGGCAGGTCTGGCAGCGTGACGTAGGAGTTCTCCACCTTCACGCCGTCCGGGAAGCCGCCGAAGGGCTGGAACAGGTCCGGGTAGGACTCGTTGCCGCCCAGGCCCAGGCCGGCCGCGATGTTCAGCGACATCTGGTGCCCGCCGTGCGGCACGCAGCGGCTCGCGGACCAGCCGTGCTCCTTGAGCATGTCCAGCGTGCGCAGGTACTCGACCAGGCCGTAGCTCAGCGCGCAGTCGAACTGCAGCCAGTCGCGGTCCGGCCGCATGCCGCCGTACCGGATCAGGTTGCGCGCGTCCTGCATGGAGAACAGGTTCTCCCCCGTTGCCATCGGGTTGGCGTAGTAGTTGCGCAGCGTCGCCTGCAGCTCGAAGTCCAGCGGGTCGCCGGCCTCCTCGTACCAGAACAGGTCGTACTTCGACAGCGCCTTCGCATACGCGATCGCCGTGTCCAGGTCGAAGCGGCCGTTGGCGTCCACGCACAGCTTCTGACCGTCGCCGAGCACGCTCAGGATGGAGTCGATGCGGCGCAGGTCCTCGTCCAGCGAGGCGCCGCCGATCTTCTTCTTCACCACCGAGTAGCCCCGGTCGATGTAGCTGCGCATCTCGTCCTTGAGCTTGCCGTGGTCCTGGCCGGGGTAGTAGTAGCCGCCCGCGGCATAGACGAAGACCTTGCGGTTGGGCGTGCCGGTGCCGTAGCGCTCGGCCAGCAGCTGGAACAGCGGCTTGCCCTCGATCTTCGCGACCGCGTCCCACACCGCCATGTCGATGGTGCCGATGGCGACGGAGCGCTCGCCGTGACCGCCGGGCTTCTCGTTGGTGAACATCGCGTCCCAGACCTTGTGCGCGTCGAGGATGCCGCGGCTGTCGAGCAGCGAGTCCGGATCCGCTTCCAGGATGCGCGGGATGAAACGCTCGCGCATCAGCGTGCCCTGGCCGTAGCGGCCGTTGGAGTTGAAGCCGTAGCCCACCACCGGCTTGCCGTCGCGGATCACATCCGTGATGACCGCCACGAGGCTCAAGGTCATCTTGCTAAAGTCGATGTAGGCGTTGCGGATGGGGCTGCTGATCGGCAGCGTCTTTTCTCGGATCTCGACGATCTTCACGGGGAACTCCACTTCGGGTTGGCTTCGAACGGGTCGCATGATCCCGCCGGGCCCCCTCGCGAGGCCAATTCAGTTTTCTTAGCTTTTGATGCTTTGCGGGCACCGCCTCTTTCCCACCTTGCCACCCCATGACGCTGAACCTGAGCTGGATCGATGACTTCATGGTGCTGGCCGCCAGCGGCAACTTCTCGCGCGCCGCGGAAGAGCGCCACATGACGCAGCCGGCCTTCAGCCGGCGCATCCGCGCGCTGGAGGAGTGGCTGGGCACGGACCTCTTCGACCGCAGCTCGCAGCCCGCGCGGCTGACCGACGCGGGTCTCTGGTTCCGCAAGACCGCGCAGGAACTGCAGGCGCACGTCGCCCGCGTGCCCGGCGAGGCCCGCGCGATCGCGGAGGCCAGCTCGCAGACGCTGCGTTTCGCGGCGACGCATGCGCTGTCGTTCTCGTTCATGCCGCGCTGGCTGCGTGCGCTGGAGGCGCGCACCAGCGTCGGTCCGGTGAACCTCGTCTCCGACACCCAGCAGAAGTGCGAGGCGCTGCTGCTGCAGAGCCAGGTGCAGTTCGTGCTCGCGCATGGGCATCGGCAGGTGGCGGGGCCGCTCGATGAAGCGGCCTTTGCTTGTGCCGTTGTTGGCCAGGATCAGCTGCTGCCGGTCTGCGCGCCCGACGCGGCCGGCGGGCCGGCGCATCCGCTGGAGGGCGGCAAGGGGGCGAAGGGCGCCCCGGTGCCGCTGCTCGCGTACAGCTCGGAGTCCGGGCTGGGCCGCATCCTGCGCGAGGTCAAGGGGGCCGCGCTGGACCGGCTCAACGTGCAGCCGGTGTTCACGGCGCACCTGGCGTCGG
>NZ_DASVNZ010000201.1:0-2708 GCF_036486225.1 Roseateles sp. | reverse complement strand
CTGCCGGGTCTGGCCTCGGTGACGCAGGTCGGGCGTTCCTTCAGCCTGCAGCGCGAGGAGGACGAACGCGCCATGATCACCCGCGCCGGCGAGCGGCTGCAGCACAAGGGCCGCGCCTCGGTGGGCTGGGACGTCGAGCGGCTGCTGCTCTCGCGCTTCCCCGACGTGCTGAAGGCGCGCTGCATCCCGGCGAAGGACGGCAGCGGCGTCGTGACCGCGGTCGTGATCCCGACGCTGCCGCGCAACCTGCCCGCGCTGGCCTGCGCCGCGCCGCGCTTCAACGCGGTCGAGCTGGCCCGCATGACCGCGGCGCTGGCGGAGATCGGCTCGCCCTTCGCGCGCTTCCAGGTCCGCAATCCCGCCTACGACCGCTTGCAGCTGCGCGCGACGCTGGGCCTGACGCGCGGCGCGCATGAAGGCGCGACGCTGCGCCGCGTCAACGAGGCCATCGTCCACTACCTGTCGCCCTGGTTCGACGACGGCTACGGCGCGCGCTTCGACTGGCTGGTGCGCAGCGAGGACCTCGAGGCCCGGCTGCGCGCGCTGGAGGGCGTGAGCTTCGTGACTCAGCTGTCGCTGATCACAGTCGCCTGCGACGACCGTGACGTGTACACGCTGTCCGACACGGCCCGCGCACCGCTGGGCGCCGAGCCACCCGGCCAGGACGGCGCGCGACCGGCGACCGGCGCGGCGCATGCGCGCGCGCAACTGCCCTGGAGCATCGCGCTGCCGATGCCGCAGCACATCCTCACCGCGGTCGACCGCTTTCCGGAGACGGTGTCGCCGCGCGCAACCGGCGTCGACCGGCTGGCGGTCGGCAGCACTTTCGTGATCGGAGGCCCGGACCGCGGCGGACCGGACCGGCAGGACGCCGGCCCCGCCTTCGTGATCGGCAGGGGCGCGCCATGACGACCCGCAACCGCGACACGCTCAAGCAGTTCTTCCAGGAGGGTCGGCTGCCCACCAGCGACCACTTCGGCGACCTGATCGACTCGATGCTCAACATGAGCGACGAGGGCTTCCGCAAGACGCCGGAGAACGGCTTCGAGGTCTCGACGCCGGTCAGCCACGACGCGCTGATCAGCTTCTACCGCGAGCAGAGCGGCCGAGAGGCGATCTGGTCGATGGCTTACGGCGGCGACCGCGACCAGTTGCTGTTCCACCACGGCGACGCGCGCGGCGCCGGCACGCGCGATCCGGTGCTGGCGCTGGACACGGAAGGCCGCGTCGGCATCGGCACGGCCAGGCCGCGCCAGGCGCTGGAGGTGGCAGGCGTGGTCGCATCGTCGGGGCGGCTCGGCGACCTGCGGCGCGAGGACGACACCGGCCAGCCGCTCAAGGCCGACGGCGAGTGGCACGACCTGACCGGCCCGCTCAGCGGCTGCCAGGCCTTCGAGGTGATGGCCGGCGTCGGCCAGAAGGACGGCGGGCGCTTCGCGATGCTGCATGCGATCGCGATGAACACCTACAACCCGCTGCCGGGCTGGCTGGAGTTCCTCTCGCCGCGCAAGCGCATCCGCAGCCAGCACGCCTGGTACGGCCGCCGCTGCGACCGCATCCAGCTGCGCTGGGCCGGCGGCCACGGCCGGCGCGCGAGCTACCGGCTGCAGATCCGCACGCAATGCGACTACGGCGAGGGCAAGGTGATCCAGGCCTCCGTGTCGCAGCTGTGGTTCGACCCGGAGATGACCGGAGGCAGCCTGTGACGCCCGCCAAGCTGTCCCCCACCACCGATGAAGAACGCGATGTCGGCTTCGACGGACTGCGCGCGCGCGGCATCGACCTGCTGCAGAAGCTCAGCGGCGGCGTGTGGACCGACCACAACCTGCACGACCCCGGCATCACGATGCTGGAGCAGCTGTGCTTCGGTCTCACCGACGTCGTCTACCGCGCCGGCTTTCCGGTCGCGGACCACCTGACCGGTCCGGACGGCAGCATCGATTACGAGGCCCTGTCGCTGCATCCGCCCGCCGAGGTCTTCCCCTGCCGGCCGACCACGCCGGCGGACTACCGGCGCCATCTGCTCGACGCGGCGCCCGGCCTGGACGACGCGACGCTGGTGGCCGAGCCCGGCACGGGTCTGTACCGGCTGCAGCTGCAGCTGTCGCGGGATGACAGCGCCCGCCTGTCCGACGAGCTGGCGGAGGAACGCATCACCGCGGCGCGCGCGGCCTACTACGAGCGCCGCAACCTCGGCGAGGACCTGCATCCCGACATCGTCCGCATGCGCGACGTGCCCTGCGACCTGCACGCCGACATCGACATCGCCGGCCCGCGCGACGGCGTCGACATCCTGGCCGAGGTCTACGACCGCTGCGCGCGGCACATCGCGCGCGCGGCGGTCTCGCGCACGCTGGACGAGCTGCTGCGCGAAGGCCATTCGCTGGAGCGCATCTACACCGGGCCGGCGCTGCGCAACGGTTTCATCGAGGACGCTCCGGCGCCCGAGGCGGGTTACGCCGCCGAGCGCCTGTTCCTGTCGGACCTGACGAGGGTCGTGCTGTCGGTGCCCGGGGTGATCGATGCACGCGTGGTCGCGCTGCGGGCCGAGGGCCGCGAGGCGACGGCGGGTTCGGTCGAATGGCGCGGCGCGGACTGGGCGTTGTCGCTGCGGCTGCCCGATCGCGACGTGCCGTCGACGATCAGCGTGCGGCGCCGCGGGAACGTGGTGCCGGTGGCCTGGAACGACCTGCGCCGGCGGCTGGAGG
>NZ_DASVNZ010000180.1:0-26293 GCF_036486225.1 Roseateles sp. | reverse complement strand
GAGCACGGCCGCGAGGCCTTGGAGCTGCTGCGCGCGCAGCGCTTCGACCTCGTGCTGATGGACTGCCACATGCCGGAGCTGGACGGCTACGCGGCCACGACCGCGTGGCGCCAGGAAGAGGCGCGCCGGCTGCTGCCGCGCACGCCGGTGGTCGCACTCACCGCCAGCACCGTCGACGACGACCGGGCCCGCTGCCTGGCCAGCGGCATGGACGGCCACCTGGTCAAGCCCTTCGAGATGGACGAGCTGCTGGACGTCGTCACGCAACACCTGCCCGCCCCGCCTGCCGCTGCGGCCGCCTGATCTCCGTGGTCGCGGCGCCGTCCCGCGCGGCGCCTGATAATCCCCGCCCATGCAGGTTTTCCGCGGCTTCCACCATCCCGGCATCGCGGCGCAGTGCGCGCTCACGATCGGCAACTTCGACGGCGTCCATCGCGGCCACCAGGCCATGCTGGCGCTGCTGCTGTCGGAGGCCCGCCACCGCGGCCTGCCGACCTGCGTGCTCACCTTCGAGCCGCACCCGCGCGACTTCTTCGCGCACAAGCTCGGCAAGCCCGAACTGGCCCCGGCGCGCATCGCCACGCTGCGCGACAAGCTCCAGGAGCTGGAACGCTGCGGCATCGACCAGGTCGTCGTGCTGCGCTTCGACGAGGCGCTGGCCTCGCTGCCGGCGCAGGACTTCATCCAGCGGGTGCTGGTGGACGGCCTGGGCACGAAGTACGTGCTCGTCGGCGACGACTTCCGCTTCGGCGCCAAGCGCCAGGGCGACTATGCGACGCTGGACGCCGCCGGACAGCGCCTGGGCTTCGACGTCGCGCGGATGATGAGCTACGAGGTGCACGGGCTGCGGGTCTCGAGCTCGGCCGTGCGCGAGGCGCTGGCCGCCGGCGACATGGCCGGCGCGGCGCGGCTGCTGGGGCGGCCGTACGCGATCTCGGGGCATGTGATCCACGGTCAGAAGCTGGGACGGCAACTGGCCGAGACCACGCCCGGCAAAGGCGACGGCTTCCGGACGCTGAACCTGAAGTTCGACCACGACAAGCCGGCCGCGCATGGGATCTTCGCGGTGCGCGTCCACGGTCTCGATGGTCTCGAGGGCCAGGATCGCGGCGTTGGCGGGATCGTGCTCGACGGCGTCGCTTCGCTGGGCGTGCGCCCGACCGTCGAGGACGCCGGCCGCGTGCTGCTGGAGGTCCACGCGCTGGACTGGCCCGCGGCCTTGGCCGCCCGCCTGGGCCCGGGCGAGGCCTACGGTAAACTCGTGCGCGTGGAACTCCTGCACAAACTGCGTGACGAAGCCCGTTTCGACGGCCTGGACGCCCTGACCGCCGCGATCCGCGAGGACGTCCACCAGGCACGCGCGTACTTCGCCGAACCGGCGACCACCCACGCCGCCGTCCGCCGCCAGACCACCCGCGACCGAATTTGACGGGCTGAGCCCCCGATCGCTCAGCCGGCGCGCGGGCTGCCTCTCCTGCTTCCCGCCCAGCGCCACCTCTCTTCTCTCGCGGCCTCCTCCTCCGGCCGCCTCCTTCGATTGCCGCCGCCATGACCGACGACTCCAAGTCCGACTACCGTTCGACGCTCAACCTGCCCGACACCCCGTTCCCGATGCGCGGCGACCTGCCCAAGCGCGAGCCGGGCTGGGTCCAGGAATGGGAAGACCAGGGCATCTACCAGCGCCTGCGCGTCGCGCGCCAGGGCAAGCCGAAGTTCGTGCTGCACGACGGCCCGCCGTATGCCAACGGCCAGATCCACATGGGTCACGCGGTCAACAAGATCCTGAAGGACATGATCGTCAAGGCGCGCCAGCTCGAGGGCTTCGACGCCGCCTACATCCCGGGCTGGGACTGCCACGGCCTGCCGATCGAGAACCAGATCGAGAAGACCTTCGGCCGCGGCCTGCCGCGCGACGAGGTGCAGGCCAAGAGCCGCGCCTACGCCGGCGAGCAGATCGACCAGCAGCGCAGCGACTTCAAGCGCCTGGGCGTGCTGGGCGACTGGGACCATCCGTACCGGACCATGGACTTCAAGAACGAGGCGGGCGAGCTGCGCGTGCTGAAGCGCTTGTTCGAGCGCGGCTTCGTCTATCGCGGCCTGAAGCCGGTGTACTGGTGCTTCGACTGCGGCTCCTCGCTGGCCGAGTTCGAGATCGAGTACGCCGACAAGGACTCCCCGGCCGTCGACGTGGCTTTCCTGAGCGCGGAGCCGGAGAAGCTGGCCACGGCCTTCGGCGTGCCGAAGCTGGACAAGGAGGCGTTCACCGTCATCTGGACGACGACGCCCTGGACCATCCCCGCCAACCAGGCGCTGAACCTGAATCCGGAGCTGCCGTACGCGCTGGTCGATACCGAGCGCGGCTACTTCGTCGTGGCCGAGGCGCTGGTCGAGAAGTGTCTGGCCCGCTGGGGCATCGAGGGCAAGGCCGTGGCGGTCACGCCGGGCAAGTCGCTCGAACTGCTGAAGTTCAAGCACCCGCTCGCGCACGTGCATCCGGGCTTCGACCGCGAGAGCCCCGTCTATCTGGCCGACTACGCCACCGCCGACGACGGCACCGGCGTGGTCCACTCGGCGCCGGCCTACGGCGTGGACGACTTCAACTCGTGCATCGCGCACGGCCTGGCGTTCAAGGACATCCTGAACCCGGTGCAGGGCAACGGCGTCTACGAAGCCGAGCTGCCGCTGTTCGGCGGCCAGCACATCTGGAAGGCCAACCCGGTCATCGCCGCGGCGCTGCAGGACGCCGGCCGCCTGATGGCGCACAGCAAGATCCGCCACAGCTACCCGCACTGCTGGCGCCACAAGTCGCCGGTGATCTACCGCGCGGCGGCGCAGTGGTTCGTCCGCATGGATGAAGGCGACGGCGTGTTCACCGTCGACAAGGCCGACAAGACCCTGCGCCAGCTGGCGCTGGACGCGATCGAGCAGACCAGCTTCTATCCCGAGAACGGCAGGACGCGCCTGCACGACATGATCGCCGGCCGGCCCGACTGGTGCATCTCGCGCCAGCGCAGCTGGGGCGTGCCGCTGCCGATCTTCCTGCACAAGGACAGCGGCCAGCCGCATCCGAAGACGCTGGAGTTCATCGAGCGCGCCGCGCAGCTGGTCGAGGCCGGCGGCATCGAGGCCTGGTCCAAGCTCGACCCGGCGGAATGGCTGGGCGCGGAAGCGGAGCAGTACTCGAAGGGCCAGGACATCCTGGACGTGTGGTTCGACTCGGGCTCCACCTTCCAGCATGTGCTCAAGGGCTCGCACGCCGGCGCGGCGCACGAGACCGGCCCGGAGGCCGACCTCTACCTCGAAGGCCATGACCAGCATCGCGGCTGGTTCCACTCGTCGCTGCTGATCTCCTGCGCGATCAACGGCCGCGCGCCCTACCGCGGACTGCTGACCCACGGCTTCACCGTGGACAGCAAGGGCCGCAAGATGAGCAAGTCGCTGGGCAACGGCGTCGACCCGCAGGAAACGAGCAAGAAGCTGGGCGCCGAGATCATCCGGCTGTGGGTGGCGGCCTCCGACTATTCGGGCGACATCGCCGGCGACGAGAAGATCCTGGCGCGCGTCGTGGACGGCTACCGCCGCATCCGCAACACGTTGCGCTTCCTGCTGGCCAACACCTCGGACTTCGACGCGGCGACGGACGCCGTGCCGCTGGACCAGTTGCTGGAAGCCGACCGCTACGCGCTCGCCCGCGCCGCGCAGTTCCAGGAGGAGATCCTGGCGCACTACCAGCGCTACGAGTTCCACCCGGTCGTGGCCAAGCTGCAGGTGTACTGCTCGGAGGACCTGGGCGCGTTCTACCTGGACGTGCTGAAGGACCGCCTGTACACGAGCGCGCCGAAGTCGGCCGCGCGCCGCTCGGCGCAGACGGCGCTGTGGCACATCACGAATGCGATGCTGCGCTGGATGGCGCCGTTCCTGAGCTTCACCGCCGAGGAGGCGTGGAAGGTCTTCGCGGGCAAGCAGGCCGGCGACACGATCTTCACCGAGACCTACTGGTCGGTCGGTGTCGCGCACGACGACGGTCTCATCGCGAAGTGGAACCGCATCCACGAGATCCGCGACGCGGTGAACAAGGCGATCGAGGAAGTCCGCACGACCGGCGCGATCGGCTCGTCGCTGCAGGCCGAGGTGGCGCTGGGCGTGAACGCCGAGGACCTCGCGCTGCTGCAGAGCCTGGGCGACGACCTCAAGTTCGTGCTGATCACGTCCGCGGCGAGCGTGACGCTGGCCGGCGAGCTGAGCATCACGGTGACGCCGTCGACCCACCAGAAGTGCGAGCGCTGCTGGCACTACCGCGCGGACGTCGGCGTCAATCCGGCGCACCCGACGATCTGCGGCCGTTGCGAGAGCAATCTCTACGGCGAGGGCGAGGCGCGAGCCATCGCCTGATCAGGGGCCGCCCCGGCGGCCGCGTCGAGCGTGTCCAGATCGACGTCGAGCTCGATCAGCTGATGGAAGTTGCGATCCATCCAGTCGTTCGCCTGGAGGGTCACCTGGCCGCGGTGGAGGCCGGCAGGCAGGTGGGGGTTGTCCTCGCGGTGGAACCCCACCGTCACCGGCCCCGCTGATCGATGCTGGCAGGTGATGGCGTCCTCCATGCGCGTCATCCGTCCGCCCCCGCAGAGGGGATCGCGCCGCGCCCGCAGCACGATCTCCCGCTCCTGGCCGCTCACGGCATCGCGCACCGTCACCAGGATCCTGCTGGGGAGGTCACTGCCGTTCCACAGGCCGGCCACCGGCCCCCGCGCCCGCTCCTGCGCGGGCACGGTGTAATAGACCGCGCCGTAAGCAGCGTGCCCGGCCAGGTTGGGAGAGGCGTAGGTCGCCGTAGTGGAGACCTGACCCCGCAGCAGATGCCGGATGTCGAGACGCAAGGTCAGGCGCTCCTGGCGGGAGACATCCAACCCGGCCACCACGTTCACGTCGAAGCGGCCGGTGTATGCACCAGGTTTCAAGCCGGGGTTGTCCTCCGTTCGGAACGCCACCTTCAATCGATTGATCTGAGAGCCGGGGCACGACATCGCATCCTCGATGGGCAACACCCGGCATCCGGCATCGCGATGGGCTCGAAGCCGGACCTTGGCGGTCGCGCCGGTGCGGGTCTCCTTCACTGCCACGGTGATCATGCTGAAGCCCGTGGCGCCCGACCATCTGCTATCGGCCGGTCCTTCGACGCCCAACTGCGACGGAACAAGGAAGTGGACCCTCTGTCCCGACGGGTCGCCGACATGGTTCCGGGAAACGAAGGGGGCGGAGGCTGTCACCGACATGCGTTCGGACTGCAGCACGGCGCCCGGGAAGATGCCGTCGATCCATGCGGCATAACGAGACACCTGGGGCGCCATGGACAGCCACGTCCAAGGAGAGGACCTTTTCGGTAGACGACCGTTCCCGCCGGCAGTCACCGCCGACACCTGCCAGTCCCCCTGCCGGACTCGCCACCAGGCAGATCCGCTGTCGCCGCGATCGATGCCTGCCGAGAAGCTTCGACCATCCAGGGGCTGAAACGGGCTGTACACGCCGCGTTCTTCGTCGAAGAAGGCGGAGATGGTCGATTCGCCACTCATTCGCGGGTCCTCGCCGTCCCGATGGATGTACGTTTCCCCCACGCCTCTGGCGCCGTAACCGATGAAGTGAACGACCTCCCCGATCTGCAGATCGTCTTCGGCAAGCACCGGCGGCGGCAGTGGCGCTCCGAACCAGTCCGTCGGCGTGGATCGGCGGGGCAGCCTCACCACGGCGATGTCATCGAAGAATGCAAAGAACCTGGGGGGCAACCGGTCACCCTCCACCTTGGGCGGCTTGACGGCCCATCCTTCCCCGGCAGCGATCACCCGGCCCTTCGCGTCAAGGAAGGTCAGGCGGTTGCGTGTTGCGTGGCCATGGGTCGACTGGACACAGTGCGACGCCGTCAGGAAGAACGAGTGCGGTCCCTGCTCGCCCAGCCAGGTCGCCGTGCAACCGCCCAGCCGGCCGACGGCAAGAAACTGGGGCGCCAGGCTGAACGCCCGCAGTTGCCTCGCGACCCCAGGGAAAGTCGCTTCCTTCGCGGCAAGATCGCCGCCGAGTTCCTTGAATCTTGCTTCGCTGATCACCACCGAATGCGCGGGAAACGAGACAGCGGACAGGCCGACGGCAAGACCGCACAACAGGGGCCCTGCGAGACCTTTTCGAACATCAACCAACGCGACTCCTCGCTTGACATGGAGTCGCTCAGTGGGCTTCGACAACAGTTGTCATCCGAAGCCGCCCGGCACCGTCTGTATCCAGCCGAGACCGGCACTGGTGCCTTCCGGTACCGCACCGCGCCGGGGCCGATATTCGCAACCGATCCAGCCGTCCCAGCCGGTCCCTGCGGCGATCTCATCGATGGCGGTCAACGCGCTCCGCCAGTCGAGCGTGCCTTCGTCCGGCTCATGCCGGTCCGGCACGCCCGCGATCTGGAAGTGCCCGACGCGGCCCGTGGGCAGGTACCGGCGCAGTTGCACGACCGCATCGCCCTCCACGCGCGCGCAGTGGTACAGGTCCATCTGCACCTGCAGGTTCACCGCGCCGATGCGTTCGACGATCGCATGCGCCTCGTCCTGCCGCTGCAGCAGGTAGCCGGGCATGTCGTGCGGATTGATCGGTTCGATCATCAAGGCGATGCCGGCTCGCGCGGCCTGGTCCGCCGCCCATTGCAGACGCTCCTCGTAGCGCGCGATCGCCGCGTCGCGGTCGCTGCCGGCAGGCATCAGGCCTGCGAGCACGTGCACGCGCGGCGATGCCACCGCCGTGGCGTAGGCGAGCGCGCGCTCGATGGATTCGCGGAAGTCCCCTTCCCTGCCTTCGACGCAGGCCAGGCCTCGCGCCCCCGCCGCCCAGTCCCCCGGCGGGGCGTTGATCAGCACGATGCTCAGACCGAGCGTCGTGGCACGCGCCCGCACTTCGGAAGCCGGAACGTCGTAAGGGAACAGACATTCCACGCCAGCGAACCCGTCCCGGGCCGCGGCGTCGAAGCGATCGAGGAAAGGCAGCTCCTGGTACAGGAAGCTGAGGTTGGCGGCGAAGCGAGGCATGCCCTAGTGTCACCGAGCCACGGCGCAAGGTCGCCCGGGGCCGGCGGAGCGGCCTCGACGGGGCGCCAACTCGCGCCGCTCACCTCCGGTTCGCTCCGCTCGAACAGACGGCGCCCCAAGTCAGGCGGGGCACGCCCACGCCGCCGGCCCCGGGCGACCTTGCGCCGTTCGTGGAGGATCAGCAGCAGCGGCCGGTGCGCGAGCTGTACCGCGCCTCCTGCCGCTCCCGGAAGAAGGCCTCGTAGCTCAGCGGTTCCTGGTCGGGATGCGTGCGGCCCATGTGCGCCAGATAGGCGCCGTAGTCCGCGCCGATCAGTTGCTGGCGCACGCCGCGCGCCATGTAGCGACCGGCCTGCAGCACGTCCGAAGCCGCCGACAGCGCAGCCTGGGCCGCCTCTGCCGCCTGCTTAAGCATGACCGCCCGCCGTCGCGCCTTCGGGCATGCGCTCGAACGGCGTCTCGCTCACCGACGGCTTGCGCTCGGCGCGCGCCTTCAGCACGGCCTTCACGCTGTACACGAGCACGCTCACGACCACGAACATGAACAGCGCGCACAGGCCCGCGTCCAGCCGGTCGTTGAAGATCACGCGCTCCATCGCCTCCAGGCTCTTGGCCGGGGCCAGCACCTTGCCCGCCGCCAGCGAGTCCGCGTACTTCGCGGCATGCGCCAGGAAGCCCACCTTCGGATCGTCGCTGAAGATCTTCAACCAGCCCGCCGTCATCGTGCAGATCAGCAGCCAGGCCGCCGGCAGGATGGTCGTCCAGGCATAGCGGTCCTTCTTCATCTTGAACAGCACCACGGTGCCCAGCAGCAGCGCCACCGCGGCCAGCATCTGGTTGGCGATGCCGAACAGCGGCCACAGCGTGTTGATGCCGCCCAGCGGATCCACCACGCCCTGGTACAGGAAGTAGCCCCACGCCGCCACGCACAAACCGGTGGCGATCAGGTTGGCCGGCAGCGACTCGGTGCGCTTCAGGGCCGGCACGAAGGTGCCCAGCAGGTCCTGCAGCATGAAGCGGCCGGCGCGCGTGCCGGCGTCCACGGCGGTCAGGATGAACAGCGCCTCGAACAGGATCGCGAAGTGGTACCAGAAGGCCATCATCGCCTTGCCGCCCACCACCTGATGCAGGATGTGGGCCATGCCCACCGCCAGCGTCGGCGCGCCGCCGGCGCGCGCGAGGATGGTGTTCTCGCCGACGTCCTTGGCCGTCTGCACCAGCATCTCCGGCGTGATCACGAAGCCCCAGGTGGACAGCGTCGCGGCCACCGCATCGGGGGTCGATCCCACCAGCGCGGCCGGGCTGTTCATCGCGAAGTAGACGCCCGGCTCGATGCACGAGGCGGCCACCAGCGCCATCACCGCGACGAAGGATTCGGCCAGCATGCCGCCGTAGCCGATGAAGCGCGCGTTGACCTCGTTGTCCAGCATCTTGGGCGTGGTGCCCGAGCTGATCAGCGCATGGAAGCCCGACACCGCGCCGCAGGCGATGGTGATGAACAGGAAGGGGAACAGGTTGCCCGACCAGACCGGTCCGTTGCCGGCCGCGAACTGGGTGAACGACGGCATCTGCATCGGCGGGGCGACGATCACGATGCCGATGGCCAGCGCGATGATGGTGCCGATCTTCAGGAAGGTCGACAGGTAGTCGCGCGGCGCCAGCAGCAGCCACACCGGGATGCTGGCGGCGACGAAGCCGTAGCCGATCAGCATCCACGTCAGCGCCTTGCCGTCGTAGGTGAACAGCGGCGCCCACGCGGGGCTCTCATGCACCCACTGGCCGCCGACGATGGCCAGCATCAGCAGCACGAAGCCGATGATGGACACCTCGCCGATGCGGCCCGGGCGGATGAATCTGAGGTACACGCCCATGAACAGCGCGACCGGGATGGTCGCCGCCACGGTGAAGGTACCCCAGGGCGAGCCGGCCAGCGCCTTCACGACGATCAGCGCCAGCACCGCCAGGATGATGATCATGATCATGAACGCGCCGAACAGCGCGATCACGCCGGGCACCGTGCCCATCTCCTGCTTGACGAGATCGCCCAGCGAGCGGCCGTCGCGGCGCGTCGAGATGAACAGCACGATGAAGTCCTGCACCGCGCCGGCGAAGATCACGCCGGCCAGGATCCAGAGCAGGCCCGGCAGGTAACCCATCTGCGCGGCGAGCACCGGGCCCACCAGCGGGCCGGCGCCGGCGATGGCGGCGAAGTGGTGGCCGTACAGCACGTACTTGTGGGTCGGGACGAAGTCCAGGCCGTCGTTGTGCTTCCAGGCCGGGGTCTTGCGGGTGGGGTCCAGGCCCAGGACCTTGGTGGCCAGGAACAGGCTGTAGTAGCGGTAGCCGATCAGGTACACGCAGATCGCCGCGACGACGACCCACAGCGCGCTGACCGCTTCGCCGTTCGCCAGCGCGACGGTGGCCAGGGCGAAGGCCCCGAGGATGGCCACGCCCGCCCAGGCGAGGTGGCGACTCATGTTCGACATCGATGTCTCCTTTTATGGTCGCGCGCCCCGGCCGCCACGAAGGACGACGGCGCACGCGGGCTGTCTAGCGGCGGCAGTTTCCGTTCCTGTGCGGTTTCGCACATCCGTCGCGGGGACTAGCCGACCGGCGTAGGAGCGCTTAAGTGGAAACCCTCAGCACTGTCCGCATGACAGCCTGGAGGAATGCCTTGCAAGGCGCCCGCGACCACGGGGCGCTCCGCCCTCAGACGTCGTCGCGATGGAGACCGCGGGCATGCTCGACCGCATAGCGGATCAGCTCCGCCTGGCCTTCGAGCTCGAGCTTGCGCTTGATGTTCTGGCGGTGCGTCTCGACGGTCCTCACGGACAGGTCGAGCGTCCTGGCGATCTGCTTGCTCGATTCGCCGCGGGCGAGCGCGGAGAGGATCTCGCTCTCGCGCGGCGAGAGGATGGGCCGCGGCTGCTGGCTGCGGAACATGCGCTTGGAGACGCCGGGGCTGAGGAAGGTTCCGCCGGCCGCGACCGCGTCGATCGCCGCGACGATCTCGGCCGCCGGCGCATCCTTGAGCACGTAGCCGCGGGCGCCGGCCTGCAGCGCGCGCTGCACGTACTCGGGGTTGTCGTACATGCTGTACATCAGCACGCGCAGGTCGGGCACCCGCTCCAGCATGGTCTGCGCCAGCTGGATGCCGTTGTGCCCCTTCAGGCCGACGTCCAGCAGCACCACCTGCGGCTGCGTGGCGATCAGCATCATCATCGCCTCCTCCGCGTTGCCGGCCTCGCCGACGACGAGGTAGCGCGCCTCGCCCTGCAACCGCGAGCGAACGCCCTCGCGCACCAGCGGATGGTCGTCGACCAGCAGGATGCGCACGGGCCCGGCCGCGCCGGAGGAAGGATCGGAACTCATGGCACGGGATTGTCGCGCGCCAGGCGCCGGACCGCCGACGCCGGCACGAGGGCCTCCACCTGCGTGCCGTGGCCCGGGCTGGACTGCAGGTCCAGCGCGCCGCCGACCGAAGCCATCCGCTCGCGCATGTTGCGCAGGCCGATGCCGTGGCTCGGGTCGTCGCGTTCGGCGTCCGCGGGGTCGAACCCCGCGCCGTCGTCGAGCACGCGCAGCAGCACCGCGCCGGCGTCGCCGCGGGCTTCTTCCGGCGCGAATTCGAGCGACATCTCCACGCGCGCCGCACCCGCGTGCTTGGCGACGTTGGTCAAGGCCTCCTGCGCGACGCGGAACAGCACCGTGTTGAGCAGCTCCGGCAGCTCGCGCGGCGCGCCGGCCACCCGCATGGCCACCGACACCGCGCCGGCCTCGTCGAACTCGCGCGCCAGGTGTTCCAGCGCCGCCGGCAGGCCCAGCGTGTCGAGCAGCGCCGGACGCAGCCGATGGGACAGCCCGCGCACCTCGCTCAGGCTGGCGTTGAGCCGGTCCAGCGCGCGCGGCAGCAAGGCGGTCGAACCCGCCTGCTGCGCCGATTCGATCAACAGCTTGGTCGACACCAGCGTCTGGCTCACGCCGTCGTGCAGCTCGCGCGACAGGTGCGCGCGTTCGTCCTCCTGCGATCGCACCACCTGGTGGGCCAGCGCGCGCAGCCGGGCCTCGGACTGACGGTGCTCGCTGAGGTTGAGCGCCAGCGCGCTGGCGCTGATCAAGGCCACCCCGAACACCGCGATCGCCGCGATGCCCCACATCGTGCGCGCGATGTTGGCCTGGGCCTCGCGGTCGAGCTGCTCCAGCGTCGCGCGGATGCCGTCGAGGTACAGGCCCGTGCCGAGCATCCAGTTCCAGCGCTCCATCGCGACGACGTAGCCCAGCTTGGGCGCCATCTCGCCGCTGGAGGGCTTGCGCCAGAGGTACTCGACATAACCGCCGCCGGCCCTGGCCTGTTCGACCAGTTGCTGGATCGTGGGCCGGCCCAGCGGATCGCGCAGCTCCCAGAGATCGCGACCGAGCAGTTCCGGCTGGCGCGAGTGCATCAGCACCTTGCCCTGCAGGTCGTAGACGAAGAAGTAGCCGTCCTCGCCGTAGTCCAGCGAGGACAGCAGCCGCAGCGCCTCGCGCTTGTCGCGCTCGACGTCGGCCACGCTGCGCCGGGCGGCCGCGCCCGGCGAACGCTCGTACAGCGGCTGCAGCGTGCTGACGGCCAGTTCGACGTAGTGGCGCAGCTCGTCGCGGCGCGCGTCCATGTAGGCGCGCTGCACGGCGGCGTGCTCGCGGGCCAGCAGCTCGCGCTCCTGCTGGCGCACCGCCACCGCGATCAGCAGCAGCGACGCGACCAGCGGCAGCAGCGCCAGCAACAGGATCTTCAGGCGCAGTCTCATCGGGTCCTCATCGGGCCCGAACTGTAGCCGCACGGCGCCGGCGCCATGGGCGCTACAGTTGCGGGTTCCGCGCTTCCCTCCGTGCAGCATCCATGGCCACCAAGTCCCCGTCCTCGTCGAACAACCGCCTGATCCAGTGGCTGGCCATCGCCCTGCTGGTCATCGTGGCCGATCAGTTCACCAAGGTCCTGATCCTGCACAGCTTCCAGTACGGGGACAGCCACTACGTGCTGCCCTTCTTCAACCTGGTGCGGGTCCACAACACCGGCGCGGCGTTCAGCTTCCTGGCGGGCGCGTCGGGCTGGCAACGCTGGTTCTTCGTCGGGCTCGGCGTCGCGGCGACGATCTTCATCATCTGGATGCTGCGCCGCCACGGCCACCAGACGCAGTTCGCCTGGGCGCTCAGCCTGATCCTGGGCGGCGCGGTGGGCAACATCGTCGACCGGCTGCTGCACGGCTACGTCGTCGACTTCATCCAGCTGCACTGGGCCGGCTGGTACTACCCGTCCTTCAACATCGCCGACAGCGCCATCACCGTCGGCGCCGTCCTGCTGATCTGGGACGAACTGCGCCGCGTCAAGCGCGGCTGAGCACGGCGGCGCGCGGGAGCGCGTCCGTCACCCCACGCCTGCCATGCCCTCGGACCGAGGGTTCCCCCGGAGAAAAGAGGCTGGCGCTCGCACGCCCGTCTGCGTAGCCTTGTGCGGAAGAGGGAGGCCGTCACGCGGGCGCGCAGGGGTTCGGCACGCCTGGGCCTTCGACGTGACGAAGTGGACATCGCCACCATGGACATGACACGGCCCACGGCGACAATCCGCTGCGACCAAACGTAACCAAGAACAGGGCCGACAAGGGCCTCGCTCCCATGCTCGACTTCTCCTGCCTGACCCACTATGACTGGCTCGATGTGCCCATGTGGGTCTACGACCAGGAGCGTCAGCGCAACCTCTGGGCCAATGCCGCCGCGCTGGGTTTCTGGCGTGCGGACAGCGCCGAGGAATTCCTCTCCCGCGACCTCAGCGACATGAGCCCCTCGGTGGCCGAACGGCTGGCGGTGACCGCCGCCGACCACACGCAGGGCAAGCTGGTCCGCGAGCAGTGGACGCTTTATCCGAAGGGCCAGCCAACGACGGTGATGCTGGTCTCCCGCGGCATCCGCACGCCCGACAAGCGCCAGGTGATGCTGTTCGCCGCGGACTCGCTGGTCAGCGGCGTCGACAAGAGCCTGCTGCGCGGCGTCGAGGCGCTGCAGCACACCTCCGTGCGGATCGCCGTGTTCTCGCTGCGCGACGGCAGCACGCTGATGCGCAACCCGGCCGCGGCGATGTGCTTCAACGGCCTGCGCAAGACCATCGGCGCGACCGACTTCAGCGCGATCTTCCCGGAACCCGAGCTGGCGCGCCGCATCGTCGCGCAGGTGCGCGGCGGCCAGACCTTCGGCGCCGAGCTCGAGATCAACACCGCCAACGGCCGACGCTGGCACGCCGTCGATGCGCGCCCGATGCGCGACCCGGTCAGCGGCGAGGTCGTGCTGCAGCTCAACGCGCGCGACATCGGCGACTTCAAGGCCACGCAGGCGCAGCTCGAGGCCGCGCGCGAAGCCGCCGAGGCGGCCAGCCAGGCCAAGAGTTCCTTCCTGGCCAACATGAGCCACGAGATCCGCACCCCGATGAACGGCGTGCTGGGCCTGACCGAACTGGTCCTGCAGACCGAGCTCAATGAACGCCAGCGCAAGTTCATCGAGCTCGCGCACAGTTCGGCCAAGGGGCTGATGGTCATCATCAACGACCTGCTGGACATCGCCAAGATCGAGGCCGGCCGCGTGATCATCGACCAGGCGCCGTTCAGCCTGCACGACTGCCTGCGCGAGGCGCTGCACCCGCTGCTGCTGCAGGCGCACGAGAAGGGTCTGCAACTGCACGCGCGCGTGCAGCCCGGCGTGCCGCAGCATCTGCTGGGCGACGCGCTGCGGCTGCGCCAGATCATGGTGAACCTGGTCGGCAACGCGCTGAAGTTCACCGAGAAGGGCGAGGTCCGCGTCGACATCCAGCGCGTGGACGCAGGCGACGGCGACGAGCCGGTCCATGCGGGTCCGCTGCGCCTGCGCATCGCGGTGCACGACACCGGCATCGGCATGACGCGCGAGCAGATCGCGCAGATCTTCAGCCCGTTCACGCAGGCCGACGGCAGCATCACGCGCCGCTACGGCGGCACCGGCCTGGGACTGACCATCGTGAAGCGCCTGGTGGAGCTGATGGGCGGCGAGGTGCAGGTGGAGAGCCAGCCCGGCGCCGGCTCCTGCTTCAGCTTCGAGATCAAGGTGTCGCAGCCGCTGGTGCTGGACGAGGTGTTGCGCACCGAGACCGTGGACGTCGACGTCCACGAGACGACGGCCGGATCGCTCGACGGCGAGCCGGCCACCGACTTCGGCGCGGACACCGTGCCCGCCGGCCTCGACGAGCTGCCGGCACCGCGCCGCATCGTCACGGACGCGGACGCGCCGGACGCCCGCGAACCCCGCCACGACGCGCGGATCGACGACAGCGCCAACGACGCGCTGCTGGACGCGGAGACGGTGGCGGCCGATCTGGATCCGCCGCTCGCCGCCTCCGCCGGTTCAAACCAGCAGCACGCCTGAGCCCGTCGTGGTGCGGGCTTCCAGCTCGCGATGGGCGCGCTGGACCTCGTCGAACGGATAACGCTGTTCGACCTCGATCTTCACCGCGCCGCTTTCCACCGCCTGGAACAGGGCGCCCGAGATCTCCTGCGTCGCCTCCAGCGACGAGAGGTGCACGAACAGCGAGGGCCGCGTCAGGTAGAGCCCCGACGCGGACAACGCCTTGAGCGACACCGGCGGCACCACGCCGGACGCGTTGCCGAAGCTGACCATCAGGCCGAACGGCCGCAGGCTCGCGAGCGAGCCTTCCCAGGTCGACGCGCCGACCGAGTCGTAGACGACCTTCACGCCCTTGCCGCCGGTGATCTCCTTGACGCGATCGGCGACGTTCTCGGTCGAATAGTTGATCGCGAACTCGGCGCCGTGGTCCAGCGCGAGCCGGCATTTCGCGTCGCTGCCGGCGGTGCCGATCAACCTCAGCCCGAGCGCCTTCGCCCACTGGCACGCGATCAGGCCGACGCCGCCGGCCGCCGCGTGGAAGAGCACGTGGTCGCCGGGCTGCAGTCCGCCCTGCGGCAGCGTGCGCTGCAGCAGGTACTGCACCGTCATGCCCTTGAGCATCATCGAGGCGCCCTGCTCGAAGCTCAGGAAGTCCGGCAGCTTCACAACGCACTTCGCGGGCATCACACGCGCGGTCGCGTAGGCGCCGATCGGCTGGCTCGCGTAGGCGGCGCGGTCGCCGGGCTTGAGGTGGGTCACGCCCTCGCCCACCGCCTCGACGACGCCGGCGCCCTCCATGCCGATGCCGGTGGGCAGCGGCAGCGGATAGACGCCGCTGCGGTGGTAGATGTCGATGTAGTTGAGGCCGCAGGCCGCGTGGCGGATGCGGATCTCGCCGGGGCCCGGGTCGCCGACCTCGACGGTTGCTATCGTCAGGACCTCCGGTCCGCCGGGTTGCGAGATGCGCACGGCTCTGTCGCTCATCAGGGTTCTCCTCATGGGGGTGTGTCGCTCGCGCGTCGCCCGACGCGTCGATCGGGGCTATCGTGCCAGTCTCGCGATTCCGGCGCACCGTCGCAATGATGTTGACCCCACGCCTGGCCCTGATGCTGACGCTGCCGCCGCTGCTGTGGGCGGGCAACGCGGTCGTCGGGCGTTCGGTCGTGCCGCTGGTGTCGCCGCTGCTGCTCAACGCGACGCGCTGGACGCTGGCCTTCGCGCTGCTGGTGCTGATCGCGCGTCCCGCGCGGGCGCTGCTGCAAGACCTGACCCCGCTGCGCGCGCGCTGGGGTTACTTCGCGCTGACCGGCGTGCTCGGCATGGGCTGCTACAACGCGCTGCAATACCAGGCGCTGCACAGCTCCACGGCGCTCAACGTGACCTTGATCGCCGCGAGCCTGCCCGTGTGGATGCTGGCCGTCGGCGCCCTGCTCTACCGCGTGTGGCCGACGCGCCGCCAGCTCGCCGGCGCCGCGCTGTCTCTGGCCGGCGTGGCGCTGGTGATCTCGCGCGGCCACCTCGAACGGCTGGCGCAGGTGGCGTTCGTCGCGGGCGACCTGATGATGCTGCTGGCCGTCCTGAGCTGGGCCTTCTACAGCTGGCTCCTGGCGCGACCGCCCGCGCACATGCAGGGCGAGCGCCGGCCCGACTGGGACTGGTCCGCGCTGCTGATGGCGCAGATGCTGTTCGGTGTCGCCTTCGGCTGGGCCTCGGCGGGCGTGGAGCAGGCGGTCGGCGTGCCGCCGGTGCAATGGGGTTGGCCGCTGGCGGCGGCGCTCGTCTATGTGGCGATCGGGCCGTCGCTGATCGCGTACCGCTGCTGGGGACTGGGCGTCGCCCAGGCGGGGCCGACGCTGGCCGCCTTCTTCGGCAACCTCACGCCGGTCTTCGCGGCGCTGATGTCGGCCGCGCTGCTGGGCGAATGGCCGGCGTGGTTCCACGGCGCGGCCTTCGCGCTGATCGCGGCGGGGATCCTGGTGTCCTCGGCCAAGCGCTGACGATTCGGCTGAGGTTTCGGCTGAGGATCCCCGCTCGCCCGGTCAGAACGTGCCCGGGTACGACCCGCCGTCCAGCAGGATGTTCTGCCCGGTCAGATAACCCGCGTGGGACGAGCACATCAGCGCGCAGATGGCGCCGAACTCCGCCGCGCTGCCGAAGCGCTGCGCCGGGATCGCCGACATGCGCTTGGCGCGCACGTCGTCGACCGGCTGGCCCGACTTCTGCGCGCCGGCGGCCATCGTCTTCTGCAGGCGTTCGGTGTCGAAGGCGCCGGGCAGCAGGTTGTTGATCGTCACGTTGCGGCCGGCGATGCGCGACTGGCGCGCGATGCCGGCGACGAAGCCGGTCAGGCCCGAGCGGGCGCCGTTGGACAGGCCCAGCACGTCGATCGGCGCCTTCACCGCGCCCGAGGTGATGTTGACGATGCGGCCGAAACCGCGATCCGACATCTGATCCACCGTCGCCTTGATCAGCGCGATCGGCGTGAGCATGTTGGCTTCCAGCGCGGCGAGCCACTGCTCGCGTTCCCAGTCGCGGAAGTCGCCGGGCGGCGGACCGCCGGCGTTGTTGATCAGGATGTCCACCTGGGGCGCGGCGGCCAGCGCGGCGGCGCGGCCGGCCTCGGTGGTGATGTCGCCGGCCACGGCCACGACCTGCACCGCCGGGTTGATCGCGCGCAGCTTTGCGGCCTGCGCCTGCAGGGCTTCCTCGCCGCGCGCGGTGATCACCACGTTGACGCCTTCAGCCGCCAGCGCCTCGGCGCAGCCCGCGCCCAGGCCCTTCGAGGCCGCGCACACCAGGGCCCACTTGCCCGTCAGTCCCAAGTCCATGTCGATCTCCGTTCTTGATTGCAAGAGGGCTTGCGCACTGCCACCGCCGCTGGCCCTCACCCCTGCCCTCTCCCGCAAGCGGGAGAGGGAGAAAGAGGCGTCGACGCGTCAGCGACGTTGGCGTGCGAGCAGCCACACGCCGCCCAGCACCAGCACCGTGCCCGCGACGACCCAGCCGGTCAGCGGCTCGTCGAGGATCAGCACGCCCATCAGTATCGTGGACATGGGACCGACCATGCCGGTCTGCGCGGCGATACCCGCCCCCATGCGCTCGATCGCCATCATGACCATCAGCACCGGCGCGAAGGTGCAGGCCAGCGCGTTGAGCACCGACAGCCACCACACCGCCGGCGCGAGATCCGCGAGCCCCGACACCGGCCGCAACAGCAGGAACTGCGCAATGCAGAAGCCGCACGCGACCGACGTCGCCAGCCCGGTGAGCCGCATGGCGCCCAGGCGCCTGACCCATTCGCCGCTGTAGACGAGGTACAGCGCGTAGGCCACCGCGCTGCCGAAGACCAGCCCGCCGCCCAGCCACACGTTGGCGCCGGCGACCTGCAGTTCATGGCCGAAGACCAGCAGCACGCCGGCGTAGCTGACGGCCAGCGCACCCGCCTGGCGCAGCGTCACGCGGCGTCCGAACATCGCCCACGAGAGCATCAGCACGAGGGTCGGATTGAGGTACAGGAGGAGGCGTTCGAAGCTGGCGCTGACGTAGGCCAGGCCGGCGAAGTCCAGGAAGCTGGCAAGGTAGTAGCCGCTGAAGCCCAGGCCCAGCACGGCGAGCTTCTCGCGTCCGGTCAGCGCCGGCTTGCCGCGGCCGGCCCACCAGGCCAGCAGCAGGAACAAAGGCAGCGCGAGCAGCATGCGCAGCATCAGCAGCGTGACGGCGTCGACGCCGTGGCGATAGGCGAGCTTGACGATGATCGCCTTGCCGGAGAACCCGATCGCGCCGCCGACGGCCAGCAGCAGCCCGCTGAGCGGCGCGCGCGCCGAGGCCGGATCGGTGGGGGCGACCGGCGTCGCGGAGGGGGAACTGCTCATGCGGTCGATTCTAGGAATCGACGCGCACGACGCATTCGCGAAGGGGCAATGCAAGCTTGCCGCCCTTGTCCCTTCCCCTGTCCCATCCCGCGTGAATAGTTGCGTCCCTCATCCCCAATGTGCGGCAGCGCCCTCAAGACCTGGCACCAGGACGCCGAAGTCCGGAGGCGCCAGCCGCCTCGAAGCGGCCGGTGGTAGTGGGGAAAAGGAAACGACAAGGGACCGCGCGTCGACGGACGTGACAGGTTCCGGACCTGCGAGGGACCCTGCCGATGAGATATACCGAGAGCATCGCTGCGAGCGCCCAGGCGCTGCGCACCGCCTTGCCGTTGATGTCCAGACAGCGCGCCGCGCTGCATCCGGTCACGTACGCCGTCTGGTACGAGCACGTGACCGCGATGAACGGCGCGCTCAGCCGCGAGCTGATGGGGCTGACCCAGGACGGCGGCACGCTGGACGAGCCGCAGACCTGGGCGCTGTACCGCAAGCACATCGCCGAGCTCGACGAACAGATGGCCGTCACCCTGGCGCAGGACGTCGGCGACGTGCTGCGCGGCGTGTCCGACTGCACCGACCAGGCGGGCCAGCAGGTGCAGCAGTACGCCCGGGCGCTGCAGGGCTGGGAACGCTCATTGCGCGACGCGGCGCCGGGCCAGCACGTCCAGGTGCTGGCCGCCGCGCTGCAGGGCACGCAGGACATGGGCCACGCGGTCCACGGCCTGATGGCCAAGCTGGAGGCGAGCCGCCAGGAAGTCGCCTCGCTGCGGCAGGAGGTCCACCGCGCCCGCAGCGAAGCGCTGCTGGACCCGCTGACCGGCTTGAGCAACCGGCGCGGCTTCGACCGGGCGCTGGCCGACTGCCTGCAGAGCCCCGACGCGGGGACGCCGACGGCGCCATGCCTGCTGCTGGGCGACATCGACGATTTCCCGGCGCTGCGCGAACGCCTCGGCGAGGCGCGCCTGAACGACACGCTGCAGCAGGTCGCCAACGCCGTGCGCAGCATCGCGCAGAGCCACCACGTGGCCGCGCGCATCGAGGACGACGAGTTCGCGCTGCTCATTCCCGGCGCCGGCCTGCACGAGGCCTACACCCTGGCCGAACAGCTGCGCCACGGCGTCGGTCAGCTGCAGGCGGACGCCGACCGGCGCCTGAGCCTGTCGGTGGGCGTCACGCAGCTCGGCCAGGGCGAGAGCGCGCGCGACTTCATCGGCCGCGCCGACCAGGCGCTACAGGCGTCCCGCGCCCACGGCCGCAACCGCGTGACCGTGCTGGCAGCGGATGAGCGTTTCGCCGCATGAGGCCGTCACCGTCGCCCCGCATAATCCGTCGTCACAAGGGATGGACAGAGGGACGGACGTGGCCCTGATGAAGACTTCTCTGCGCAGCGCCGTGATCCTGGCGCTGCTGGCGGGCCTGGCCCTGCCGACCGGCGGCGTGCTGCTGTACGAGCAGCAGTTGAGCCGCCGCGTCGTGATGGAGGACCTCCAGCGCGACCTGTCGCGCGTCTCGGAAGTGCTGGCGCTGTCGCTGGCGGAGCCGATCTGGCAGGTCTCGCCCGACCTGGCCGAACCGATGGTCAAGGCGCAGGTCGACGATCCGCGCTTCGTTTCCGTCGTGGTGACGGAGAACGCCGCGCAGCAGGCCTTCGTCGAATTCCATCGCGGCACGCCCGACGACGCGATGACGCTCAGCGAGACGCGTTCCGTGCTGCGCGACGGACGCGAGATCGCCAAGCTCACCGTCGTCATGAGCGCCGAGCCACTGATGGCGCGCAAGCGCGACGACCTCTGGAACGCGCTGTGGCGCAGCCTGCTGACGTTGACGGTGTCGCTGGGCCTGATCCTCATCGTGATGCAGCGCCGCGTGCTGCGGCCCATGGCCCGCCTGTCCGAGGCCGCCGACGAACTCGCGTCCGGCCAGCTCGACCAGCCGCTGGCCTTCGGCGGCGAGGACGAGATCGCCCGCGTCGGCAAGGCGATGGAGCGCATGCGGCTGGCGCTGCTGAAGGCCTTCGACGACCTGCGCGGCCACGCCAGCACGCTCGAGGACCAGGTGGCGCAGCGCACGGTGCAGCTGACCGAATCCAACGCCGAACTCACGCAGGCCCTGGCCAACCTCAAGACCGCGCAGCGCGAGCTGGTCGAATCGGAGAAGCTGGCCTCGCTCGGCCGGCTGGTCGCTGGCGTCGCGCACGAGCTCAACACGCCGCTGGGCAACGCGCTGACGGTGGTGTCGGCGCTGGAGGACCGTTGGGTCAAGCTCGACCGCATGCTCACCGACAACACGCCGATGCGGCGCAGCCAGCTCGAGGAGCTCGCCAAGGACACGCGGCGCGGCCAGGACATCCTGCACCGCAACGTGCAGAAGGCGGCCGACCTCGTGCGGGACTTCAAGCAGGTCGCCATCGACCAGACCAGCGACACGCGGCGCGACTTCGAGCTGGCGCAGGTGGTCGAGGACGTGCTCGTGATGGTCGAGCCCAGCTTCAAGCACACGCCCTTCCGCATCGTCACCGACCTGCAGCCGGACCTGCGCATGAGCAGCTATCCCGGCGCGCTCGGCCAGGTCCTCACCAACCTGCTGATGAACACGCTGGTCCACGCCTTCGAGGGCGAGGCGCAGGGCGAGGTGCGGGTCAGCTGCCACCGGCTCGACGCGACGCAGGTGGAGCTGAGCGTCGACGACAACGGCCACGGGATGGATGCGTCGATCGTGCGGCGGATCTTCGATCCCTTCTTCACGACCAAGCTCGGCAAGGGCGGATCGGGCCTGGGCATGCACATCGTGCACAACATCGTGACCAACGTGCTGGGCGGTCAGATCGAGGTCATCTCGCGCCCGGGCGAAGGCACCTGGATGATGATGCGCCTGCCGGTCGACGCGCCGCTGCGCGCCGCTAGCGAGGACCGGATCGGTTGACCGGTCCCCGGTCCCCATTTTCCGGTCCCCATTCTCCGGTTCCACGCGACGCGTCCCGCGTCGCGCAGGGGCTCACCGGAGAGGACGTTCAGACGTTTACTGCGAAGCGCCCGATGCGGCCACGGAAGCCGCTTCGGCCGGCAGCGCCGCGGAGGCCGCCGCCAAGGCCGCCGAAGCCGCATCGCTCGCGGCCTGATCCGCGTGACCACCGGTCACGTCGTGTTTCTCGCCCGTCAGGTCGATGTTGCCGCCGCTCTTCATCAGCACGAACAGCGCGATGGCGGCGAAGACGATGAATCCAACGACGATTTTCCACATGGTTCCGAGATCCTCTTGAGGTTGCCGGTCGCGACAGACTGACCGGGTCGGAGGCCATTGTGGGAAGCCAGCCTGACAGCAGGCTGAGCGCCGCCGGTATCCAGACGTGAATCCAGCGTGATGCGGTGCGGCTCAGCCGATCTGCTCGATCGCATAAGCGATCGCGCGCCAGGTCGGGTCGCTGCTGGTGGACAGCACGCGCTCGACCAGCGGACGCCACGCGTGCTGGCCGCCCGCCAGGCGGTCGACCATCGCGAACACGAGTGTCCCCGCGTCGGCCTCGCCGGAATGCTGCTCGCCCGCCAGCTCCGCACGGCCCACCGACGCGTCGCCGCCCAGCAGCGCGCCGACCGCCATCAACACCCTGACCGCGCGTTCGTCGCCCAGGTCCCGCGCCAGCGCGGCCCCGATGGGCGCGGCCTCGTCGTGACGGCCGATGCGGCACGCCAGCAGCAGGCAAGCCGACAGGATGCGCCGCCCCGACCAGGCGGCCTCCGGCGCGGGCAGCACGGACGGGAAGCCGCCGCCGCTGCCCGACATGGGATCGAACGGGGCGGTGCTGTCGAAGGAAGGCGGGGACTGCAGGTACATGGTGGAGGTGCTCACGGTGGCCGCTGGGAACGAGCCTTGCATGCGACCCGCCCGCCCGGAACGCGCTCCGCGAAGCATTGCGTGTCGATGCGAAGCGGCACGGTGGACGCCGATCTCATCGGAGTGGCCGCGATGTGGCCGCGATGTGGCCGCGATCTCTTCGCGATGTCTTCGCGATGTCTTCGGGGATCGGGACGCTGCTTCGGGTCCGGCCGGCAGCGCGCACGCGAGTGCGCAAGATGGCTTTCTTGTCGTCAGCAACCCCTGAAGGAGACCTGCCATGTCCGTGAGCTTCCAGACCCAACCGCTCGGAGGCCTGGGTGGCCTGGGCGGCCTCGATTCCCTCGGCCAGGCGGGAGGCCTCCAGGGCCTGTCGCAGGCGCCGGGCGGCGCCGCCGAGATCCAGGCCAAACTGACCGAGGTGATCCTCCAGATCCTCAACCTCCTGATCAACGAGCTCATGAAGGCGCTGCAACAGCAGCAGCAAGGCGCGCAGGGTGGAGGCGGCGGCGGTGGCGGCGGTGGGCCCTCGGGCGCTTCCGGCGCGGGCGCTCCGCAAGGCGTGGGCGGTCCTCAAGGCGCATCGGGCGCCGGCGGCCCGCAAGGCGCATCCAACCCCTACCAGCCGAACAACGCCTACCAGGCCCAGCAACCGACCTATGCGCCGCCCGTGTCGAACGCCGGCTCGCCGTCGGACGTGGGCGACGTCTCCTCGGCCAGCGGCGGCAAGGGCCCCGCGGGTATGCCCGCGGAACTGTGGAAGGACTGCCAGGAGGCCGGCAGGAAGACCGGTGTCGATCCCTACATCCTGGCCGCGCAGATGGAGAAGGAAAGCCAGTTCGGCAAGGGCCTGAACGGCAGCCCCAGCGCGGGCGACGGCCTGATGCAGGTCGAGCCCGGCACCCGCCAGGCCTACGCCGGCAAGTTCCAGGAAAAGATGGGCCACGCCTACGACCACAACGATCCGAAGGACCAGGTCGCCATGGCCGGCGTGATCCTCGCGGATAAGGGCGGCGACGCCACCAACATGCTGCAGAAGTACAACGGCGGCGACAACTGGGCGCCGGGCGCGACCGACTCCTACGGCCGCGAGATCAAGGCCGCGGAATACGCGTCCTCCGTGCTAGCGAAGGCGCAGCAGATGAAGGCCGCCGGCTGACGGCGGGACCGAGGCGCGCAAAGGAACAAGGGCGGCCGAGAGGCCGCCCTTGTCGTTGGCGGCATCAGCGCCGGAGCACCGATGCCATCGTGCCTTCGCTCGCTCAGTCGCGGGCGTAGATGTCCACGTCCTTGGTTTCGCGCACGAACAGCAGGCCGATCACCAGGGTGATGGCGGCGATGCCGATCGGGTACCAGAGGCCGTGATAGATGTTGCCGTTCTGCGCCACCATCGCGAAGCTGATCGACGGCAGCAGACCGCCGAACCAGCCGTTGCCGATGTGGTACGGCAGGCTCATCGAGGTGTAGCGGATCCGCGTCGGGAACAGCTCCACCAGCATCGCGGCGATCGGGCCGTAGACCATGGTCACGTACAGCACCAGCACCGCGAGGATCGCGATCACCAGCGGCGTGTTGACCTTGGCCGGATCGGCCTTGGCCGGGTAGCCCGCCGCCTTCATCGCATCGCCCAGGTCCTTCTTGAACGCGGCGATCTTCTTCGCGCTGTCCTCGTCGAACTTGTGGCCGCCGGCGGTCAGCGTGGCGCTCGGCGCCTCGATGACCTTGTCACCGATCTTCAGCGTACCGGAACCGGCCGCGCCGGGCAGCGTCTCGTAGTTCGCCGCGGCTTGCGCCAGGGCGCGCTTGGCGATGTCGCAAGGCGTCACGAAGTCCACGTCGCGCGCGATCGGGCTGCCCTGGAAGGAGCATTGCGCCGGATCGGTCGTCAGCGTGATCTGCGCGGTCGCCTGGGCCTTGGCGAGGTCCGGGTTGGCCGCGTTGGTCAACGCCTTGAACAGCGGGAAGTAGGTCAGGATCGCCAGCAGCAGGCCCGCCATGATGATGGGCTTGCGGCCGATCTTGTCGGACAGCGTGCCGAACACGACGAAGAACGGCGTGCCGATCAGCAGCGCGACGGCCACCATGATGTTGGCCGCGGCCGGGTCGACCTTGACCACGCTCTGCAGGAAGAACAGCGCGTAGAACTGGCCCGTGTACCAGACCACGCCCTGGCCGGCCACCAGGCCGAACAGCGCCAGCAGCACGACCTTCAGGTTCTTCCACTGGCCGAAGGACTCGGACAGCGGCGCCTTGGAGGTCTTGCCCTCGGACTTCATCTTCTGGAAGGCGGGCGACTCGTTCATCGACAGCCGGATCCACACGCTGATGGCCAGCAGCAGGATGGACACGATGAACGGGATGCGCCAGCCCCAGGCCGCGAAGGTCGCCTCGCCGAGCGCCGTGCGGGTGCCCAGGATGACGATCAGCGACAGGAACAGGCCCAGCGTCGCCGTGGTCTGGATCCACGAGGTGTACGCGCCGCGCTTGCCGTGCGGGGCGTGCTCGGCGACGTAGGTCGCGGCACCGCCGTATTCACCGCCCAGTGCCAGGCCTTGCAGCAGGCGCAGGCCGACCAGGATCACCGCCGCGGCGGGACCGATGGTGTCGTAGGTGGGCAGCACGCCGACGATGAAGGTCGACAGGCCCATGATCAGGATGGTCACCAGGAAGGTGTACTTGCGGCCGATCATGTCGCCCAGACGGCCGAACACCAGCGCGCCGAACGGACGCACGATGAAGCCCGCCGCGAACGCCATCAGCGACGCGATGAATTGGGCGGTCGGATCGAGACCGGTGAAGAACTGCTTGCCGATGATCGCGGCGAGCGAGCCGTACAGGTAGAAGTCGTACCACTCGAACACCGTGCCCAGCGAAGAGGCGAAGATGACCTTCTTCTCTTCGGCCGTCATCGGCGCATTGGTGGTCACTGCGCTTGCAGTTGCCATGGGATTGTCTCCTCGGGATTCCCAGAGCCATCGACCGATGGCCCTTGGGGGGCGACTATCCGAGCGCGCTCTGACCCGTTTCTGACGACTTGCTTGCCTCTGGCTGACAAACCCGGGTGCAACCCTCGCTTCGTATTTCTCGATGCGGAATTTCGGGATCTTTGCGCCGCAGCAGAGGGTATGTCCCTACGGCGACATTCGAGGAAAAACGCCCCTCGCCGCCTCTGGCGAGCCCTCGCGCTCAGCCGCGCTGCACGCCTACCGGCAAGGTCCTCGCGAGGTCCCACGCGGGACCGTCGAACCACGCGTCGCCGTCGAGGTAGCCGGTGAGCATGTCGATCGCGTCGAGTCCCCAGAAGAGCTTGTCATCGACGGCCATCGTGGGCACGCCGAAGACGCCGCGCGCGACGGCGGCATCGGTGGCCTCGCGCAGCGCGGTCTTGACCTCGGCGGAGGCCGGGTCGCGCATCGGCGCCAGGTCCGCCGCCAGTTCCGCGAGCCGCTGCGGATCGGCCGCGTCGAGCCCGCCGCGCCAGATGTGGTGGAAGACGCGCTCGACCGCATAACGGCCCGGCGTCTGGCCTGCGGGCGCCGTGGCCCACAGCAGGCGCAGCAGCGGCAGCGGGTTGAATGGATGCGCCGCCGGCAGATCCAGCGGCACGCCGAGCCGATGGCCGAGCCACGACACCTGGCGGTAGGTCCAGTCGCGCTTGCCCGGGATCTCCGCGGGGCCCTTGTTGTCGAGCGACTTCAGCACCGCGCCGAAGAGCACGGGCACGTAGCGGACCGCGATGCTGCGACCGGCCAGCGCCTCGGGCAGCCGCTCGAAGGCGAGCGCGGCGTAAGGCGAGATCGGGTCGAAGTAGAAATCGATCGTGCGCATGATCAGGCGCCTCCTGGTCGCGTCGCTGGCTGAAGGCCCCCTCTCCCGCAGGGCGGGAGAGGGAGGGGTGAGGGTGGGGACGTGGCCGTACGCCGCCGTCAATCGCGCGGCGGCGCCGTCGCGAGGGCGCCGTGCGATGCCAGCAACGCGCGCCGCTCGGGCAGCAGGTTGAGCAGCCGGATCCGCGACTCGTCGTCGGACTTGCTCCATCCGGCGATCTCGGGGATGGTGCGTGCGCAGCCGCGGCACAGCGCGGTGGGCTCGTGCATCTTGCAGATGTTGATGCAGGGCGAGGCGACA
>NZ_DASVNZ010000159.1:0-15153 GCF_036486225.1 Roseateles sp. | reverse complement strand
CGCTACAACCCGGAGGGCTTGTCCCGCTACAACATCGTGCCGGGCCTCATCGGCACGATCCTGACGATGACGATGGTGATGCTCACGGGACTCGCGATGACGCGTGAGCGCGAACGCGGCACGATGGAGAACCTGCTCGCGACGCCGGTGCGACCGCTGGAGGTCATGATCGGCAAGATCCTGCCCTACATCGTGCTGGGCTACGTGCAGCTGGGGGTGATCCTGCTGGCGGCGGCGCTGCTGTTCCAGATCCCGATGGCGGGCAGCTTCACGCTGCTGCTGGCGATGATCGGCGTGTTCATGCTCGCCAATCTGGCGGTGGGATTCACCTTCTCCACGCTGGCGAAGAACCAGTTGCAGGCGCTGCAGGCGACGTTCTTCTTCTTCCTGCCGTCGATGCTGCTGTCGGGGTTCATGTTCCCGTTCCGCGGCATGCCGCGATGGGCGCAGGTGATCGGTGAGGCGCTGCCGCTGACGCACTTCCTGCGCATCGTGCGCGGGATCATGCTCAAGGGGAACTCGTTCCAGCAGCTGGTGCCGGAGCTCTGGCCGATGCTGGTCTTCCTGCTGGTCGCGGGAACCATCGCGCTGCTCAGATACCGGCAGACGCTCGACTGAGATCCCCCATGCCCACGGGGGAAAGTCCTGACCTCGGCTTCAGCCGCGCTTCAGCACCCGCGCGCACCGTGAGGGCTCGCGGGTTGGAGCTTGGAGGACCACATGGGGCACGCCACACAGAGAACATGGCGGAAGGTCGTCGGCGCGGCGGCGACGCTCGGCGTCGCGGGCATGGCGGTGGCCGCGCCTGCGGCGGCGGATCCGGCGCCTTCGGCGTCAGCCCCCTGGGCTGCCGCGACGGAAGCCCCGGCGGCCGAGGCGACGACGCCGACTGAACCAGCGCGCCGGCCCCTGGCGCTGCAGGCGTCGCTCGCCGCGTTGCGGACGCGGCTCCAGTCGTCTCCGGCGGCCCGTGCCGACAGTTCGCGATCCAATGTGATGTTGAGCCGGGGCCTCGACATCCAGGTCGTCGAACTCCCGCGCGAGGGAGCGCCCATCGGCCCGCCGCCCAAGCGTGCGCATCACGCGGTCAGCATCGGCATGGAAGGCCCCAAGCAGATGCTGCGGGGCCTGGGACTCGACGCGACGGAGTGCGCCGCGCGATTCCGGATGCCGTCCAAGCTCAGCCGCAAGGCGGATGGATCGGCTCAGATCGACGTGATGGCCCAGTTGGGCATGGGCTGCAAGTTCTGAAGCGCTCAGGCGTAGAGCGTCGCCCGGCCTTCGCGGACGAAGCCCGCGAGCCGCAGTCCGCAGGACTGCGCCGTGCGGATCGCCAGGTGCGTGGGCGCGCTGACGGCGGCCAGCATCGGCATGCCGGCGATCGCCGCCTTCTGGACCATCTCGAAGCTCGCGCGGCTGGTGACGGCGGCGAAGCCTTGGGACGCGTCGATGCCGGCCTTGGCCATGGCGCCGATCAGCTTGTCGAGTGCGTTGTGGCGGCCGACATCTTCGCGAGCGAGGATGACGCTGCCATCGGGGCGGCACCAGGCGGCGGCGTGGATGCCGCCCGTGCGTTGCTGCAGCGGCTGCGCGGCGGCGAGTTCCCGCATCGCGCGCGACAGCGCGGGCACGAGGGCATCGGCGTCGGCGAGCCCTGCGGGCAACGCTGGCACTGGCCGATCGGGCACGCGGAACACCTGATCGAGGTTGTCCGTGCCGCAGAGGCCGCAGCCGGTGCGACCGGCCATGCTGCGGCGCCGCTCTTTCAGCAGCGCCTCGCAGCGTGCCGTCACGCGCAGTTGTAGCGCGACACCGTTGGGCCGCGTCCGCACTTCCACGTCGAGCAGATCCGCCGGCGAGGCCAGCAGCCCTTCGGTCAGCGAGAAGCCGAGCGCGAAGTCCTCGAGGTCCAGCGGCGTCGCCAGCATCACCGCGTGTGAGAGGCCGTTGTACTCGAGCGCGATCGGCACCTCCTCGGCGACGAACTCCTCGTCCGCCGCGCGCGTGGCGCCGAGCCGCTCCGGCCGCACCGCGATCAGCGCGGACGGCAGCGGTGCGTCGTCATCGTCGGGCGGCGCGCAGGTTTCGCTCATGGGGTCGCTCATGGGGTCGCTCATCGCGCCGTCTCCGCGACCGCGTCGTCCGCGCCATCGCCGCGACCCGCCGGCGTGATGCGGGCGATCCATCGACCGTCTTCATCCACGTGCAGGCGCACCCAGCCGGGTCCCTGCGCGTCGCCGACGCGCGCATCGCTCATCAAGGTGTAGAGCCGCAGCAGCACGCTGACGCGCAGCCCCGTGCGCTTGGCCAGCCGCGGCAGCGACACGCCGTTGCCGCCGTCCAGCTCCGCCAGCGTCTCCAACGCGAAGCGCGCCTGCGCGGCCACGTCGCCGTCGTCCTCGATCTCCTCGACCCCCTCTTCGACCTGACGGTCGGGGTCGTCCCGGATCTCAGCGGCGGGCGCGCCGGCTGCGCTCATGGTCGCGTCCTCAGGCGCTCACGCCCGCCACCGAGCGGGCCTGGTCCTGCGGCAGCGGCGCGTCCTGCGTGCGCAGCGTCAGCACCACCGGGATGGACTTCGACGTCGGCGTGCCGGCGCCGATGGACACGCTGCTCAGCGGCACCAGCGAGTTGGTCTCCGGGAAGTAGCTGGCCAGGCAACCGCGCGGGATGTCGTACTCGATCAGCACGAACTTCTCGGCACGACGCGTGTCGCCGTCGCTGTAGACGCTGGTGATGTCGACCCACTCGCCGGCCTTCATGCCGATCGCCTTCAGGTCGTCCTTGTTGATGAACACCACGCGACGATGGCCCCACACGCCGCGGTAGCGGTCGTCGTTGCCGTAGATCGTCGTGTTGTACTGGTCGTGCGAACGCACCGTCGCCAGGTTGAAGACCACCGTCTTCTCGTCGCCGCGCAGCCGCGCGCGCGCCTGATGCAGCGGCGTGTCCGTCGGCAGCTTGTAGGCGATGAAGTTGGCCTTGCCGGTCGGCGTGTTCCAGACCCGCTCCGACGCGGTGTTGCGCAGACGGAAGCCGCCCGGCACCTTGATCTTCTCGTTGAAGCCGGCGAAGTCGTCGAAGACTTCCTCGATCTTGTCGCGGATGCGCGAGTAGTCCTCCACCAGCCACAGCCACGGCGTCTTCGAACGGCCCTTCAGCGTCGCGGCCGCCAGGCGCGCCACGATCATCGGCTCCGACAGCAGATGCTCCGACGCCGGCGCGTTCATGCCGCTGGAGATGTGCACCATGCTCATCGAGTCCTCCACCGTCACGCCCTGCGGGCCGGCGGCCTGCATGTCGATCTCGGTGCGGCCCAGGCACGGCAGCACCAGCGCCTCCTTGCCGTGGATGGTGTGGCTGCGGTTGAACTTGGTCGTCACGTGGACGGTCAGGTCGGTGTTGCGCAGCGCCTTCCAGGTCGCGATCGTGTCCGGCGTCGCCGAGGCGAAGTTGCCGCCCAGGGCGAAGAACACCTTGCCCTTGCCGTCCAGCATCGCCTGGATGGATTCGACGGTGCCGTAGCCGTTCTCGCGCGGCGGCTCGAAACCGAACACCTGGCCGAGGCGGTCCAGCAGCGTCTTGGGCGGCTTCTCGTAGATGCCCATCGTGCGGTCGCCCTGCACGTTGGAGTGGCCGCGCACCGGGCAGGCGCCCGCGCCTTCGCGGCCCAGGTTGCCGCGCAGCATCAGCAGCGCGGCGATGTGCTGGATGGTCGCGACCGAGTGCTGGTGCTGGGTGATGCCCATGCCCCAGCAGATGATCACGCGCTTGGCCTGCGCATACAGGTCGCCGGCGGCGCAGAGCTGCTCCTGCGACAGGCCGGATTCGGCCTCCAGCGCTTCCCAGCTTTCGGCCCGGATGCTGGCTTCGAATTCTTCGATGCCGTGGGTGTGCTCGGCGATGAAGCCCAGGTCCAGCACGCGCTCGCCGCCGGCGGCCACCGCCTCGTCGTCCAGCTCGAAGACGCGCTTGCACAGCGCCTTCATCACGGCCATGTCGCCGCCGATGCGCAGCTGGAAGTAGTTGGTCGAGATCGGCGTGCTGCCCAGCGTCGCCATCTCCATCTTGTCCTGCGGATCGGCGAAGCGCTCCAGGCCGCGCTCGCGCAGCGGGTTGAAGCTGACGATCTTGCAGCCGCGCTTGGAGGCCTCGCGCAGCTCGCCCAGCATGCGCGGGTGGTTGGTGCCAGGGTTCTGGCCCATGATGAAGATCGCGTCCGCCTTCTCGAAGTCGTGCAGCGTCACCGTGCCCTTGCCGATGCCGATGGTCGGCTTCAGGCCCTGGCCGCTGGGCTCGTGGCACATGTTCGAGCAGTCGGGGAAGTTGTTGGTGCCGAACTCGCGCACGAACAGCTGGTACAGGAACGCGGCCTCGTTGCTGGCGCGGCCCGAGGTGTAGAACATCGCCTCGTTGGGGCTGCTCAGCGCGTTCAGGCGCGCGGCGATCAGCTCGAAGGCGTCGTCCCAGGCGATGGGCGTGTAGCGGTCCGTGGCGCGGTCGTAGACCAGCGGCTCGGTGATGCGGCCCATGTTCTCGAGGTCGTAGTCGGACCACTCGGCCAGCTCGCTGACGGTGTGTCCGCCCAGCACCTCGGCCGTGGCGCGGTGCGCGGTCGCCTCGGCGGCGATCGCCTTGGCGCCGTTCTCGCAGAACTCGAAGGTCGAGCGGTGATCCCGATCGGGCCAGGCGCAGCCGGGGCAGTCGAAACCGTCCGCCTGGTTGGCCGACAGCAGCGTCTTCGCCCCCTTCACCGCGACGCCCTGTGCCTGCAGGTGCTTCGCGACGCTCTTCAGCGCGCCCCAGCCACCGGCCGGTCCCTTGTAGAAGTGGATCTTCTGCTCGCTCATGTGTACCCCCGGTTTGATCGGGCCGCGGCCCGTTCAAACCACCCCCCGAGGGGGTGGCGGGCCGGCTTGGGACGGCCCGGCACTCGGCCCGCCCCTCGCTAGAAAGGAAGAATGGCAGACCGAGGCCTGCCATCGTGTTCACAGTATCGGCGCTGGCAGTCAGCGCCGTGCAGTGAGGGTCAAGAAAAGAACTTCGCGGCGCTCAGCAGCGTGCGATAGATGCCCCATGCCAGCGGGATGCCCACGGCCAGCCAGGCCAGCGCGACCAGCGCGGTCGGCGTCGCGGAGCCGGCGCCCGGGCCGCTGCCCACTTCGGCGGCGGCGGCCTTCTCGTGCGCCAGCTTCTTCTCGACGGCCAGTTCGGCGTCGGTCATGAAGTGCTTGTCGGCAACCGGGCGGATGGCCAGGTTGGCCAGCAGGCCGATGACCAGCATGCCCACCAGGATGTACATCGTCTGGTTGTAGACCTGCTCGCGCGGGATGCCCAGACCCAGCTGGTAGTCGCGCATGTAGTTCACGACGATGGGGCCCAGGATGCCGGCGGTCGCCCACGCGGTCAGCAGGCGGCCGTGGATCGCGCCCACCATCTGCGTGCCGAACAGGTCGCCCAGGTAGGCCGGCACGGTGGCGAAGCCGCCGCCGTACATCGACAGGATGATGCAGACCGCGCCCACGAAGGCCAGCTTGTGGCCGGCGGCCGCGCTGCTCGGCAGGCTGGCGTACAGCAGGCCGCCCAGCACGAAGAACACGGTGTAGGTCAGCTTGCGGCCCAGCTTGTCCGACAGCGACGCCCACACGAAGCGGCCGCCGATGTTGAACAGGCTCAGCAGCGCGGTGAAGCCGCCGGCGATCGCGGCGATCGCGGCCAGCTGCGTCTTGTCGAGCTCGGCGAACTTGGCCTGCACGCCGATCAGCGAGCCGCCGAAGATCTCCTGCAGCATCGGGCTGGCCATGCCGATCACGCCGATGCCGGCGGACACGTTCATGCACAACACGATCCACACCAGCCAGAACTGCGGGATGCCCCAGACCTTCTTCACGTGCACGTGGCGCTGCGTGATCATGGTGTTGCTGGCCTGCGCCGCCGGCGGCGTCCAGCCTTCAGGCTTCCAGCCGGTGGGCGGCACGCGGTAACCCAGCGCGCCGGCGACCATGAACAGGAAGTACACGACGGCCATGACGACGAAGGTCTGCATCACGCCCGCGTCGGTCGGGGTGGCGAAGTGCTTCATCAGTTCGACGGCCAGCGGCGAACCGATCATCGCGCCGCCGCCGAAGCCCATGATGGCCATGCCGGTCGCCATGCCGCGGCGGTCCGGGAACCACTTGATCAGCGTCGACACGGGCGAGATGTAGCCCAGGCCCAGTCCGATGCCGCCGATCACGCCGGAGCCGAGGATCATCATCCAGAACTGGTGGGTGTGGATGCCGATCGCGGAGATCAGCATGCCGCCGCACCAGCACACGGCCGACACCAGACCGGCCTTGCGAGGACCGGCGCGTTCCAGCCAGCCGCCCCAGATCGCGGCCGCGCAACCGAGGAACACGAAGAACAGCGTGTACATCCAGCCCAGGGTCGCGACGCTCCAGTCGCACTGGGTGGTGAACAGCTGGGCGAAGAAGCCCACATCCTTGCCGCACGCGGCGCCGGTACCGGCGGTCTGCAGCATCTTGGACAGCGGCAGCCAGAACACCGAGAAGCCGTAGGCCATCCCGATGCACAGGTGGATGGCGAGCGCGCTCGGCGGCACCAGCCAGCGGTTGAAACCGGGAGCGGCGATGGTGCGCTCCTTGTCCAGCCAGCTAGCGCCGGCGGATCCGCCGCCCTGATCGGTCAGCACAGTAGACATGGGTCCTCCTCAAACAATGAAAGGCGGCCGCGACGCGGCCCGCTGATGTCGAACGGCAACGAACCCTCAAACGGTACCGTCCGGCCGCGTCCCGTGTTCCGACCTCCCCGTCCCCTTCGGCATCAAGAAACCGTTAGGAAATCGATTTCTGGTGACGGGCTGAAAAAGTTGGCGCAGAACGCTCGCGGCGGGCGCGATCTTGACGCATGTCACTGACATCCATTGACAACCACACATAGCGAGCGGACATCTATCGCACGAAACCGACAGCCGGCAGCTATGAAACGCCGGGCGGTAACCGAATGTGCCGTCGGGAGTTTGGGCGATCAACGCACAACACCCCCTGGAGGCGGTGGGATCCCCAGGCGGCATGGGGGCCGGCCCGGCACCAGGGCGGATTGTTGAGGTCCCCACAACGGTGCGTTGCGCGGCGCAGCATTTATGCGATCGGGGTGAATGCCTATTGTTCAGATGTCTCCTGTCTCCGAAGGCGTCCATCAGCGCCTTCTTCACCGGACCGCCCTTCAGGGGCCGTCCGGTTTTTTCTTGAGCGTCCGCCAGGGGCGCGACGCCTCCAGGGATCGCCGTTTGCCCCGATGAACACGCGGATGTATCGGGGTGAAACCTGCCGGTTGTCCTACAAACCCTCGCGACATCAGCCCACGTCCGACTCCCCTCCGACGGTCCAAAGTTGGTCCTAACCGATCTCCACCGATCGGCCCCTCAAGCCCAAAGGAGAGACCCAAATGAACGCAACCAAATCCCTCGTGACCGGTGCCGTCGCCCTGACCGCTTTCGCCAGCGTGCTGGGCCTGGCTTATGCGCAGGTCGAGAACTCGACCGAGTCGACCCAGACCCAGGCCACGCAGGAACAGTACCCCGCCACGCAGACGGAACAGCAGGCCCCTGCCGACCAGAGCATGACGCCGGCCGACCAGTCGAACCAGGCGACCACGCAGCAGGACCAGACCACGCCTGAAGCGCAGTCGCAACAGACCCAGCCGTCCTCGACGGACCAGTGGCAGAACCAGCAGCCGCAGTCGCAGCAGGATCCGCTGCCGACCGAACCGACCAGCGCCGGCACGCCGGCTCCGCGCGCCGACCGCAACTGATCGGTGAGCGTCCTACGCCGCCACGCCCGGACTTAGCCTCTCCCTGAAAGCCCACCATGCTGCGCGCCTCCAGCGGGTACTACTTCAGCGATCCGCCGCCACCGAAGCCGCCCTCGAGGCTGGTTTCGGGGTGGATCCCGGAGCACCTGCGGGAACGCGCGGGATGGGCGGCGCAGGGTCTGGTCCTGGGCCTGGCCGGCGCGCTGCTGGCCTGGCCGGCGGCCACCTTCCTGATGAAGCAGCTGCGGCCGGCTCCGCCCGTCGTGGCCCGTCACACCACCCCCGCCCCGGTCCAGCCGGTCGTCCACGCCCCCGCGCCAGTGTTGCGGACCGGCAAGGCCGATTTCGGCAAGACCAAGGTTTCCAAGCAGGCCCGCCAGCTCGCCCAATGGGTGATGGCGGGCTGGGATCACAACGGTCGACCGTTCGCGATCCTCGACAAGCGCCAGGCCCAGGTGCTGGTGTTCAGCCCCGAAGGCAAGCTCCAGGCGACCACGCCGGTGCTGCTGGGCTACGCCGCCGGCGACGACAGCGTCGCGGGCATCGGCCTGAGGCCCATCGCCGAGGTGCGCCCGAACGAGCGCACCACGCCGGCCGGCCGCTTCGTCGCGCAGCCCGGCAAGAACGCCGGGCATGAGGACGTGCTCTGGGTCGATTACGACGCCGCCGTGTCCATGCACCGCGTGCGCCCGACCAACCCCGCGGAACGTCGGCTGGAGCGGCTCGCCTCGCCGACGCCCAAGGACAACCGCATCAGCTTCGGCTGCATCAACATGCCGGTGAAATTCTTCGAGCAGACGCTCTGGCCGACCTTCGGCAAGCGCGGCGGCATCGTGTACGTGCTGCCTGAAAAGAAGGCGATGGAACAGGTCTTCGCGGAGCAGATGCGCCGCGCCAAGGCCGGTCCGTCCACCTGAAGCGGTCGATGACCGCCCCTCGCCCCTCGCGGTCGACGACCGCAAAACACCCTTGCTTCGCCCGGCCCGCGCTGGCGCTGGCCGTCGCTGTCGCGCTCGCCGCCGGCGTGGCGACCTCCGCGCAGGCCCAGGTGAGCCGTGCGACGGTGCGCGGTCTTGTGACCGCGCCGTCCGGCATCCAGCCCGGCGGTCTGTCGGTCACCGCCACCAACAGCGCCAACGGCGCCCGCTACCGCACCAGCACGCGTGCGGACGGCCGCTACGCGCTGATCGGCATCGCGCCTGGCGAGTACGTGGTCAGCGTCGCCGGCGCCGACGGCAAGCCGATCAAGACCGAGCGCATCACGCTGTCCGTCGGCGAGAGCGCGTCGCTCGACCTCGGCGCAGTGCCGGTGGCAGACACGCCGGATGCGATCCAGCTCGGCACGGTGACCGTCGAAGGCAACGCAAGCCGGCAAGGCGTCAAGGATTCGCAGCTGGGCACCGTCGTGTCGCAGCGCATGATCGAGGCGCTGCCGCAGAACACGCGCAACTTCCTCAGCGCGGCGGACCTGGCGCCGGGCGTCGCGTTCTCGACCGACTCCAGCGGCCTGAGCCGCGTGCAGTCGGGCGCGCAGGACTTCGACCACCTCAACGTCTTCATCGACGGCGTGGGCCAGAAGAACAACATCCTGCGCGGCGGCGTCAGCGGCCAGTCGGACACGCGCGGCAACCCGTTCCCGCAGTCGGCGATTGCCGAATACAAGGTGCTGACGCAGAACTACAAGGCCGAGTTCGACCAGGTCAGCAGCGCCGCGATCACGGCGGTGACGAAGTCCGGCACCAACGAGTTCCACGGCGAGCTCTACGGCGACCGCACCGGCACCAACTGGCGATCGATGAACTCGCTCGAGAAGGAGCGCGAGGCCCAGGGCATCCCGCGGCCGTCGTCGGAGAAGTACGAGTACGGCGGCAGCGTCGGCGGTCCGATCGTCAAGGACAAGTTGCACTTCTTCGTCGCCTACGACGCCAAACGCATCGAGGACTCGCGCCAGATCGCGGGCCAGAACTTCGAGAAGCTGCCCAACGCCGGCATCGTGCCGGAGCTGCTCGCGCGACGCGGCAACCAGGTCGACCCATTCCACGAGGACCTGTTCTTCGGCAAGCTCGACGCGCAGCTCAACGACGAGCATCGCCTGACCCTCAGCGCGCGGCTGCGCCGCGAGACCGACCGCATCGCCGAGGACCGCAACCTCTCGCTGCCCGGCAACGACAAGGAGCGCCGCAACGACGAGACCCGCATCGACCTCAAGCACGAGTGGTCGCGCGACGACTGGCTCAGCGAGGCGCGCATCGGCTACGAGGACTACCTCTGGAATCCGAAGTCGGCGTCGGACACGGCGCTGGTCCGCTACAAGGTGTCGACGGCCTCGCCGCAGGTGCTGACGGCGTCGCAGGACGTGATCCTGGACGGCGGCTCGCCGGACGCGCAGCGGCGCAAGCAACGCGGCACCTTCGTGTCGGAGGAGCTCACCTACACCGGCTTCGACGGCCACGTGCTCAAGGGCGGTGTGAAGCTGAAGGACATGCGCTACGACCTCAGCGGCACGGCCAACTCGGTCGACGCGGTCGAGGTGCTGATCGACAACGTCACCGGCCTGCCCTACTGGGACGGCACGAACTGCCTGGGCACCAACGTCTCCAACAACGGCAGCACCAGCGCGCAGTGCAACATCCGGCGCGCGTCGGCGGCCTCGGGCGCCAGCTTCAAGAACAAGCAGTGGGGGCTGTACCTGCAGGACGACTGGAGCGTCACCAACAAGCTCGAACTCAACCTCGGCGTCCGCTGGGACTACGAGGACAACATGCTCAACAACGCGTACGCGACGCCGGCGGACCGCATCGCGGCGCTGATGGCGCTGGACGGCGAGCGCTACGGCATCGTGCCGCCGGCGGGGCAGACCTACGCGCAGTCGCTGGCCAAGGGCGGCATCGACGTGTCGCAGTACATCAGCAGCGGCAATTCCCGCAAGGCCTTCAAGAACGCGATCGCGCCGCGGGTCGGCTTCTCCTACGACGTCTTCGGCAACCGCAACACGGTGGTCTTCGGCGGCTACGGCCGCAGCTACGACCGCACGATGGCCAACCACGCGCTCGACGAGCTGCAGAAGAACCAGGCGACCGGCGGCGAGATCTGGCTGATCCGCAACGACCTGAAGATGCCCTATGCGGACCAGTTCAGCATCGGGCTGCGGCAGGCGCTCACGAAGACGTGGAACGGCGAGATCGCGTTGAGCCGCGTCGAGGCGAAGAACCAGTTCGTCTGGTTCAGCGGCAACCGCGATGCCAACGGCGGCTTCGCGCAGCAGTCGTCCATCGATCCGCTATGGGGTGGGCCGCCAGGCTTCGGTCAGGTCGTGCTCGGCGATTCGATCGGCCGGACGCGGACGGACTCGGTGTTCGTGAAGGCGGAGAAGCCGTACTCGGAATCGTCCGGCTGGACGGCCACGCTGGCCTACACCTACAGCGACGCGAAGACCACCAACCTCCAATGGAGCAACGACACCTTCGACTGGACCTACGGCCGCGCGGGTCGCGGCTGGAATCCGAGCACGCTGGTGGACCGGCACCGGCTGGTCGGCGCGTTCATGACGGACAAGCTGCTGCCCTGGGGGCTGACCTTCTCGGCGAAGGGCACGTACGCGAGCGGCTTCCCGCGGCGTCTGACGAATTGCATCGGCGGCACGCCGCAGTGCTTCCTGGTGGAAGGCGATTCACCGAGCTTCCGCCAGGTCGACATCAGCATCGGCAAGGCCTTCAAGTACGGCATCCACCAGGTCGCGCTGCGACTGGACGTGCTGAACGTGCTGGGCGCCGACAACTACGGCGGCTTCGACGACTGGATCGGCAACGCGCCACAGCCGGGGGCGACGCCCAACCGGCTGGGCGGCGACAACCTCAACCTCGACAAGCCCAACAACATCCGCGGCGACAACCGCGCGATGCGGGTGGTGTTGAACTACAAGTTCTGAGGCGGGCGCACACCACAAAGCGGGGACAGCGCCGGATGACATGACGATCGGCAGTCACGGCGGCCTCGCCGGTATGCTGGCCGTCATCGTTCATCGCCAACGGCCGGATGCCATGACCACTGCCCTGCTCATCATCGACCTGCAACGCGCGCTCTGCGTCGGCGAGTACGCCTGCCACGAGGTCGAGGCCGTGATCGGCCGCATCAACGGCCTGATCGCGCAGGCGCGGGAGAGCGGCACGCCTGTGGTCTTCGTGCAGCACGAGGAAGACGGCTACGAGCCGCTGCGCCACGGCAGCGAGGGCTGGCAGATCGACGACCGCCTGCACGTGACGCCGGACGACCGGCGCGTGTTCAAGACCTCGCCGGACTCGTTCCACAAGACCGAACTGGATGCGGTGCTGAAGGGATTCGGCGTGACGCACCTCGTCATCTGCGGCGCGCAGAGCGACTTCTGCGTCGACACGTCGACGCGCCGAGCGCTGAGCTCGGGCTACGACGTCACGCTGGTCGAGGACGGCCACACGACGATCGCCTACGGCGACCTCACGGCGCCGCAGATCATCGACCACCACACGCTGATCCTGCGCAACCTCAACAGCTTCGGGCCGACGATGGAGGCGAAGAAGGCGGCGGAGATCCGGTTCGAGACGACCTGATCCGCCGAGCTCGGATCACTTGAGGGTCGTTCGCGAACTGGCAAGCTGCGACAAGGTCATGTCGCACTGATCCACGGTCGCGATGCAGTCGAGCCCGCGCGATTCGACCTCACCCATCAGGCTCAGCCACGCGTTCAGGCCCTCGAGCGTGACCTTGGTGCGCGAGGTCCGGCTCCAGCCGCGTTCCGCCAGCTGACCCAGGTAAATCCACGTCTGACGGCGCGACAGCCCCGACAGTTGCCCGATGCAGGCCTGCGACACCGGCAGCGCCAGGCTGTTGCCCACCGTGCCGGCGCGCTGCGAACTGCTCAGCGCGGCCGCCAGCGTCGCCAGCACGCTGATCAGCCGCTGGAAGCCGTTGCCGGCCAGCCGCATCGTGATCTGGTCCTGCAGCCGCGACGCCGTCGCCGCGTACAACTCGCCCGTCGCCGCGTCGCGCTGGGGAACGCTCGCATCTTTCATCCGCGGCATCGGGATGTGGATCGTCGTCACGTCCACCAGCGCCGTCACGTCGTACCGCGCCGCCAGCTTGCCCAGCGGCGAGTCCGCCCCGATCACGTCGCCCAGCCACAGCGCCGCCACGGCCACGCGCGTGTCCGCCGCGACCTTCGCCGCGAGGAAGGCCGCGCCGCCGCTGATCGCGATCCACTCGGCCAGCGGCGTGCCGGCCTCGATGATCTTCTGGCCGCGCCGATACGTCCGGATCTGGCCGTCGGCCAGCCAGTCGTCGCTCGTCGCGTCCGGTGCGCCGTCATGCGTCGGCGTCCGCGTCCCTCTCGTGCTCATGGTGTGTTCTGCGTGAGATCCGCCGGACAAGGCTCCGCCCTCCGCCCGAATTGCGGAAGGTTCGCGAAGGCCATGACGGCGAATCGTGGGTTATAGAAGCGGGCCGCCGATCCCGATCGGTGGATAAGGCCCGTGGCCCCGGCCCGGTTTGCGGGTTGACCGCGCGGCGATCAGCGCGTCACCAGATGGACAGGCTCCTTGCCAGCACGCGCTGCAGCCAGCTGCGCGAGGACGCCTCCGACACGTCGCCCTGCGCGACGCTCTCCAGGCTCGCGTTCACCACGTCGCGCGAGGACACGAGGTTGCCCGGGCGGATGTCGCGCGGATTCACGATCCCCGAGAAACGCAGCGTGTTCACGCCCTTGTTCAGGCCCACGTTGCGCTCGCCCGCCACCAGCAGGTTGCCGTTGGGCAGCACGTTGATCACGCTCACCGCCACCGTCGTCGTGAAACTGTTGTCCGTCTCCGTCGTGCCCGATCCCTTGAAGGAATCGCTGCCCGCGGCCGTCGCGTCGATGTTGAGCAGCCGCTCCACCGCGCCGATCTTGCTCTGGCCGCCCGGCCCGCGCACCGCGAGCTTGTTGTCGCGGGCCGTGTCGGTGGTCTGCTTCTGGCTCGCCTTCAGCGTCTCCTGGATGTCCACCTTCATCGTGTCGCCGATCGCGCTCGGACGCTTCTCGCCCGAGAACAGCGAGGTCGGCGACATGCTCGGCTGGTAGATCGCGCCGTTGCTGGGCCGCTCGATGTACATCGGCGCCTGCGGCGGCGTGACCATCATCGGACCGGCCACCGTGGGCGGCGTGCTGGAACACGCGACCAGCGTGCCCAGCGCGCCCATCACGACGGCCGCCAACGGCCCCGTGGACCGCCACGCGGACCGCTCCTTGAACCGCTCCGTGGTCGGCTGCGGGATCCGCAGCGTGGACGCGTTCATCGCGCCCCGGGACTTGTTCTTCGACATCATTCCCCCCTCAGCTCTGGAAGCCGGTGATCAGCGCCTTCACGACCGGCGCGATCTTGTTGCGCGTCCCGGCCCAGCGGGCCAGGCCGAAGTTCTCCTCGGCGACGTAGCTGCTGGTCGACAGCAGCGTCCCGTCGGACCGGTGCAGGCTCAGCGACGCGGCGCTGAGGTTGGCGCGGTAGCCGCTGGCCATCGGCGGCACGCCCCATTCGATCGTCGCGACGTAGCGCAGCCACACACCGCATTGCTGCAGGCCGGTGCCGGGCTCGTACACGCGGCTGTCCACGCCCTGCCCCTTCAGCTCCGCCTGCATCGCCGGGACCAGGTCCTCCAGCGGCGCATTGCGGTTGAACTCGATGCACAGCGTGCGCACCGGCGCGTCGCCGTGATGGACGGTGTTGCTGGCCTTGGCCGGCGCGGCGGTCGCGAGCGCCGTCGAGGTCGCGGTGCCGGCGCCCTTGAGCAGTTCCCAGGCCGGAAGCGGACTCAGCGCGCTGCAGCCGCCGAGTCCTGTCAGCGCAGCGACGCCGATGAACCCGATGAGCCTGACGGATGCGCGCGGCCGGCGCGCGGGTCGAATGCGCATGGCCCCGTCCTCACACCAGTTCGTCGAGCACGGCGACACCGCCCAGCGCGGCCATCACGCCGTAGCCGACGACATTGCCGAGCACGTTGCCGACGCCGCCGGCGACATCGCCGACCGTGTCGGTGACGACCTCGGCGGCGGTCTCGACGGCGTCCGCCGCGTCGCTCGCCAGCGCCTGCAGGCCCTTGGCGCTGATGGTCGCGGTCACGCCGAGCACGGGCCCGAGCGTCAGGCTGGGAGCGCCGCCGCGCGAGGACCCCGACGACCCGCCCGAGGCGGCGGCGCGGCCACTCTCATGCGAGCCGTCGGAGGACGTCGCCAGGGCGACCAGACTGGACAGGAGGGGCACGCTGCTCAAGGGGAACTCCCGGCGGCGGCGCTCAGCCGCGCGCGGCCAGCGAGGCCGTGTCGAGCGACAGCGT
>NZ_DASVNZ010000081.1:0-23666 GCF_036486225.1 Roseateles sp. | reverse complement strand
AGCCTCGGCGGGTGCGGAGGCGGGCCTGGCGCCGGTGGTGCTCGACGACGCGCAGCGCGCGCGGCTGCTCAAGCTCGTCTACGACAACGCCAAGCTGCCCAACAAGCCGCGCAACTTCATCGGGCTGTCCAAGGACATCCCGGCGGCGCAGATGCGCGAGCTGCTGATGGACAGCTACACCGTCACCGACGAGCAACTGCGCGAGCTGGCGCTGCAACGCGCCGTGGCCGTCCGCGACGCGCTGCTGGAGCGCGGCGTGCCGAACGCGCGCATGTTCCTCGCCTCGCCCAAGCTGCACGCGAAGGACGACGAGCGCGGCGCCGACAAGGACAAGGCCTGGTCGCCGCGCGTCGATCTGGCGCTCAGCGCACAGTGAATCTCCCGGGACGCGCGCCGTCCCGGCCTTGATCGCCGATGATCCGCCCACAAGTGACCCGGCCGACCGATTCATGAGGACCTCGCCATGACCACCACCCCGAACCCCGTCCAACTCCAGCCCGGCGAGGACCTCATCACCCTCGGGGGCGGCTGCTTCTGGTGCACCGAGGCGGTGTTCCTGCGCGTCAAGGGCGTCCTCGGCGTGGAGTCCGGCTACACCAACGGACCGCTCGCCAGCCCGAACTACGAGCAGGTCTGCTCCGGCAGCACCGGGCACGCCGAGGTCGTGCGCGTGCGCTTCGACACCCAGGTCGTGAGCCTGGAGGACCTGCTGCAGGTCTTCTTCACCATCCACGACCCCACCACGTTGAACCGCCAAGGGGCCGACGTCGGTACGCAATACCGTTCGGGCATCTACTACACGCGGCCGGAGCAGCTCGGCGTGATCCGGCAGGTCGTCGACGAGGCGCAACGCGCCCACGGCGGCAAGGTCGTCACCGAGATCCAGCCCGAAGAGAACTACTGGCCCGCCGAGGCGTATCACCAGGACTACTTCGCCAACCATCCGGAGCAGGGCTACTGCGCCTTCGTCGTCGCGCCCAAGGTCGACAAGTTCGCCAAGAAGTTCAAGGAACTGCTGAAGGACGAGGCGGCGGGTTGATGGTCGTTCTCGACGGGCTGCGCTACCGCTACGGCGGCCGGGACCGGGCAGGCGAGGGCGGCATCGCGTCCGCGGCCGACCTGCGGTTCCCGGACTTCGCCTTGCCCGCCGAGGGGCATCTGCTGCTGCGCGGCGCGTCCGGCAGCGGCAAGAGCACGCTGCTCGCGCTGATGGCGGGCCTGCTGACGCCGACCGGCGGACGGCTGGCGATGGGGGACGTCGACGTGGGCGCACTCGCGCCCGCCGCGCGGGACGCCTGGCGCGGCGCACAGCTCGGCTTCGTGCCGCAGCGGCTGCACCTCAGCCCCTCGCTCAGCGTGCGCGACAACCTGTCGCTGCCCTATGTGGCGGCCGGACGGGCGCCGGATCTCGGGCGCATCCAGGCCCTGCTCGACGAGCTCGGCATCGGCGCGCTCCAGGAGCGCCGTCCGCATGCGCTCAGCCAGGGGCAGGCGCAGCGGGTGGCGCTCGCTCGGGCGCTGCTGCGCGCGCCGCGCTTCGTGCTCGCCGACGAGCCCACTGCCAATCTGGACGACGAAGCCTGCGAGGCGACGCTGGCGTTGCTGCGCCGCGCGGCCGCCGAGCACGGCGTGTGCCTGATCATCGCCTCGCATGATGCGCGGATCGAGTCCGCCTGGGCCGACTGGCCGGCGCTGCACCGCCTGCGGCTCGCTGGGCGGAGCGCCGCTCCCGCAGCATGGATCCCCGACCACGCAGCGGCGTCGGCGAATCCGATCTCATGAGCCGCGCGCCGTTGAATCTCCCGCGCCTCGCGTGGCGCTACCTCTGGGCGCGTCCGATGCTGACGGCGCTCAACCTGATGCTGCTGAGCCTGGGCCTGGCGGCGATCGGATTCGTCGTCCTGGTCAGCGAGCAGATGGAACAGGGCCTGCGACGCGATCTCGGCGGCATCGACCTGGTCGTCGGTGCGAAGGGCAGCCCGATGCAGATCCTGCTAGCGGGTGTGTTCCATCTCGACCAGTCGACCGGCAACATCCCGCTGGCCACCGTGTCGCAGCTGCGCGCGCAGCCGCTGGTCGCGCAGGCGGTGCCGATCTCGCTCGGTGACAGCTTCCAGGGTTTCCGCATCGTCGGGACGACGGCCGACTATCTGGGGCTCTATCAACTCTCGTTGGCTCAAGGGCAGGCGTGGAAGGCACCGATGCAGGCGGTGCTCGGCGCGGACGTGGCGAGCCGGTCCGGCCTGAAGCCCGGCGACCGCTTCCACGGCACGCACGGACTCGCGTCCGGCGGCGACGAGCACGAGGAGGCCTATGAGGTCACCGGCGTGCTGGCGCCGACCGGAGGCGTCATCGATCGGTTGGTGCTGACGGACCTGGCGTCCGTGTGGGAGGCGCATGCAGCGCATGGGCACGGACGCGGGGGAGGGCACGGGGAAGGGCGCGAGGACGAGCACGGGCACGGTGAGGTCGCGCATCCCGATGAGGCCTCGCTGGAAGTCAGCATGGTGCTGGTCCGCTACCGCAGCCCGCTGGCCGCGGTGATGCTGCCACGCTGGGTGAACGCGCAGCCGGGGCTGCAGGCCTCGGTGCCGGCGTTGGAGACCGCGCGGCTGCTGAGCATGGTCGGCGTGGGCGTCGACGTGCTGCGAGGCTTCGGCGGCGTGCTGCTGCTGGCGGCGGCCTTGTCGGTGCTGGTGGCGCTGCTGCACGCGGTGCGCGAGCGCCAGGGCGATCTCGCGATGCTGCGGATGCTCGGTGCCACGCCGCAACGTGTCGCCGCCTTGATCGCGATGGAGGCGCTGATGCTGGCCGGTCTGGCCACGCTGCTCGCGCTGGGCCTGGCCCATGCGCTGACGGCGGGGCTGGGTGCGGTGCTGGCGCAGCAGCAGTCGGTGCGGATTTCCGGCGCCTGGGTCTCCGGCTGGGAGGCGCTGGTGCCGGCGCTGGCGCTCGGCCTGGCCTTGCTCGCCGCGGCCTGGCCGGCGTGGCGCGGGTACCGGCTCGACGTCACCGAGCTGCTCCAGACGCCGCGTTGAACGCGGCTCGCCCGGACCTTGCGCCGGGCGGTCATCAAGCCGGTGCACAATGATGAGCTTCACGCGGCCCTGAGGCCGCATTCACGCCGCCGCTCCGATGACTCCTCGTGCCACCACCGCTGCAACGCCCGCCCGCCGGGTCGCCATCGCGCTCGTGACGATCGTCATGGCAGGCGCCGCGGGCACGGTGTTCGCGCAGGCCACGACATCGGCCGCGCCGGCTGCCGCGATGCCGATGGGCTCCGGCCCCGGTTATCACGACCCGCGCAGCCCCTTCAAGCCGCTGCAGGAAGTCGAGGGCGTCGTCAGCTGGAAGCTGCTGTCCTCGGTCACCGTGAAGGCCGACAAGAGCAAGGTCATCCCGAGCTTCCCGTCCGGCGTGCTGGCGCTGAACCAGCGCACGGTGAAGGTCCAGGGATTCATGATGCCGCTGGAGCCGGGCGACAAGCAGAGCCACTTCCTGCTGTCGTCGGTGCCCACGAGCTGCTCGTTCTGCGTGCCGGCCGGACCGGAAGGCCTGGTCGAGGTCCGCAGCAAGACGCCGGTGCGCTACACGTTGGACGTCGTGACCGTTGAGGGCCAGTTGGCCGTCCTCAACGACGATCCCTACGGCATGTTCTATCGCGTGACGGACGCCGTCCGCGCGACGCGCTGAGCGCGCTGATCACGCTGACACCGACCGGTCACCATGTCGCGCTCCTCCTCCACCGCCATGACCCGCCAGCAACGCTGGTGGATCTGGCTGTGCGTGGCCGCGGTGATGGGCTTCCAGGCGCTCGGTCTGGTGCACCGGACGCTGCACGGCTCGCCGGCCGCATCGTCGCGGCTGGCGTTCTCGGTCGCGGCGCTCGCCTCGGCGGCTGGAGCGGCGGTCGATACGAGCGACGCGACGACCGACGTCGACATCGCCAAGGCGGTGGCGACGGACGAAGAGGGCACGCCACGCTTCGGCCACGCGGCCGGAACGACCGACTGCCAGCTGCTCGACCAGCTCAGCCATGTGCTGGGTCCCATCGTCCAGGCCTCCGCCTGGGCCGCGTTGCCGCCGGACATCCCCGCCGGCATCGACCAGCCGCATGACGCCATGCTCGCGCAGCAGTGGCGCAAAGGCGCCCGCGGGCCGCCGAGAGCCTGACACCTCCATCGATTCCGCCCTTGCTCAGGCGCGTCCGTTCCGGGCGTGTCCGTTCACGCGACCGGGCCGTTCGCGCCTGCCTCCGGCAGCGCGGCGTGCCGGCATGGGTCCCCCAAGAATTTGATGGCGCCGCGGCGTTCCGCCGCCGGTGCTCGAGAGTGTTTCCATGGCCTTCCAGTCCACTTCGATCCGTTCGTCGGCGTCTTCGCGCGCCCATTTCCAATCCACGCCGCAACCCACGCTGCTGGCCATTGCGCTGAGCATCGCCGCTGGCGGCGCCTGGGCGCAGCAGGCCCCGGCCGCGCCGGCACCCGCATCGGCGGACTCCGCATCGGGCGCCGCATCGACCGCAGCCGATGCGGGCGCCGCGTCCGGCGGTTCCGACCGCCCGCACAAGCACAAGCTCGATGTGGTCGTCGTGACCGGCAATCCGCTGAGCCAGAAGGAACTCGCCGCGCCGGTGCAGGTGCTGAGCGGCGACGCACTGACCCTCAAGCGCGGCGCCAGCCTCGGCGAGACGCTGGACGGCATGGCCGGCGTGGCCTCGACCTACTTCGGCCCGAACAGCAACCGGCCGACGATGCGCGGGCTCGACGGTGACCGCGTGCGGATGCTCAGCAACTCCGGCGCTTCCGTCGATGCATCCAGCCTGAGCTTCGACCACGCGCTGCCGGTCGATCCGCTGGTGCTGACCCGCGTCGAGGTGCTGCGCGGCGCGGCCGCGCTGCAGTACGGCGGCAACGCGATCGGCGGCGTCGTCAACGCGATCGACAACCGCATCCCGCGCCTGGCCCAGCCCGGGCTGAACGGCGCGGCGGAGCTGCGCCTGGGGGGCGCCTCCAACGAACGCGGCGGCGCGGTCGTGCTCGACGGCGGCACCACCGGTTTCGCCTGGCACGTGGACGCGGCCGACCGCCGCGCCGACGACCAGCGCGTGCCGCGCTTCCAGAGCGAGGACGGCTCGTCCACCCACGTCCGCAACTCCGACAGCCACGGCCGCAGCGGCGCGGTGGGCGGCTCGCTGCTGTTCTCGCAGGGTTACGCCGGCGTGTCGGTCGAGGACTATCACAACGACTACGGCGTCACCGTCGAACCCGACGTGCGCATCGAGATGCAGCGCCAGCGCCTGGCCACCGCCGGCGAATGGCGCGATCCGCTGCCGGGCCTGGCGCGCGTGACCTGGCAGTTCGCGAGCAGCCGCTACAAGCACCAGGAAGTGGAGGGCAGCGGCGAGGTCGGCACCGTCTTCTCGTCCGACGGCAAGGACGGCCGCATCGAGGCGACGCATTCGGCCTTGCAGGGCGACTGGGGAACGATGCAGGGGGTGCTCGGCTGGCAGTGGGAACTCAGCGATTTCTCCGCGCTCGGCGAGGAGGCGCTGGTGCCCGGCACGAAGACGCGCAACAACGCGCTGTTCCTGATCGAGCAGTTCCGCTCGGGGCCGTGGAGCCTGCAGGCCGGCGCGCGGGCGGAGCGCGTCAACATCGGCTCGACCGGCGGCGATGAGGAACGTTTCGGCGATCCGGTGACGCGTCGCTTCAGCCCGAAGAGCTTCTCGCTGAGCGGCGCCTACGAGCTGGGCAACGGCTTCAGCGTGTCGAGCAACCTGAGCAGCAGCCAGCGCGCGCCGACCTTCTACGAGCTGTTCGCCAACGGCGTGCACGTGGCGTCCGGCGCGTACGAAGTGGGCGACATCAACCTCGGCCTGGAGCGCGCGAAGGCGGTCGACCTCGGGTTGCATTGGAAACAGGGCGACGCGAAGTGGAGCGTGCAGGTCTACCAGACGCGCTTCTCCAACTACATCGCGCTGGACGCGAGCGGCCGCAGCATCGACGAGGTCGGTGAGGACGGCGAGATCGCCTCGGTGCCGGAGTACCTCTACCGCGGCGTGCGCGCGCGCATGCACGGCGTGGAACTGGAAGGCAAGCAGCCGCTGTCCAAGCTCGCGGGCTGGGACCTGACGCTGGGTACGACGATTGACTTGGTGCGCGGCACCAACCGCGACACCAACGAACCGCTGCCGCGGCTCGCGCCGGTGCGGGGCAGCGTCTCCATCCAGGCCGAGCGCGGCCCGTGGCTGGTCCAGGCCGAACTGCGCGGCGCGCTGCGCCAGGACCGCGTGCCGGCGCTGGACACGCCGACGGCAGGCTACGGCATCCTGCGTCTGAACATCGCGCGCCACTTCGACATCGGCAACCTGGACGCGATGTGGTACGTCAAGCTGGACAACCTGGCCAACAAGCTGGCCTACAACGCCAGCAGTGTGCAGACCATTCGCGAGCTGACGCCGATGCCGGGGCGCAGCCTCTTCGCGGGGCTGCAGGTCAAGTTCTGAGCGTCAGGGTGCGAGCCGCTCGCGGATCCACTCGTTGCCTTCACGGCGATACACGAGCCGATCATGCAGCCGCGACTTGCGCCCCTGCCAGAACTCCCAACGTTCGGGCACGAGCCGGTAGCCGCCCCAGTGCGGCGGCCGGCTCGGGCTCAACCCGTGCTGCGCCGCGGCCTTGGCCGCGTTGGCCACCAGCACCGCGCGCGAGGAGATCACCTGGCTCTGCGGCGAGGCCCACGCGCCCAATCGCGAATCCAGCGGCCGCGACGCGAAGTAGGCATCGGACTGCGCCGCGTCGACCTGTTCGACGGTGCCCTCGATGCGGACCACACGTTCCAGCTCCACCCAGTGGAACTGCAGGGCGGCAAACGGATGCGCCGCCAACTCGCGGCCTTTCCGGCTGTCATAGTTGGTGTACCAGACGAGGCCGCGCTCCTCGATGTCCTTGATCAGCACGATGCGGGTGGACGGTCGTCCATCGGCACCGACGGTGGCCAGGGTCATCGCATTGGGTTCGGGCACCTTGGCGTCCAGCGCCTGCTGGAACCATTCCCGGAATTGCCGGAGCGGCTCGGCCGCGGACTGCTGTTCATCGAGCTCGGCGCGCTCGTAGCTCTTTCGAAGGTCGGAGAGTTTGTCCATCTTTCGGAGTATCGGGCGAATCCTTAAGTAAAGCTCCCACTCTGGAAACTCCGGGTGGGAGCGCTTTCGTGCCGCAGGCATGCTTGGTCCCGTCGAGCCGCGCCGCAGAGTGGGGCCCAGGGGGATCGGGACCAAACCAGAAGGAAGTTCGCATGAATCAGCGACGACCCGCCGTCGTCGTGCTCGCGGCAGGGCGCGGCCAGCGCTTTCGCGGCGAGGGCCACAAGCTGGAACAGGTCGTGAATGGAGACACCGTGCTGGCGCTGACCTTGCGTCAGACCATGGCGTCCGGCCTGCCGATGCTGGTGGTGACCTCGACCGCGTTGGCGCCTCTGGTCCGACGCCATGTGGCCTCGCGCGACATGCTGGTGCTGCCCGACCAGGACCGCCTGGGGCGCCCCGCGCCGCTGGGCATGGGGCATTCGATCGCGGCCGGGGTGGCCGCGACCGGGGATGCGCCCGGCTGGCTGATCCTGCCCGCCGACATGCCGATGGTGCGGTCCAGCACATTGGCCGCGGTCGCGCAGGCCATCGAGCATGACCCGATCGCCTATGCGCAGCACCGCGGACGGCGCGGGCACCCCGTGGGGTTCAACGCCGAACTCTTCTCCGAACTCACCAGCCTGCAGGGCGACGAAGGCGCGCGCCGCCTGCTGGCGCGTTATCCGGCGCAGGCGGTCGACGTCGACGATCCGGGCGTGCTCATCGACGTCGATACCGTCGAGGACCTGGAGCGCCTCGCCGTGGATCCGCTGAAGCCGCGTCCGAACGGCGAGGGCCTGCGCACCCTGGGCTGAGACCCGGGTCCGCGTCCGGTCAGCGCCCGATCAAAGCCCGTTCGCCCGGGCCAGCGCCAACTGGCGCTCCAGCGCGCGGTCATGGATGCCGTGCTCCCGCAGGCAGGTCACGGCGCGTTGCAGGTAGTCGAGCGTCGTCCCGTAGCGGCCCCGCGCATGCCGCAGGATGTGCAGCAGCCGGTCGTCGGCGATGTCGCCGACCCACCCCGGACTGCGTCGCGACAGCGTGAAGGCCAGCGCCTTGCGCGTGCCCAGGCCGTCGCCGCAATGGCAGTCCAGCCAGCGCGGCACGTAGGTGCCGACCACCATCTCCCGCAACCACAGGCGGCGCAACGTCGCCTCGCTGTCCTTGGGCTCGACCCGGTACATCAGGCCGCGGCAACTGCCGCCCGACAACAGCGTCATCACCAGCCCGGGCTGCTCGTTGCTGCCGCGGTTCACCAGCGAGCGCAGCCGCAGCGCGCGGTGATAGCCCTGGACCCTGGCCACCGAGGTCTGCGCGGGGTCAAAACCGGGGTTCCACATCAGCGACCCATAAGCGAACATCATCAGACCGTGTTCGCGGTCCCAGGTGCGCTCGGCCACCTCCAGCAGGCGCTGGCTGTGGGCGGGGAGGTCTTCCAGTCTGGCTTCGGCGAGGGGGTCGGCGATCATGGGAGAGATGCTGCCATAGCGTGGGAACGTGGCGTGCCGCCGTCTGTGGGCTCCGGGAACGTTTCTGTAACCAGCTTGTACCCGGGAAAGGCCTGTTGGAGAGCCGTTGGACCTCCCGGGCGTGTAATATGGTTACCAATCTAACCCTGGCCGAGTTACATCGGCAGTCGGCATGAACAAGACCATTCTGGATGTCACCGCGCGGATCAAGGCGCGCAGCGCCGCGTCGCGCGAGCGTTATCTGGACCTGATCGAACGCATGGCGGGTCGGCAGCGCGGCGTGCAACGCCTGGGCTGCGCGAACGTGGCGCATGCGGTGGCGGCGATGCCGGCCAACGACAAGCTCCGCATCGTGGCCGAGAAGGCGCCCCACCTGGGCATCGTCACGGCCTACAACGACATGCTGTCGGCGCACCAGCCGTATGAGGGCTATCCGGCCCTCATCCGCGACGAGGTCCACCGCCTGGGCGCGACCGCGCAGGTCGCCGGCGGCGTGCCGGCGATGTGCGACGGCGTCACGCAGGGCACGCCGGGCATGGAGCTCAGCCTGTTCTCGCGCGACACCATCGCGATGGGCACGGCGGTGGCGCTGTCGCACGACGTGTTCGACGCGGCGCTGCTGCTGGGCATCTGCGACAAGATCGTGCCGGGCCTGCTGATCGGCGCGCTGCACTTCGGGCATCTGCCCTGCGTGTTCGTGCCGGCCGGGCCGATGAGTTCGGGGCTGTCCAACAACGACAAGGCCAAGGTGCGCGAGCTCTACGCGCAGGGCAAGGTCGGCCGCGACGAGCTGCTGCAGGCCGAGTCCCAGGCCTATCACGGCGCGGGCACCTGCACCTTCTACGGCACGGCCAACAGCAACCAGATGCTGCTGGAGGCGATGGGCCTGCACGTGCCGGGCGCGGCCTTCGTGCATCCGCACGACGGCCTGCGCGAGGCGCTGACCCGCGAGGCGGTGCGTCAGGCGATGAAGATCATTCCGCAGCGCGACTACACGCCGATCGGCCGCATGGTCGACGAGCGCAGCATCGTCAACGCGATGGCCGCGCTGCTGGCCACGGGCGGCTCGACCAACCACCTGATCCACTGGGTCGCGGTGGCTCGGTCGGCGGGCATCCTGATCGACTGGAGCGACTTCTCCGAGCTGTCGTCCGTCGTGCCGCTGCTGGCGCGCGTGTACCCGAACGGCAGCGCCGACGTGAACCAGTTCCAGGCCGCCGGCGGTCCGGGCTTCGTGATCAAGGAACTGGTCGGCGCGGGGCTGATGCACGGCGACGTGCTGACCTCGGTGTCGGGCCAGAACCTGAGCGCCTTCGGACGCCTGCCGCATCGCGCCGAGGACGGGTCGGTCGCCTGGACCGACCTCCCGGCCAAGAGCAACGACGACAGCGTGGTCCGCACCGTCGCAGCGCCGTTCTCGCCGACCGGCGGGCTGAAGCTGCTGGCGGGCAACCTGGGTCGTGCGGTGATCAAGGTCTCCGCGGTGCCGGAGGACCGTCACACGGTCGAGGCGCCTGCGCGCATCTTCGACAGCCAGGAAGCGATGCAGGCGGCTTTCAAGGCTGGCGAGCTGGAGCGCGACGTGGTCGTCGTGGTCCGCTTCCAGGGGCCGCAGGCCAACGGCATGCCGGAGCTGCACAAGCTGACGCCGCCGCTGGCGGTGCTGCAGGGCAAGGGCTTCAAGGTGGCGCTGGTGACGGACGGCCGCATGAGCGGCGCGTCGGGCAAGGTGCCGGCGGCGATCCACGTGAGCCCCGAGGCGCTGGCCGGCGGGCCGCTGGCCAAGCTGCGCGACGGCGACCTGGTGCGCGTCTGCGCCAACATCGGCGTGCTGAGCGCGCTGGTGCCGGCCGACGAGTGGGACCGCCGCGAGCTGGCGCAGATCACCGCCGATGCGGTGATCGAGAACGGCGCCGGCATGGGCCGTGAGCTGTTCGCCGGCATGCGGCGCAACGTGACGACGGCCGAGGAGGGCGCGATCAGCTGGCTGTGAGGCCTTGCCTCGAGCCCCGCTGGACGCCCACTGATTTCGACTGAAAGGACAGTCGCATGACTTCCATCAAGGACACCCTGAGCCTGGCCGAACACGGTCCGGTGATTCCGGTCATCGTCATCGAGCGCGTCGAGGACGCGGTGCCGCTGGCGCGCGCGCTGGTGGCGGGCGGCGTGCGGGTGCTGGAGGTGACGCTGCGCACGCCGGTGGCGCTGGAGGCGATCGCGGCGATCTCGCGCGAGGTGCCGGAGGCCATCCTCGGCGCGGGCACGCTGCGCACCTCGGCGGACGCCGTGGCGGCGAAGAAGGCCGGCGCGTGCTTCGCCGTCAGCCCCGGCTTCACGCAGGACGTGGCGAGCTCCTGCGAAGCCAACTTCCTGCCGCTGCTGCCGGGCGTGTCGACGGCCAGCGAAGTGATGATGGCCAGCGACGCGGGCTACAAGTTCCTGAAGCTGTTCCCGGCCACGGCGGTGGGCGGCGTGAACCTGCTGAAGGCGCTGTCCGGGCCGTTCACCGACGTGGTGTTCTGCCCCACGGGCGGCATCACGGTCCAGACCGCGCCGGACTTCCTGGCGCTGCCGAACGTGAAGGTCTGCGGCGGCTCGTGGCTGACCCCGGCGGATGCGGTGAAGGCGGGCGACTGGGCCCGCATCACGCAACTGGCCAAGGAAGCCAGCGCGCTGCGTCGCTGAACGCGGCGCGGATCGGGGTGTTCAGCGCTTCGGCGGATCGAACACCAGGCACGTGGTGCTGGCATGCGCATACAGCTTGCCATCGTGGCCGACCAGATCGGCCTCGGCGGTCGCCATCTGGCGGCCGACATGCCGCACGCGGCCGATGGCGCGCACCACCGGCACCTTGTCGTTGAGCGCGCGCACGAGGTTGATCTTCAACTCGAGCGTCGTGTAGGCGCGACCGACGTCCATCGTCGTGTGCACCGCGCAGCCCAGCGCTGAATCCAGCAGCGTCGCGTACCAGCCGCCGTGCACCGTGCCCATCGGGTTGTAGTGCCGGAACCTGGGCGTGCCCTGGAAGATCACCTCGCCCTTGGCGGCGCGCAGCAGCGTGAAGTCCAGCGTCTGCGCGATCGGCGGCGGCGGGAGCTTGCCGTCGAGCATCGCCAGCATCTGTTCGAGGCCGTTCAGGCCGGCGATCTCCGCCATCGTGGCCACGCCGTGCTCCGGGCGGAGCCGGCCGCGGACCTCCTTCTCTTCCGCCAGCCATTGGGCCAGCGCCTCGTCGTGCGAGACGACGGATGGGGCGGTGGGCGAGGGAGTGAGTGCTGCGCTCATCGTGAAGTCCTGTGGAGGTGATCGGAAGGGCTGTGGCGTGAATACTTGTGGCTGCAATGGTTGCAGCTACAATATTCAGCTGTCAAGCCTTCTGGCGACACCTTGAGAGATCACTCCAGATGAGCGCTTCCGTCTCTCCCTCGAAGACAACGCCCGTACAGAGCCAGAGCCAGAGCCAGGCCCACGCGGAGCCGATCTCGCCCAAGGGCTGTACCAATTTCAAGCTGCGCCAGGTGACGCGACTGGTGTCCAACCACTGTGAGGCGCAGTTCGCTGAGTCCGGCCTGACCACCACGCAGTACGCGCTGCTCTCACATATCGTGGTGCTGGGACCGATCCAGCCGAGCGAGCTGGCGCGGCGCATGGACATCGATCTCTCGACGCTCTCACGCAACGTGCAGCCGCTGCAGGCGCTGGGACTGGTGGAGACGCTGCCCGGCGCGGACGCGCGCAGCCGCCAGCTGCAGGCGACGGAAGAGGGCCACGCGCGACGCAAGCAGATGAAGGCGACGTGGAAGCGCGCGCAGCTTTCGTTGAACGAGCGCCTGGGCGACGAGCGCGTGCAGCGCCTGCACGCATTGCTGGACGAATGCGCCGCGTTGATGCGCGGCGAGGCCGATCCGGACTGACGGGATCGTCGCGGAGCGGACCGCTCCGCCAGCGCGCTCAGTCGATCGTCACGATCACCGGCGCGTGGTCGCTGGGCTTGGGCAGCTTGCGCATGGCCCGGTCGATCGTGCAGGCGGTGACGCGGGACTTCAGCGCCGCGCTCACGAGGATGTGGTCGATGCGCATGCCCTTGTTCTTCTGGAAGCCCAGCATCCGGTAGTCCCACCAGCTGTAGCTTTTGGGCGGCTGTTCGAACATCCGGTAGGCATCGGTCAGCCCCAGGTCGAGCAGCGCCTGGAAGTGCGCGCGTTCCTGCGGCGAGGTGTGGGTCTGGCCGACGAAGGCGGCGGGGTCGTAGCAGTCGCGGTCCTCGGGGGCGATGTTGAAGTCGCCCATCAGCACCAGGTTCTCGTGCTGCTGCAGTTCGGTGGCGAGCCAGGCGCGCAGGCCGTCCAGCCAGGCCATCTTGTAGACGAACTTGTCGCTGTCCAGCGCCTGCCCGTTCGGGAAGTAGCCGCCGATCACGCGGACGTCGCCCACGGTGCCGGCAATCAATCGCGCCTGCTCGTCGGCGTATCCGGTGATGTTCTTGACCACGTCCTGCGCGGGCGTCTTGCTCAGCAGGGCCACGCCGTTGTAGGTCTTCTGACCGAACCACTGCACCTGATAACCGGCCTCGCCGATCTCCAGGGTCGGGAACTTGTCGTCGGTGAGCTTGGTCTCCTGCAGCACGAGCGCGTCCACCGGATTGGCGGCCAGCCACTCGAGCAGCTGAGGCAGGCGCACGGCCAGGGAGTTGACGTTCCAGGTGGCGAATTTCATGACTTCTCTAAGCGATTGCGCAACGTGCCATCGTATCCAACTGGATCGCGTCCGGCCGACTGCCCGTCTCGCGAAGTCACGCCCTTGCCAGACGATCGGCGGCGATCTGCAGGCCGTTGAGGATGCTGCTGGCGACCAACTCGGGAAAATCGTCCGGCAAGACGGCGCGCACGGCCTGCACGACCGCGGGTGTGCGGCCGATCAGATCGTCGATCAGCAGATCGACCTCGCGACCGTGCTCGGTGATCACGCCGTGCCTGGTTCCGAGGGCCACCCAGTGACGGCGCAGGATGTCGCGCATCTTCCAGTGTGCATTCCTCGAACGCACGGCCATGGCCATCTTGACCTTGTGGGGCGAGATCTTCGTCGGGCCTTCGCCGAGCACCGGGTAGGCGGACAGCACGTCATACAGCGGCGTCAACTGGTAGCGGCCGCCTGGGCGCAGGAACACGCTGAAGTTCTTGGCGTGGCCGTCCGTGGCGCAGAGCATCCAGAAGAGCAGTTGCGCCTTGAAGAAGTCGCGTCGGTCTTGTTCCCGCGTGATCGAGCCGTCGAGCAGTTCCAGGATCCGGTCCATGCCGGGGCCGCCCTCGGCCTCGTATTTAGCCTCCGGGGCGACGCCCGTCGCCTGACACATGTCTTCCTGAGGCAGCCGAAGAAGGTGTTGGTCGCCGTCTGAGGATGTCCACCACGAGCGATCGAACCGTTCGACGACCAGCGCCGTGATGTCCTCGAACCGCATGGGCTGGCAGGGAGCGACCGGCAGACCGAACGCCTTCAGGATCAGCGCGCACAGCCACTCATTCTCGACAGAGTGGCGCATGTCCAGCTTCATGCCGCCGATCAGACCCAGCGGCAGTTTGAAGATGTGAGTGGTGGGGGTGTTGGCTCGAGGCAGACACCATTGCCCGTCCCGCAGAAGGAGTGCAGTCTTCTCCTGCGCTCCCGCGATGGAAATGCGGAACTCGTTGTCCTCGTCGCCCCAGCCCAGGGCCTGTGGCGTCGTCGCGCTTCGCAAGACCTGCGCAATTTGTGCGTGGTTCAACGTCTCGGCCTGTACGTTGCTCGGCCCGGACGAGACCTGACCCTCAGGCAGGATCTCCAGCGCGCCGACGCAATCCCTGCCAATCTCCGCAAGGAGTTCGAAAGCATTCGTGGAGCCGGTGCTGAAACGGCGGGCGAGGCGCTCGCGGATGTCCTTGCTGTCTGGCAGGAGGTTCTCGAAATAGGCGCGTACCTTGTCGCCGCGGTGCGCGCTGTTGCCTGGTGTGAAGGGCAGCGACAAGGACAAGGGACGCCCCTGTTCCGACTCGACCCACGCCTCGTCGTATTGCAGCGTGTCGGGCGCATTCGGCGCGAGGTGCCAATGACCGACGCGAACGCCATTCATCCAGAGCCCGAGCGTGCGAGTATGAGCGCGACGTCCCATCGTTTCACCAGATCGGCTTGTCGGTGCCCGGAGACGCGCCAGGATTCCCTGGGGTCGATAGGTGAGGCGGGGAAGGTTTGTTCAGGTCCAATTCAACACCCAGGATGTTCAACAGTTTCAACAACCGTGCGGCGCCGACCGTGTCGGCGTTGCGCTCCAGTGCGGAGTAGGTCTGCTGCGTGACGCCCAGACGCAGTGCTACTTCTGCCTGCGTCAGACCGGCTTCCTTCCGGTAGGCCTGCAGGAGGGTGGGCAACTGATCGGCGGTCCGTACCGTGAATCTAGGCATACAGTCTGTATGCTGTATTTTTGTTTTACAGCATTTGATATGTTTTTTCAGGATACGCACTGCAGGCTGTGAATGCAACCCTGTGTGCTTTGCCAAACCGCGACGTTGCTCGCGGGCCGCGGCGCCCATTGCCACGATCCCTCCGTAGCGTAAGGGTGTTCGCAACGAGCGAACATAGCTCGCCTTTCATGGTCGCTATCGAAAGCCCCAGCGCATGATGAAACCAATCAACTCCTCACCGCGAGGCCCGGTCAGATCCCTGACCGCAGCGATGGCCTTGGCCACCGCGCTCGTCGCGCTCAGTCCGGCCTGTGAGGCCGCGCCGTCCAACTTCGGCATGCTGGCCTTGTGGGACCAGTCGCCCCGCAGCTATGAGGGGCGTGTGCCGCCGGGCAGCCTGGTCGTCATCGGCCCGGTGGAGGGCGTGCAGCGTCTCGATGCGACGCAGCAGGCCAACTGGAAAGCGGTCATCCGGACCATCCGGTCGCAGGGCGGCAGAGTGCTCGGCTACATCGCCATGGGGCACGGCGGCGTGACGCAGGACCAGCAGGCCAGCTTTGCCGCCGTGCCGCTGGAGATCGCTGCCTATCGGGATGTCCTGGACGGGGTGGACGGCTTCTTCTTCGATCAGGCAGGGCCCGATCCGATGATCGCCGGCAAGCCCGACGCGTGCGAGACCGCGAATACCCGCTGGCAAGGCGTGCGTGCGCATCTGTCCGCGCTCAACGTCGGGGGCACCGTGGTCTGGAATGCGGGCGTCTCCGGACCCAACCAGTGCTTCCTGCGATCGGCCCGCGCAGGCGAGCATGTCGTGAGTTTCGACGGTCCGGCCGACGATGAGCGCGGGCAGACCTTCGACGCGCAGACACGAAAAGTCGCCGATACGCTCCAGGTCAAGACCTGGGCCCTCATCCATTCAGCCACGCCCGCGCAGATGCAGGAGGTGTTGAAGCGGACCCGCACGCACTACGTCTATGTCACGGACGGGGCACGCACGCTGTCCTGGGGCGGACCGATCTGGAACTACCCGCCCCGGTTCTGGGGAACGGACGCCGACCCGCGGTCGGAACGTGGGTGTCTGCGGCGCGTGCAAGCCGGCGCCGCCTGCGATTGAGGGGCAGGCTCGTCCGGACGAAAAAAAACCGGCTCGAGCGAGCCGGTTCTTTCAGCCGAGGCTGCCGGGATCAGTAACGACCGCCGCCGAAACCGCCGTTGCCGTAGCCGACGTCCGAGCGCTTGGTCGAGCGGAACTCGCCCGAGCCGCCGTTGCTGCCGCCGCGGCGGCCGCCTGCGTCATTGCCACCTTCACGGGGGCGCGCCAGGCTGACGACGATGGAACGTCCGTCGACCTGCATGCCGTGCAAGGCGGTGATGGCGGCCTGGGCGTCTTCGGCGGAGGCCATTTCCACGAAGCCGAAGCCCTTGGAGTTGCCGGTGTCGCGGTCGATCATGACCTTGGCCGAAGTGACGCTGCCGTGTTCCCCGAAATTGCTTCGCAGGCTGGCGTCGGTCACGGAGTAGGGCAGATTCCCAACATAGATCTTGGTGCTCAAGGAGAGCCTTTCTGAGTCATGGCGCACCGTCAGGAGTCTGAGGCGCCCCATAGGCGCGCGCGGCGCGGAGGATGCGTGCACGACCTCTGGCGTGAGTAGATGGTCGGTACGCGAACGGCTGCAGTCTGGCGGCTTTGCCAGTCAGCCATGAGGGGGACGCCGATTCTACGCGACGCGCGCCGTGACGGCTAACCGCCCATCGCCAGCCGGTACCACTCATGGAAATGCCGCATCCCATCCTCCATCGGCGATTGATAGGGGCCGGCGTCCGTGGTGCCTCGTCGGCACAGCGCCCGGCGCCCGGCGTCCATGCGCTCGGCGATCTCGTCGTCCTCGACGACGGTCTCGTTGTACGCCGCCTGATGCGCCTCGACGAACTCGCGCTCGAAGGCGACGATGTCCTCGGGGTAGTAGAACTCGGTGACGTTGAGCGTCTCCTGCGGGCCGCGCGGGTGCAGCGTCGAGCGCACCAGCGCGTGCGGGTAGAGCTCGATCATGTGGGTCGGGTAGTAGGTCACCCAGATCGCGCCGAAGTCCGGCGGCACGCCGTTGCGGTAGGCGAGCAGGCGTTCATGCCAGGCCCGGTAGACGGGCGATCCCGGCGAGTCGAGTCCGCGATGCACGCCCACGCGTTGAACGCTCAACGGCTCGGCGAACTCCCAGTCGAGGTCGTCGCAGGTCACGAAGCTGCCCAGGCCGGGATGGAAGGGACCCACGTGGTAGTCCTCCAGATAGACCTCGATGAAGGTCTTCCAGTTGTAGCGGCAGGTGTGGGTCTCGATGCGGTCCAGCACGTAGTCCGAGAAGTCGAACTCCGGACGCCGGAACAGGCCGGCGAGATCGCGTTGGGGGTCGCGCGGGCCTTCGAAGAAGGCGCCGTCGCATTCCTTCAGCGGATAACGCGGCAGATGGGCGCAGGGCTGCGGCGAGAAGTGCGGCGCGCCCACGAGCTCGCCGGCATCGGTGTAGGTCCACCGGTGCAGCGGGCAGACGATGTGGCCGCCCGAGGCCGCCGGCAGGCGTCCGTGCGAAGTGCCGGCCGTCACCGCGCCCGGGTCGCCGCCGAGGATCAGCGCCTGGCGGTGGCGGCACACGTTCGACAGCAGCGTCACGCCCTCGCGTCCGTGCACCAGGACGCGCGCGTTGTCCTCGTGCTGGAGGGTGCGCCAGTCGCCGGGCTCCGGCACCCATTGGCGATGCCCGACGTAGCGCGGGGCCTGGCGCTCGAACATCGCCATCTCGCGTTGGAAGAGCTCGTCGTCGAAGTAGGCCTGCACCGGCAGCTGCGGCTGGGTGGACAGCAGATGGGCGCGTCGGACGATGTCGTTCATGCGGAGTTCCGAAGATCTTGGGCGCCCAGCCGCCGCAGCCGTTCGGCGCGTGGCAGGCGCGGGCAGGTGTTGCACATGTCGCCGCCGGCGCGCCTGTCGTCGAGGCAGCACACGCCACGATCCAGCGCCAGGCACGAGGTGCCGGGCGAGATGTCGACAGCCAGGTAGCCGCTGTCGCCGGAAGCGCCGAGGTGCGAGAGCCAGTCGGCGCCGATGTCGGACAGCGCGTCGTCCGCGAGCCTCGCGAGCGGCTGCACGCGCAGCAGCGCCGCGAGCACGCAGTCGGCGAGCTGCCGCCGCGCCGCCTTGGGATGCAGCGGCAGCTGGGCTTGCACTGCGGCGAGCAGCGTCGACGACAAGGCCCGCAACTGCTCCGCCGCCATGGCACGACCTGACCCCGGCGCCGTCCCCGCGAAGTGCGATGCCGCAAAGCTCGACGCCGGAACGGCGAAGCCGGTCACGTCCGCCTCGTCGACATCCACGTCCCAGCCGAGGCCGGCCAACGGCAGCACGCCGTCCGCCAGCTCGACGGAGAACACGCTGGCGTAGGTCGGTTGCCAGACCAGCCGCGACCAGGCGCGCAGCGCCCAGTACGCGCGACCCGCCTGCGGATCGCGAGCCCGCAGCGCGCCGATGAGCTGTTTGGCGGCCGCGTCGACGGACAGGGCCGCCGCATCGGCATCGCAACGCCCCTGCAGCGACGGCACCACGCTGCGCGCCCTCGCGAAGAACGCAGCGAGGGTCAGGATGCGACCTCGGCCGTCGCCGCCGATGCGGATGCCGACGTCGCTCCACGCTTCGCCGCGACGGGCGCGAACGGCGCCAGCGGGTTGTCCAGCGTGCCGACGATCTTCAGGTTGGCCGCCGGATCGGACAGGTTGATCATCTGCGTGTTGTTGCCCATCTGCAGCCGGTTCAGGCAGGACTGCCGGAACGTCGGCACGAAGAGGTCGTAGCGCGCGTACTTGTCGCGGTGCTGCGGATGTTCGTCCTGGTAGCCGCGGATGTTGTCGGCCACCTCGTGCCAGAAGTCCTGCTCGCTGCACGTGCCGCTCTCGACGAGGATCTGGTTCATGTACCGGAAGAAGCCGTCGAAGATGTCGATGAACACGGCGAGCGTCTTCAGATCGTCCGGGAAATCCATCACCAGTCGGCGGACGTTCTCAGGCAGCTGCGCTTCGGTGTTGAAGATCGCGGCCTCCTCGGCGATGTCCTTCATCATCACGCGCACCGGCACATGGTCCTTCAGGACGAGGATGAGGTTTTCGCCGTGCGGCATGAAGACCAGGTCGTATGCATAGAAGCAGTGGATCAGCGGCGTCAGGTAGGCCTGGAGGTAGCGCTTGAGCCACGCACGCGGGCTGAGCCCGGAGGCCTCGATGAGCGCGGGCAGCAGCGCCTCGCCGTCGCGGTCGACATGGAGCAGTGCGGCCATCGTCATCAGCCGTTCGCCCGACTTCAGCAGGGGCAGCGGGTTCTCGCGCCACAGCGCCGAGAACATCTTCTTGTAGGGCGTATCGGACTCGATCGCGGCTTCGTAGTAGTGGTTGCGGAAGCCCATCGAGGCGACCTCGCGCAGCATCGTGAAGCCGTTGGCGCGCAGCTCGTCGTCGCGGTCCAGAACCTCCTTGATCCACTGGTTGATCGCCGGCGTGCCGGACATGTAGTACGGCGAGAGACCGCGCATGAAGCCCATGTTGAGGATGGACAGCGAGGTCTTCACATAGCGCTTGTGCCGCGCGCTGACGTTGAACATCGTGCGGATGGACTGCTGGGCGAGGTACTGGTCGTCGCTCAGGCCCAGGAAGACGATGCGCCGCTGCGCGACGTAGGGCGCGAAGGCCACCGAGAGCTTGTTGGCCCACTGCCAGGGATGCGCGGGCACGACGAGGTAATCCGTCGGGGTCAGGCCTTGCTCGCGCAACTGGCGGTCGAAGCGGGCGAGCGTCTCGTCGCCGAGTTCCTCGCGCAGCAGCTGCTCGTAGCTGAGGTCGGGCACGCAGTGGAAGGCCGCCTGGTCGCGGTGCACGGCCAGCCACACGATCTGGAACGGCGAGGCGGCCTCGGGCGCGTAGGCGCGATAGTCGGCGCCGTCGAAGCCCAGGCGCCCGTTGTTGGCGACGAAGGCGGGATGGCCCTCGGTCATCGAGGTCTCGATCACCTGGAAGTCGGTCTCGTGGATCAGCGCGCGGCTCCCGTGCGCGGTGTTGATCCGCTTGTAGGCGCTGCTGTAGAGCGTGCTGCAGATCTCGTCGAGGTAGATCGGCAGCTGCTCGGGCTTGAGGCCCAGCGCCTGCTTGAAGTCGGTCATGAAGCGCAGTGCGTCGAGCTCGCGGCTAACGCCGCCCGCCTGGCACTCGATGGAGTCGGCGTCGACGGCCCAGTGGCCGAGCGCCATCAGCCGGGCCTCGAAGCGGTAGACGGTGTTGCCGTCGGGCGTGGCCAGCGCGTAGCACTGGTGCAGCGGACGCCGCGCGGTCGACGCAGGGTCGGGGCGCGGCTCGACGATGCGCTCGTGCGCGTACTCGGACAGCGCCTTGCGCACGAGCAGGCGGTTGACGGTGCGCCAGACCTCGGGATTCAGGTGATCGACCACGGCGGCCGGCGCGGCAATCGTCGACGTGAGATGCGAAGAAGTGGAAGGCGACGAAGTGGAGTGCGTCGAGGTGGAATGCGAAGTCATGCGGGGATCTCCTGGAGGTGTTGCAGGGCGGTGCGGTAGTCCGCGCGGGTACACAGCGCGAGGCTGGCGACCTTCTCGCGCAGTTGCACGTCGCCGCGGTAGACGAAGCCGAAGGTCTTGTTGAGCACGTGGATGCGATCGTTGTGCGCGTCGGGTTCGACGACGACGCGTTTCGCGCCCAGGCCGTCGAACATCAGATCCATCACGGCCTGGAATACGCGGCGCGAGAAGCCGCGCACGGGCCGGCGGGCCGGCGCCACGCAGATGTGCATGCCGAGGTCGCCGGGTTGCACGGCGTAGTGATCCGCCAACTGGTCGAAGCGCGGGTCGTAGGACTCGGCCAGCACGACGGGCTCGCCGGCGAGAGAGCCGATGTGCACGTCGCGGAAGCCGCTGGCGAGCTGCGCGGCGTAGAGCTCGCGCACCTCCGCGACACTGCTGCCCTGCAGGCACCAGAACTTCGCGTGCGGTTGCTGGAACCAGCCGTGGATCAGCGGAATGTCGTCCGGGATGACGAGGCGACGGAACACCAGGCCACCCGGCGAGGTGTAGATCGCCGGCGCATCGGCGGCGGCATGGGATGCCGACGCGGCGGCCATGTCGGCGATGGCGGATTCAAGCGACGGGCGCATGGGAAGATTCCTCCGGGTCGGGGGTGAGGGCGGGCGCGCCGCCTGCGGGGCGAGCCTTCGGGAAGCTCCACAGCCACAGCGCGGCCGCGAGCAGGAAGGCCGTGCCGGCCACGATGAACGGCGCCCGCAATCCGAGCGTCGCCACCAGCGATCCGGCGGTGAACGACGCCAGCAGCACGCCGCAGTTCTGGAAGATGTTGATGACGCCGTAGTCGCGGCCGAAGTCGTCCGGCGTGCTCAGCTGGTACAGCTGCACGTCGAAGTTGATGACCAGCTGGTACAGCGCCCAGCCGAGCAGCACGCGCCCAATCAGCAGCGTCGCGATGTCCGGCGCGGCCTGCAGCAGCAGCCCTACGGCGCCCAGCATCAGGTTGGCGAGCGTGCGGCGCGTGGGGTGTTGCTCCGGCAGCGTCAGCCAGCGGTGGATCAGCAAGGCGCACACCGCGACGATCTTGGGTACCGCGAAGGCCGCGCCGGCCGCCAGTTCTCCGCCCGCCTCGCTGCCCGTCGCGCTGAGACTGGACCAGTACAGCGAGAAGAACGGCCGCACCAGCGCCGCGCCGAAGTCGAAGAGCAGCATCACCACCGCCAGCTTCAGGATGGCCGTGTGACCGGTCAGGCTGAAGCGCCGCGGGGCCGCGCGTTCCTCGGCATCCTCGGCCAGCACCGGCACCATGCGCCGGCTGCGGATCAGCCAGGTGCACAGACCCATCTGCACGACATCCGCCAGCGCCATCAGCAGCACGCACGCCCGCACGCCCCAGTGCTCGATCACCGCGCCGCCCGCCACCGCGCCGAGGACCACGCCCAGGTGGGCCGTCACCGACAGCAGGCCGATGGTGCCGCCGCGCGTCTCGTCGGACTCGGTGCGCATCAGGTAGGGGAAGTTGAGCAGGTAGCTGCTCTTGAAGGCGAACATCGCCATCGACAGCACCCAGTAGCTCGCCAGGTCCGGCGCCCAGTAGCTGGCCAGGCACAGCGCCGCGGCGATGCCCTGCGTGTATTGCAGGATGTGCAGCGTCTCGACGCGGCGCGCCAAACGCACCCACAGCGGGAAGACGCACATCACCGTGATGGAGATGAAGGCCACGTAGGCGCCGACGTGCCAGGGGCTGCCTTCGCCGTAGCGCTCCGCGAAGAACTGCGGATAGAACGGGATCAGCAGCGCGTCGCTGATGACGGCGAACAGCGTCATCAGGATCAGTCCGTGTTTCAGGCGCATGCTGTGTCCTGCGGGGAGTGCGGGGAGTGGGGGAAGAGCGGGGCAGACGGCATCGCCCGGAACAGCGGCGAGCGCGGCACGCCGAAGCTCTGCAGCGCGAAGCCGGTCTCGATGGGGTAGTGCTCGCGCCCGGTGAGTTCGCGGATCAGGCAGGAGTTGCGATAGCAGGCCAGGCCCAGTTCGGGGTTGCTCAAGCCGTGGCTGTGCAGGCCGCCGTTCTGCACGTAGACCTCGCTGCCTGCGGTGTCGACCGCGTAGTTGCGCGTCGGCTGGTAGCGGCCCTGCCGGTCGAAGCGCAGGCGATGCTCGATGCCGCCGAGGAAGCGCGGCACACGTTGCCGGTAGCCGGTGGCGAAGATCAGGCCGTCGGTCTGATGCTCGAAGACCTCGCCCGTGTCGGTGCGGTGGAACTCCAGCACGTGCTGGCCGCTGGCCTCGTCGAAGCGGCAGCGCCGCAGTTCCGACTGGGTGACCAGATGCGCCTGGTGCGTGCGGCGCTGCCGCGCGCGTTCGAGCTGGTGGTAGATGTCGTCCATCAGCCGCGCGTTGATGCCCTTGTAGAGGCTGTCCTGCCGCGCCAGCACGGCGGGCTTGCGGTCGTCGGGCAGGTCGTAGAAGTAGTCGGTGTAGTCCGGGGAGAACATCTCCAGCGTGAGCCGGGTCGTCTCCATCTGGAAGAAGTAGGGCGAGCGCGTGATCCAGTTGACCGTCGTGCCGCGTAACGCGGCCTCCTTCAACAGGTCGTGGCAGACCTCGGCGGCGCTCTGGCCGCTGCCGACGATGGTGACGGAGCGCTTGTCCAGCAGTTGCGCCTTGTGCTGCAGGTAGTGCGCCGTGTGCAGGTAGCGATGGGCGTCGCCGTCGCAGCACGCCGGCAGGCTGGGTTGGGCGCCGACGCCCAGCACGAGCTTGCGCGCGAGGAACTCGACGATCGAGCCGTCCGCGCGGCGCGCATGGACGCGGTAGAGCGCGCCGCCCGCGCCACCCGCGCCGTGGGCATCATGCGAGACCGCCACCACCTCATGGCCGAAGCGCACGTTGGTCAGTCGGCGCGAGGCCCATTGGCAGTAGCGGTTGAAGGCCTCGCGGGTGATGTAGTGCGGGCCGTTGATGTAGTGCGAGTAGATCTCGCCGCTGTGCTTGCAGTAGTTGAGGTAGCTGTACTCGCTGGTCGGGTCGGCCAGGCTGACGAGATCGGCGAGGCAGGGGTTCT
>NZ_DASVNZ010000052.1:0-22557 GCF_036486225.1 Roseateles sp. | reverse complement strand
GTCGCCTGCACCGACGCCGACACCCGCACCCTCGCCCGGACCTGCCCCGGCACCTGGTCCCGCGCCGACGCCGGCCCCGTCGCCCGGCCCGGCGCCCGCACCCGGCAAGCACCAGCTGATCGGCTACTGGCACAACTTCACCAACCCGGCCGGCCCGACCTTCCCGATCAGCGAGGTCTCGGCCGACTACGACGTCATCGTCGTCGCCTTCGCGGATGACGCCGGCAACGGCAGCATCGCCTTCAACCTCGACCCGAGCGCCGGCGGCGAGGCCCGATTCATCGCGGACGTGGCGGCCGCGCGGTCCAAGGGCAAGAAGGTGGTGCTGTCCTTCGGCGGCCAGAACGGCACGGTGACGCTGAACAACGCGGCGCAGGTGACCAACTTCGTCAACAGCGTCGAAGCCATCATGCGGCGCTACGGCTTCGACGGCATCGACATCGACCTGGAGAGCGGCGCCGGCGTCACCTCGGGCGCGCCGGTGCAGGCCAACCTGGTCAGCGCGGTGAAGCAGCTGAAGGCGCGCATCGGCAGCGGCTTCTACCTGTCGATGGCGCCGGAGCATCCGTACGTGCAGGGCGGCTTCGTCGCCTACAGCGGCATCTGGGGCGCCTACCTGCCGATCATCGACGGCCTGCGCGACGAGCTGAACGTGCTCCACGTCCAGTACTACAACAACGGCGCCGTCTACACGCCGTACGCGACGCAAGGCCTGGCCGAGGGCAGCGCCGACATGCTGGTCGCCACCAGCCGGATGCTGATCGAGGGCTTCACGACCAACAACGGCACCGGGCCCTTCGTGTTCCGCGGGCTGCGGCCGGACCAGGTCGCGTTCGGGCTGCCGTCGGGGCCGTCGTCGGCCAACAGCGGCCAGGCGAGCGTCGCGACGATCACGGCGGCGCTCAACTGCCTGACCAAGCTGTCGCAATGCGGCGCGATCAAGCCGCCGCAGGCCTATCCGACGCTGCGCGGCGTGATGACGTGGTCGATCAACTGGGACCGCCACGACGGCCAGAGCTTCTCGCGCGGCGTGAGGTCGTCGCTCAACGCGCTGCCCTGAGCGCAGGCGACCGGAACGGCGGCGTCGCTGTCAGGGCGACGCTGCGTCCTGCCGGTCTTGCCGCGTTCTGCCGCTCAGTCCGGTCGCGCCATGACGAACTTGTTTCCCAGCTCGAAGTAGTCGCCCGGGCCGCCGCCTCGCAGGATCAAGCCCGCGGCGGCGGTGTCGAACACCCCGTCCTTCAACAAGGCGGGCGAGATGTGCATGAGCAAGACCTGACCCAGGATCATCCAGGTGTCCACGGGCTCATCGTCCTTGGAGCTCAGCTGGATGATCTGGGACACCTTGCATTCGAAGGCGACGGGGCTCTCCCCGACGCGTGGCGGCGCGACCTTGACGGACGCGACCTCGGTCAATTTCCCGAGCTCGAACTCATTGACGCCGTGGGGCACCCGCGCGCAGGTCGCGTTCATGGCCTCGGCCAGCTCGCGGGTGGCGAGATTCCAGACGAACTCGCCGGTCTCCTCGACGTTCCTCAGCGAGTCCTTCCGCCCGATGCTGGAGAAGCCGATGATGGGCGGCGTGTAGTTCAACGCCGTGAAGAAGCTGTACGGCGCCAGATTGACGACGCCGGCCTTGCTCTTCGTCGACATCCACCCAATGGGACGCGGTCCGACGATGGCATTGAACGGGTTGTGCGGAAGGTTGGGCGCAGTGGGGTCGTAGGTGTGCATGCGGTCCATCACCCTCATTCAACGGCCGCGGGCTCGTTCTCCGTGTGCCGGTCGGGCTCCGTGGTGCGGAGGATCTCGTTCAGGACGGACGTGGCGTAGTTCCCCGCAGGCAAGGAGAAGGTGAGCACCAGTTGATCGGCTTGCGGCCATTCCCACGACATGTCCGCCGGGCTCGCCACCAGGGAGCGGCGCTCCTGATCCAGACCGGCGTGTTCCATGCCGTCGCACAAGGTGGCGTGTGGCTCGGCCACACCGTTCTCCAGCGCCTGCGCGTCCTCGGTGGTGCTCACGCGGCCCCGGCCCCAGAGGGGTCCGGTAGGCCGGCCTGCCTCGTCCATCACGTCGCCGGGCAGGGTCTTGCCCCAGAGCCCCTGGCGAATGCGCAGCGCCAGCACTTCATTGAAGACGAAGGAGCGCACCGCCGACAGGTAGATGCCCTTCTTCTTCGGGTTGCGCACGCGGATCTCGCGCGCCAGCATGGCGCGGCCCTGCTCGACGTTGCCACCGTCGTGGCCGAAGCGCTGGGCGCCGAAGTAGTTGGGCACGCCCTGTGAGGCGACGGCCTTGAGATTGGCCTCGATGGCCTCGCGGTCGCCGGTCACGTCGCGCAGCACGATGCGGAACCGGTTGCCCTGCAGGTCACCCGGGCGCAGCTTCTTCACGTGGCGGGTCTGACGCAGCACCTTGAACTCCGGGTGCTGAAGCAGGGTCAGGTCGGGCGCCTCGCCCTTGGGCAGATAGATGCTGAACCACTGGCGGGTGATGGCGTAGCGGTCCTTGAGGCCGGCATACCCCACGTCCCGTTCTCCCACGCCGGTGGCGTCGGCCAGCTGCAGGGCGATGAAGGCGGTGTTGGCACCGTTCTTCTCGATGTCCAGCCAGAGGTGTTCGCCCTCACCGGAGGGGGGCTGCAGCGGCAGTTCGGTCACGATGAAATCCTCGTTGAGGAGTTTCAAGGTGGCGCTGGCGCCGCTGGCCGGATAGGCGTTGGGCCATTGCGGCAAGGTCGTGTATCGAGCGTCGGTCATGAGCGGTCTGACGGCACCAGCTGCAGGGGGGACAGGCTGTCCAGCCGATCAGGGGCCGTCCAAACGGTGATTGTCTCCTGACCCGCCATGTCCCTCGAACGCTTGACGCGACCGCCCCGCCGCCGTGTCCCGTTTCGCCTGGAGATCTCGTTCAACGAGGAGGAACCAGGAGAACCCGCCATGCGCATCCCGTCCTCTCTCGCCTTCACCGTCGCCCTCGTCCTCGGAGCCCTCGACATGCCGATCTCCGCCGCCCCCATCGACATTTCCTCGGGCACCGCCGGATTCATCGGCAAACCCGGCGCGGGCGACTTTGCCGAGTCCTACACCTTCTCGCTGACCTCGCCGACGACAGTCAACATCCTGCTGGCGTCGGTGACCCAGGGCGACCACCGCCTCGACTTCTCGAGCATCGTCCTGAACGGCCCCTCCGGCCCGATCGCCGCCACCGAGTTCACACCTGACCCCTTCAGCGGCCACATCATCAGCAATGCACTGCTGGCACCCGGTGCCTACACGCTCACGGCCAACGGCACGAGCAGCGCGGCCCGATCGACCTTCGTGGGCACCATCGCCCTGTCGGGCAGCAGCAGCACGTCCCCATCGGGCAACGGCGGCCCGCTGGACCTCAGCGCAGGCAGCGCCGGCTTCGTCAGCACGCCCAACGCCGGCGCGTTCTCCAACACCTTCACGTTCTCGATCGGCTCGCCGCAAGCCGTGAAACTGATGCTGGCCACCGCCGTCGGCGGCGCCCAGAACATCGACTTCACCAGCGTCCTGCTGCGCGGACCGTCCGGTGACCTGATGGCCGCGGAGTTCACCCGCGATCCCTTCGAGACCTGGACGCTGTCCACCCCACTGCTCAGCGCGGGCGGCTACGCCATCGTCGCTTGGGGCATCAACAGCGCGTCCATCGCCACGTATGCGGGCACCCTCGCCTTGTCGCCGGTCGATCCGAACGCGCCCGGCAACGACGTGCCGGAGCCGGGCACCGCCGGGCTGGTGATCGCCGGGCTGGGCGCTGCGCTCCTGATTGCGCCGACCCGACGCCGCATCCGGCGCGTGTAGGTGTTTTGCTGACGCCGCCTTGATGCTTTTACCTGCTTTACGCGAAGTGATAAAAATGCATAATTCGTATCACGTTGATGCCGCTTCCTAGCGGTGTCCTCGTCCCCGCTTTTCCTCCCTGAGCGGGGTCGGCGAAAGTCGATTGCGCCCGACCACGTGAGTGGCCGGGCCATTTTTTTTGGGCTTCTTTCCGCCAACCGCGATGGTTGCGGCGGCGCTGAAAAGTGCGAATTCTGATAATCGACGCGGACTTCTGTCCGCAAGGTTGGAGTTCGCGCAGCCATGAATAATCCGCCCCATGACATATCCGAGCCGCCTTGCCGCCCTCCTGTTTGCCGCCGCGTCGATCGTCCCGCTGTCCGTGCTCGCCGAGACGCCGCTGGTGGAGGCCCAATCGCGGGTCGCGCTGGCATCCCTTCAAGGCGGCGTGACCAAGGCCCTCAACGCCGGGCGGATGGATCCTGCCGTGGCGGCCTGCGTGCAGGCCTTGCCGCCGTCGTCCTTCCATGCCGTCATCCGCAAGCTGGTCGAGAACGCGTTCGAACAGGATTGGGACCGCATGGTGAATACCTTCCTGGAATCCCCGGTGGGGCAGAAGCACGCCAAGCGGGCCTGGCTGCGGGTCTATCGCAACCTGCAGCTTCCGCTGCCGGAGCCGATGCCGGAGTTCGATGCGGAAGACAAGCAGCAGCTGGAGATGTTCTCCAGCCTGACCGATGTGCAGCGCTACCTGAAGGAGGACTTCCTGTCCGGTCCCGACGCCTCGCCGGCGATCTCGGGTCGGGTGCGCGACCTGGTGCAAGGCTGCGCGGCGTCGGTCAAGGCGGCGAACCCCGCGCCGGCATCGGCATCACCTGGCACGGCGACGTCGGGCGTCCTTCCCGCCGGCTCGCCGACGACCGAAAGCCGCGATGCGTCGATGGCCGCCGTCGCCACGGCCAACGACATCATCCGGCGCATCGGCCAGGAATGCCTGAGCCTGTTGAATCGGCCGGAGACGCCCAAGGATCTCTTCGTGGCCTGGCAGAAGCGCAATCAGGTCTTCGTGAATGCCGCGGCGAGGTACGAAGCCGCGCGCATGGCCGAAGCGCGCGCGCAGGGCGGCAAGGCGCAGGCGGACCAGGTGTGGCAGCAGATGACCGGCGCGATTCGCGGCAACTCGCAGGCCGCCGTGCGCTCGATGCTGGACAAGCCGGACCGGCCGGCGGCCTGCCAGCGCGCCTTGGACGTGGTCCAGGCAGGCGGCTTCGACATCAAGCCCGAGCTGCCGATGTACGGAGAGATTCAATCCCTGGTCGCCTGGGCGGCAGGGCGTCCTTGAGACGAAGCCTGCAGGTCTGGTGACATGACACCGGGTCGCAGGCGAAAGTCGCGGCTGAATTTTCGGAACTGGGCCTGATCTTCGAGCCGGTGATCCTGGCGGACTACCTGCCCTTCGCCCTTCGTACCGACTTTGCCGAGGACCCGGTCGTAAGCCGTGCCGACAAGGCCCCGACGCCGCTGGGCATGACGGCGACCTACGAGCGCAAGCTCTGGGAGGCGAGCCGTCCATCACGCTGGCCTGGCCCTCCGGCCCGCTCGTCAGCATTCCGAGCTACGACGTCTACGCGGCCATCGGCATGCCCGACGACATCGACGCGTTCGGCGCGCGGGACAGCGGCGGCGGACGCGTCGAGATCTACGAGCAGATCTGCAAGTCGAACAGCCGATTGCGGGTGGTCTACGGACGCGACAGCGACGACGTCCTCAGGCTGGTCCTCACCGTGCGCTAGGACAACGCCGGCAGCCGGATCTACGTCAACACCCACGAGGCGAATCCGCGTCGCTGGAAGACCAGCCCGGTGCGTCGTTCCTCAGCCTGTCCCGCGCGACGCGCATAGAGGATGAAGGTGTCCACGCCGTGGCGTTCCGTCGTCCAGATCGGCTCGCGCTTCGAGGGCGCCTGGCCGACGTCGGCCTCGCCTTCCTCGTCAGTCGTTCCATCGGGCGTCTTCGCACGGGACTCGCGCCGGGGCATCAGCTTGCCCTCCTGCATGATCCGCATCACGGACTCCGGTCGCACGAAGGCATCGACCATGCGATCGACCATCGCCGTCGCGAACAGCGAGCCCAACGCGGCGCCGGCCTTGGCGATGTCGCTGCCGGACTCGGACCGCTCGGTCGCGCGGGCGCCGATGGCGGCGGACAACTGACCCTTCAGGCTTTCGCGCAGCAGTGGGTAGTCGACACGGTCGTTGAACGCCGTCGCATCACCGGCCTTCGCCGCATTGCGCATCTGGTGGATCGCCAACCACGGCGACCAGTACCAGTAGGCGGCCAGCGCCAGGACCGCCGCGACGAGCGCGGCCTTCGACAACTTCCGAGCGATGGGGGTCATCCCTTGCCTTGCGTTTCATGCATTGGCAGGGAGTGTAAAAAACTGGGAGCGACGTCTCAATGCTCGCTGCCGAATCCGAGCTTCACGTCCTGCGTCGTCGTCAGCGTCGTTGCCACCATGACCCTGACCGCCTCGATCAGCGTCTCGCGGGACATGCTCGGCGCGCCGCGGTGGCGGACGGCCTGCTCGGGCAGGAAGGGCACGTTGATGAAGCCGCCGCGCAGTCCGGGCCGCTGCGTGGCGATGTGGTGCGACAGCGCGTAGAAGATGGCGTTGCAGTTGTAGGTCCCCGCCGACTCCGACACTGACGCGGGAATCCCCGCCGCATGCAGCGCGGCCACCAGCGCCTTGATCGGCAACGTCGAGAAGTAGGCCGCCGGTCCGCCGGCCACCACGGGCTCGTCGACCGGCTGCAGGCCGGCGTTGTCCGGAATGCGCGCGTCCACGATGTTGATCGCGACACGTTCGATCGTGACGTCGGGGCGACCGCCCGCCTGCCCGAGGCAGAGCACCACCTCGGGCTTCACCTCCTCGATGGCGGCAATGAGCGCGCCGCCCACCTCGCCGATCACGCAGGGCAGTTGCCGGGCGACGAGGCGCGCCGCACCGACGGTCGCGCCATCGAGCGCCCGCACCGCCTCCCACGAGGGATTGATGGTCTCGCCGTTGAAGGGATCGATGCCGCTCAGCAGGATGGTGGTCACGGTCGTCGCTCTGAAGTGGTCCTGGCGACGATGCTAGGGAGCACGACCGGATTCTCCGAATGGATTCCCGGTATTCGTTATATTGGTTTTATGAATCTGGCCAGCGTCGACCTCAACCTGCTCGTGGCCTTCGAGGCCCTCTACGACACGCGCAGCGTCAGCCTCGCGGGGCAGCGCCTGCACCGCGCGCAGCCGTCGGTCAGCAATGCCTTGTCGCGCCTGCGGCACCTGTTCGGCGATGCGCTGTTCGTGCGCAGCGCCCAGGGCATGCTGCCGACCGCGAGGGCCGATGCACTGCGGCCTATCGTCGGCGCGGCGCTGGCGCAGATCCGCGCGGCGCTGACCTCCGCCGAGGATTTCGATCCGGCCCAGGCCAGCGAGCGCCGATTCACCATCGCCGCCAGCGACTACGTGGACATCGTCCTGCTGCCCAGCCTGATGGCCTTGCTGCGGGCGCAGGCGCCCGGTCTCAGCCTGCGCGTCACGGCGCTGGACCGCGCGTCGATCTACGCCCAGCTGGACCAGGGCGAGGTCGACATCGCGATCGGCGGCCACCTCGCGCCGCCCAAGCGCATGACAAGCGAGCACCTGTACGACGAGGACTTCGTCTGCGTCACCGATCTCTCACGCGCACCCAAGCGGCGACGGGCGATGACGCTCGATGCCTATGCGGACCTGCCGCATGCGCTGTTCGTGCCGAGCGACGATGGCTCCACGCGCGGCGTGATCGACACCGCACTCAGCCGGCTGGAGCGCCGACGTCGCGTGGTCGCCACCTTCGCCCACGTGGCCGCCCTGCCCCGCGTGGTGCAGGGAACGGACCTCGTGGCGACGCTCGCGCGACGCGTGGCGCAGCGGCTGGCACCGCCCGGCGTCGCCCTGCAGGAGCTGCCCGCCGAACTCGACGTCGGTGCCTTCCCCATCCACCTGGTGTCGGGATCCCGCACCCGGACCGACCCGGCAGGCCTGTGGCTCTGCGGGCTGGTCAAGGACGCGGTGGCGCGGATGCTGGCGGATCGCTGATCGCCGCCTGCTCAGACGTGAACGGCAGCGGGGGTGCCCTGCAGCACTTCCAGCACGTTCTGCGCCGCGCCCACGCCCATCTTCACGTAGGCATCCGCAGTCACGCCGCCGATGTGCGGGCTCAGCAGGATGCGCGGCTCGGCGAGGAACGGGTGGTCTGCCGTCATGGGCTCGACCGCGAAGCTGTCCAGCCCGGCCGCCAGCACCTGGCCCGACTGCACGGCAGCCAGCAGCGCGGCTTCGTCGATCAGTCCGCCGCGGGCGGTATTGACGACGATGACCCCGCGCTTGCAGGCCGCGAGCGTGCCCGCGTTCACCAGTCTGGCGTTCTCAGCCGTGAGCGGGCAATGCAGCGAGACGACGTCCGCGTCCCGCCAGATTTCATCCAGGCCGACGCTCTGCACGAACGACGGCAAGGACTTGGCGAAGGGATCGAATCCGATCACACGCATGCCCATCGCATCGGCCACCTTCGCAAAGCGCAGGCCGATGGCGCCCAGGCCGATCAGGCCCACCGTGCGACCTTCGAGTTCGACACTCTTGTGCGTGGACTTGTCCCAGTGTCCGTCGCGCATGCGGGCGTCGAGCGACACCACGGACTTCGCGCAGGCCAGCATCAGCGCAAGCGCATGTTCGGCGACGGCGGCGGCGTTCGCGCCCACCGCCGCGCGGACCTGGATGCCGCGCTGCGCGGCGGCCGCCTTGTCGATGGTGTCGGTGCCGCTGCCGTGCTTGGAGACGACCTTCAGACTCGGCGCCGCCGCCATCGCCGCGGCGTTCACGCCGCTGTAGCGCACGATGACCGCCACCGGGTCGTGGGCGCCGCACAGCGCGACGATGTCCTCCTGCGTCGGCGTCTTGCCGGCGAAGACCAGTTCGTAGTCCGCGAGCAGCGCGGCCGCCTTGGGCGCGAGGTCCGCGCCGGTGACGAGGATCCTGCCCTTGCTCACAGCGTTTCCCCCTCCTTGATCACGCCGGCGGCGCGCAGCGCGCCGTCGAGCCACGCGGGGCGCAGCGCCTCGCGATTGCGGATGCCGGCGATGCGCTGGGTCTCCGCCTTCACTTTCTCGTGCGCGAGCGGGATCAGGGACGCGGCCTTGTCACGTTCCACCACCGTGACGCCGTCCGCGTCGCCCACGATCAGGTCGCCCGGGTGAACCGTCACACCGCCGATGGAGATCGGATGGTTGAGGCGGCCGGAGATCGATTTCGTGGGCCCGTTCGGATTCAGGCCGGCGGCGAACATCGGGAAGCCCAGCGCGCGGATCGCCTCGCTGTCGCGCACTGCCCCGTCGATGACCACAGCGGCGACGCCGAGCGCCACGCACTGCTGCGACATGATCTCGCCCATCAACGCGCTGGACAGATCGCCCTTGCCGTCGACCACGATGATGTCGCCGGGCTGCGCGATCGCCATCGCGGCGTGGATCATGAGGTTGTCGCCGGGGCGGACCTCGACGGTGACGGCCGTTCCGGCGCATCGCATGGAAGGCGCCAGCGGTTGGATGCGCCCGTGCAGCGCGCCGCGGCGGCCGGCGACGTCCGCCAGGATCGAGGACGGGAACTCCGACAGCTGCTTGACGATGTCGGCGGGGACACGGCGCACGTCGCGGATGACGTCGGGCAGCACGGTCGTTTCGCTCATGGGAATCTCCAACGGCCGTTGGGGCCGATCAATCAAATGCGATGGGCGCGGCGGCGGGAATCGGTGTCGGTGTCACTCGAGATGAACGTTGGCGTCCTTGATCACTTTGTTCCAACGCGTCAGGTCGTCCTGGATCAGCTTGGAGAACTCCGCCGGCGTGCTGGTGAGCACGTTCGCGCCTTCGTCGCCCATCTTCTTGACGAGCGCCGGTTGCTTGAGCGCCTTGCCGAATTCGGCGTTCAAGCGGGCGACCACCTCGGGCGGCGTACCCTTGGGCGCGAGGAAGCCGAACCAGGTCGACGACGAGGCACCCTTGAAGCCGGCCTCCGCGACGGTGGGCACGGCCGCAAGCTCCGGCAGGCGCTTGTCCGAGGTGACCGCCAGCGCGCGCAGCTTGCCCTGGCGGATGTGGCCCAGCAGCGTGGGCAGGCTGCCGAGGTACAGGTCGACGTTGCCGCTGACGACGTCGGTCAGCGCGGTGCCGACGCCCTTGTACGGGATGTGCGTGAACTTCACGCCCGCGGTGCGCTGCAGCAGCTCGGCGGCCAGATGGGACACCGTGCCGTTGCCGCCGGAGGCGAAGTTGATGGTCCCGGGATTCTTCTTCGCGGTGGCCATCAATTCCGTCATCGTCTTGTGCGGCGAGGCCGCGCTGGTCACGTAGACCAGCGGGGCGTCCGCGACCAGCGTGATGGGCGCGAGGTCCTTGACCGGGTTGTAGGACAGCTTGGGATAGAGCGACGGATTGATCGAGAGGTTGCTGGTCTGCCCCAGCACGAGCGTGTAGCCGTCCGGCGCGGCCTTGGCCACCTCGCCGACGCCCAGGTTGCCGCCGGCGCCTGGCTTGTTCTCGATCACGAACACCCACTTGGTGTTGTTTGCCACCGCCTGGGTGGTCTCACGGGCGATCAGGTCGGTGCCGCCGCCCGGCGGGAAGGGCACGATCACGCGGATCGGCTTGCTGGCGTAGTTCTGGGCCACTGCCGCAGCGCTGCAGCAGAGCAGCGCGATCGTCGCGATGGCCTGGGAGAGTCCCGCGACCCCTGTCGAATGCTTCATCTTGTCTCCTGAACGGCCCGTTGGCGGGTCTCGATGAGGCAAGTATTCGACGAATGCAGGATCAGATCCAATCCATTATTCTTGGCAATCGATAAATCCGGCTTTTGCTATGGACCTGCGGGATCTGCGCTACTTCGAGACCATCGCCGAGCTGGAACACGTGGGGCAGGCGGCGGAGCGGCTGCATCGCACGCAGCCTGCGCTGACCAGCGCGATCCGGCGTCTGGAGAAGGAGGCGGGTGCGCCGCTGTTCGAGCGCGCCGGTCGCGGCATCCGCCTCACGCCGGCGGGTCGGGTGATGCTGCGATGGGCGCAGCGTCTGCGCTTCGATGTCGAGGATGCGCAGCGCGAGGTGGGCGACATCGGTCGCGGCCTGTCGGGCGTCGTCAGGCTCGGCATCGTGCCCACGGCGGCGCAGTACCAGCTGCCTCAGGCGGTTCGGCGCCTGCTGCGCGAGGCGCCGGATGTCCGCTTGAAGACGACGGTGTCGCTGGTCGACGTGCTGATGCCGATGCTCCGGGCCGGCGAGCTGGACCTGGTGGTCGGCACCGAGGGCGTGCCCGAATCGGGCTTCGTGTCTCGACGGCTGGTCGAGGACCACGTGGTGGTCGCGGCAAGCGCGGACCACGAGCTCTTCAACGGCAAGCCGTCCGTGAAGGACATGAGCGCCTACCGCTGGGTGCTGCAACCTCGGGGTGCGCCGACACGCGACTGGCTGGACCACACCTTCGTGCGACGGAGTCTGCCGCGTCCGGAGGTGCAGGTGGAGAGCAGCACGCTGCACATGCTGCCCGCGCTCATCGCGGAGACGGGCCTGCTGAGCTTCGTCTCGCGCAAGCACCTCGACGTCACTGCGGGCAGCTACCCGCTCCGCGAGGTCGTGCTGAAGGAGACGACCATGAAGCGATGGCTGGTCGTCACCCACCGCACCAACGCCTATCTCTCGCCAGCGGCACTCCGGTTGATGGCGCTGCTGAGCTGAATCAATACGGCGCGAGGTCCCATCCCGGGACCTCGCTGCTGGACTTCGCTGCAGGATCAGTAATCGATCCCCACCCGGATCCCGAAGGTCCGCGGATCGTTCCAGTACCCGCGCACGAAGCCGCCGCCGTCCTGCGAGGAGTTCTTCGTCATCTTGTTGGTCGCGTTCAGCACGTAGATCTCCGCGTGCCAGTCCTTGGGCGCCTGCAGGCGCAGGCTCGCATCGACCTTCGCGAACGCCTTCTGGCCATCGGAGATGTGCGCGTTGTCCAGGTTGCGCAGCGTGAAGTACATCTTGTCCTGCCACTTCACGTTGACCCAGGGCGTCAGTTCCCAGCCCTCGCCGAAGCGCAGGCTCTGCGAGAAGTTGACACCGAAGCTGTACTTCGGCGACAGCGGCAGGTGGTTGCCGGTGATGTCGTAGATCTGGCGGCCGGCGTTCTCACGGATCGGGCCGGTGTAGGGATCGGGACAGGCCGGCGCGCCCATCTCGGCGCGCACGCCGCAGTTCCAGCTGTCGCTGAAGGACGGGTAGTCCTTCATCTTGCTGTTGATGTAGCTGAAGAAGGCGCCCAGCCGGGCACCCTTCCACGGCTTGTAGTCGACCTCCAGCTCCAGGCCGGGGATGTCGACCACGCCGACGTTCACCGTCTGCCACTTGGTGACGATGTCGCAGGTCGGGTTCTCGTCCGGGCACGGCCCCGCCTGCTTGACCTTGGAGGCGAAGAAGTCGCCCGTGACCTGCATGTCCTTGTAGCGGCTGTAGAAGAAGGTCGCCGACAGGCTCAGGCGCTTGTCCAGCATCAGGCCCTTGTAGCCGAGCTCGAAGTTGGTGACCGTCTCCGGCTTGTACGGGAAGAAGGTGTACTGCGGACCCGCCGGGCCGTCGACGCATTCCTTGCCGCCGCAGCGGTCGTCCTTGTCGCCGAAGCCGCCGGCCTTGTAGCCGGTCGACAGCGAGGTGTAGACCATGTCCGCCGGCGTCAGCTGCTTGCGCAGGCCGAGGCGGTAGGTGAACTTCTTCCAGCTCTCGCCGTGGTCGTTGCCCGCGGGCTCGCCCCACAGGCCGTAGGCGCCGGGACCGGCGAACGGGCCCATCTGCTCGGTCAGGTCGCGGCCGTTGTGCGGGCGGAAGCCCGGCGTGCCGGGCGTTCCCGGGTCGTAGAGACCGTTGTAGTACGCCGGCGTCGAGCCGTCGAAGCTGCCGTAGACGCGGCCGCCCTTGTCGGTCTTCTTGTCGAAGCTGATGCGGCCGCCCACCGTCGCCGTCCAGGTCGGCAGGAAGGTCCAGTCGGCCTGCGCAAAGAGGGCCTTGGCGTCGATCTGCCGATCGGGCTGGGCGTAGTACTGGCTGGTCGGGAAGCCGAATGGCGCGGTGACCAGCTGCTCTTGCGCGTAGTCGATCGCGTTCTTCTCGTGCATCCAGAACAGGCCGGTGACCAGCTGCACGTTGTCGGTGTGATGCTTGAACTGCAGCTCATGCACCTGCGACTTGTAGGTCGAGCCCAGCGTCAGCGAAGTCTCGTCGCGGATCGGCCACGTGCCCCAGTCGCCGTCCGGTCCGACCGGCAAGGTCGCCGTGACCTGGCGCGACAGCGGGTAGTAGCCGCCGTCGTCGTCCGACTGCTGCGAGCGCTTCTGCGTCGCGTAGGCGAAGCCGTACTCGATGGTCGACTGGTCGTTCAGCCGCCAGTTCAGGTTGGAGCGCACGGTGTCGATGGACATGTCCGTCTTGCCGGGCACGTTGACCTTCACGTCCCACTTGCCGCCGGGGCAGGCGAAGTCGGTGCCGGCGGCCATGTCGCAGTCCTTCATCGCGATCTCGCCGGCGCCCTTGTTCTGGAACTTCTCGTAGGCCACCAGCCATTCGAGGTCGCTCGAGAGCTTCACCCGGCCGGCGACGCGGGCCGCCCACTCGTCGCGGTTGTAGTAGTACTTGCTGCGCGGCACCTTGGCGTTGCGGCGCTGGTCGACGTCGGGGATGCCGTCGGCGACGAAGCCGTGCTCGGGCATGTTGACGTCGGTGAAGTCCTGCTGCTGGTTGATCCAGCCGTCGCGCTTGATCGTGCTGACGGTGGCGCGCAGCGCGATCGTGTCGTTGACCGCGATGTTCTGGATCACGTTCAGCTGGCGCTTGCGGTAGTTGCCGAGGTCCAGTTCCGCCGAGCCGTAGGTCGCGCCGAACTCGGGCTTGGCCGGGATGATGTTGATGCTGCCGCCGGTGGAGTTCCGACCGAACAGCGTGCCCTGCGGGCCGCGCAGCACTTCGACCTGCTCCAGGTCGAACATCAGCGCCAAGGCCCCTTGCGGCCGCGGCGAGTACAGGCCGCCCACATGCAGGCCGACGGCCGGATCGCCGACCTCGGTGAAGTTGGTCGAACCCACGCCGCGGATGTTGATCTGCACGCCGGAGTCCGCGCCCTGCGAGATCTGCAGGTTGGGCACCTTGCCGGAAAGGCCGCGCACGTCGTGGATGCCTTCGCGGGTCAGCGACTCCTGCGTCAGCGCCGTCACCGCCACCGGCGTCTGCAGCAGACCGGAGCTCACGCGCGTCGCGTTGACGGTGATCACGGGAAGCTCGTTCTTCTCCTTGTCCGAGATCTCGCGGCTCTTGGCGTCCGTCTTGGCGTCCGGCTTGGCCTCGGGCTTGGTGTCAGGTTTTGCCTCGGCCTGCGACGCCGGCGCGGTCTGCGATTGCGCGAAGGCGGTCGCGGCCAGCAGGCTGACGGCGGCGGCCGTGGCGGTTGTGGCGAAGACGGCGCGAAGGACGGGACGGAAAGCGGCTCGATTGGGTCTCATCACTGGGATCTCCATGGGTCTGGCAGGCAGCCGCCGTCCCGGCGACGAGGCCGTGGCACGGGACAAGCAGGCTGAAAGGGGGGAGGCGGTACGGAGCGAGCGGATCAGGCCTCGGGACTGGGCTTGAACCGGGACAGCAGACGGGACAGCGGAACGGTGTCGTTGGTCACGAGCGGCCGCGCCCAGGCACTCACGCTCAGGATGTAGAGGAGCGTGAGGAAGACGGTCGACATGGCGGCGCGCAGGCCGATGACGTCGCCCAGCCCGCCGACCAGCAGCGGCACGACCGCGCCGCCGAGGATGCCGGTGCAGAGCACGCCGGAGAACGCGCCGTGGTGGTGGGGCACCGAGTTCAGGCCCAGCGAGAACACCACCGAGAACATCACGGACAGGAAGAAGCCCGAGGCCGGGAAGGCGAGCTGCGCGACGTGGGCGGAGCCGAACAGCGCGAGCGCCACGCTGCCGATGGCCAGCACGGTGAAGCCGGCCAGCACCACGCGCGAGTCGAGCAGCTTCAGCAGGCCCAGCCCGAGCAGGCAGCCCAGCGACATCAGCCCCCAGAAGCCCGCGACCGCGTCGGCGCCGTCGGCGGTAGCGGAGATGCCGTGGTAGGTCTGGAGGAACTGCGACATCCAGTTGGCCAGCGTCTGCTCGGTGCCGACGTAGGCCATGATGCCGAGGAAGAACAGGCGGACGTCTCGGCGCGCGAGCAGCTCGCGGTAGGCAGCCCAGCCGCCGGCGCGCTCATCGTCCTTCAGTTGGACCTCGGGCAGCGGCAGCGTCTGGTTGGCGACGATCAGCGCGATGAAGCCGACGACGAAGATCCAGTAGAACGGCACCCACGCGAGGCCCTTGGCCGCGTCGGGGCGCTCCATCAGCAGCTGGAAGGCCATCGGGCTGAGGAAGGACGCCAGGCCGAAGACGAGCTGGCCCATCACGGAGAAGAAGGCGAAGTGCGGCTCGCCGCCCGCGGTGCGCATCAGCGGGTTGATCACCACCTGCAGCAGCGCCATGCCCAGGCCGATCACGAACAGCCCGCCGACAGCGGTCAAGTAGCTCGGCCACAGCGCGATCGCCAGCGAGCCGATCCCGTTCAGCAGGAAGGCCGTGAGGATGGTGAAGCGCGAGCCCTTGCGTTCCACCAGCAGGCCGCCGGGGATGGACACCAGGCCGTAGGCCAGGAAGAAGGAGAACGGCAGGAAGCCCGCCAGGCCCAGGCTCAGGTGGAAGTCCTGGATGATGATCGGCATCAGCGGGCCGATCAGGTTGGTGACGAAGGAGATCACGAACCAGATGACCAGGATGTAGCCGACGATCAAGGCGCGGTGCTTCATGGCGGCTCCTCAGGCAGGGACGTTGGAGGGAAGGCAGTCGGCGAACTCGCCGGCGCGGATGGTCCTGCGCGGGAAGCGCGGCAGGATGGCCCCGGCGGTGCGGCAGCCCGCGGCCAGTCCTTCGGCGAGATCGCCGCCGCGGATGCGCGCGGCGAGGTAGCCGGCGTTGAACGCGTCGCCGGCGCCGATGGTGTCGAAGATGTCGGCGGGCTCGGTGAGGTGCTGGACGCGCCCTCCCGCTTCCAGGCCCAGCGCGCCGCGCGCGCCGATCTTCACGATCAGGTTCGCCCCGGGCTTCAGCGCGCGGCCGATCAGGGCCAGCGCGTCATCGAGGTCCTCGGTGCCGGCGATGCTCTGCGCCTCCAGCTCGTTGATCAGCAGGTGATCGCAGTGGGGCAGCCAGCTCATCACCTCCTCCCGGTTCCAGCCTTCCGGCGGCCAGCCGGTGTCCAGCGCGACGCGGTAGCCGCGACGTCCGGCCTCGGCCATCAGCGCCGCATAGCGGGGGCGCAGGTCGGTGAGCAGGAAGGGCGCGGTGAACAGCGCGATGGCCGGCACCTCGGTCGGCTGCAGATGCTTGAGCACGTGCTCGGCCGACAGCCGCTGCAGGTGGCCGTGCGTGGTGAAGAAGTTGCGCTCGCCGCAGGTGTGCATCAGCCCGACCGAGATGGTGGTCTCGATGTCGCAGATCTCGAGGTCCGTCTCGATGCCGGCGAACTGCTCCGCCAGCCATTGGCCGAAGTGATCGTTGCCGACCGCGGAGATCAGGTGTGCGCGCTGTCCGATGTGACGCGCGGCCAGCGCGGCGTTGGCACCGGAGCCGCCCGGGCGCAGCTCGCTGCGGGGCATCAGGAGTTCGGTGCCGAGTTGCGGCCACCCGGTCAGGCTGCCCAGCACGAGGTCGACGCCGACGTCGCCGACGATGCTGAGCGGGGGATGGGAAAGAGGTCGTGCCGTGTCCATGGGCGCCGACTGTAGGAGCACTCAGAACACAGCGTCAATAATTAAATCCATTGGATTTAAATAATCAAGGGATTCCCCCAGGCGGCTTTACCCTCACTCCGTCTCGCACGTCCGACGGTCCATCCGGACTACCCACGCCGAGGTATGGACGCACGATGACCCAGCAGCTCAGCCACATCGGCCTCGCCGCGGCGGTCCTGCTGCAGTGTCTCCAGACGGGGCGAGAGCATCTCGTAGATCGGCAGCACGGCGGCGCCGAGGATGGAGCTGTCGTCCTGGCGATCCGACAGCAGCAGCCGGGTCTCCGGCATCGCGACCCCGCCACGCACCGAGCGGTGCCACGGCTGCGCGAGCGCGACCAGATGCTCCACCAGCACCTTGGGCGCCGAGCCGCCGATGACGATCGAGTGCGGGTCCAGCATGTTCTCGATCATGCAGACCGCGTCGCGCAGCCGGTCCGCGGCCTGGCGGCACCACTGGTGCAGCGCCTTGTCCTTCGGGTCCTTCAAGCGCTGGGCCAGGTCCAGCGTCCAGACGTCGTGGTCGGAGACCTTGAGCGCCTCGGCCAGCGAGTGCATGGAGACGTAGCGCTCCAGGCAGCCGCGGTTGCCGCAGTAGCACGGCGTGCCGCCGGGCACGATGGGCACGTGGCCGATCTCGGTGGCGTTGCCGTTCGACCCGGGATAGGCCGCGCGGCCGATGACCAGCGCGCCGCCCAGGCCCAGCCCGAGGTGCAGATAGAAGAAGTTGTCCAGGTTGCGGGCGACGCCGAACAGCGTCTCGCCCAGCGCGCCGGCCACGCTGTCGATGCGGTAGAAGACGGAGAGCCCGGTGACTTCGCCGAGCTCGTCCAGCACCGACAGGTCGTTCCAGCCTTCCAGCGCGGTCGGGCCGACGAAGCTGATGTCGGTGTGGCCCAGCGGCCCCGGCAGCGCGACGCCGATGCCCCACAGCGGCTCGGTCGATTCGCGCCGCAACTGCGCGACCAGCTGCAGCATCGCGGCCAGCATCTGGCGACGGTCGCTGGTGTCCATGTCGACCTCGCAGCGGCTGCGGATGTCGCCGACCAGGTTCACCAGCGCGGCCGACGCGCGGCCCGGCTCCAGACTGATCCCGATCGCGTTGCCCGCCTGCGGGTTGAGCTCGAAGGCGATCGGCGGCTGGCCGCGCGACTTGTCGACCTTCTGCCGCCTGGACACGATCAGCCCGATGGCCTCCAGGTCGTTGGTGATGTTGGCCACCGTCTGGGCGCTCAGCGACACCATGTCGGCGATGTCCTTGCGCGAGGCCGCGCCGTGCTGGCGGATGAAGTCCAGCACCACACGGCGGTTGTAGGGCGCGCTGGACTGTTGGGTGGCCCCTCGACTGGTGGTTCTCATGCTGGCGGGTGGTCCTTCGGGTATCCCCCATTCTGACCCAGCTTCACGACGGCATCACGAGCCCGTCCGACAAATCAATTTACACATCCAGTGGTTTTATTTATTGCGTCGACGAAATCTTCCGCCTACATTCGCCGCCCATGGGCTGCATCGACCCACGCCCCCGAGCGCAGGACCGGCTTGGCGAGAGTGGTGGGCAGCGGCTCTCGGGAACCTTCTCCCGTGGCGCAGGCCACGCCCCCCTACCCCCGTGTCTTTCGGAGGCAACCACCATGCAATCTCGTTCCCCCAGCGTCCGCCGCATCGGCGTGCAAGCGGCGCTCACCGTCCTGGCCCTCGTCTGCGGAGCGTCCGCAGCCGTCGCGGCCGGCAGGACCAAGGCGCCAGGCGCCGCGAACGGCCAACCCAGCGTCTACGTGCAGGACGGCTGGGTCTACACCAACACCTTCACGGCCACCGGCCAGCCGCTGGTGACGGCGACCAAGGCGGCCGCGGCGGCCGGCGTGATTCCGGTCGGCGACTCGCGCGTCTACGGCAACGTCTTCGACAAGGGCCGCAAGCTGACGGTCAACCAGTGGCAGGCCGTGCTCAGCATGGATGCCTATCCGGAGAACGGCACCACCAACTACCAGGACCCGGAACCCTGGCGCTACTGCGAGGTCGACTACGAGGCCTCGGAAGGGATCTCCGACTACCGTGGCAACACCTTCGGCCCGGTCGGCGTGACGACGGTCGGCGACTTCCCGGACTACTTCAAGAACGCCTACGCGCCCTACGTGCTGAACAAGACCGGCGCGACCAACACGGACATGAAGAACTGGGGCGTCCAGGTCACCGGCATCGCGGCGGCGGACATGAAGGCGGACGACTCGCGCCTGGATCCGTATCCGAACCTGTCCCGGTCCAACTCGAAGAAGCGGGCCGCGCTGACCAAGATCTGCCAGGCGCTGCAGTCGGACTTCGACAACCGCCAGGCCCAGTACGTGATGAGCCACTACGCCCACATCGACAGCGACAAGCTGCTGCCGGTGCTGGACGCGCTGAAGAAGCTGGGCTTCACCAGCTTCAGCCAGTACAACCTGGTGGGCCTGGCCTTCCAGGTGCAGGTGAACACGGGCTCGATCGGCAGCATCTCGGCGTTCTCCTCGGTGAAGTCGGCCGGCAACTGCGGCAGCATGTCCAGCGAGACCTGCTTCGCCACCTACCTGACGGACCAGTACATCCGCTGGCTGAAGTCCTCCAGCCTGGGCGACGATGCGGGCAACTGCTGGCGCGCCAGCATGGCGCTGGACATCTACAAGCAGGACCCGACGATGGGCAACGTCAGCACGGTGACCAGCATCATCAACAGCAAGTACCCGAACAACTCGGGCAAGTGCCCGACCTCGGGCGTGAAGTGGTCCAAGAACATGGCCTGGAACTGATCGCATGAAGACCAACGTCACCGCCCGCGCGGCGCATTCCCCCCGACGCTCCGCGCTCGCGGTGGCCGCGGTCTTCGCGGTCGCTGCGGTCCTCGGGACCGCCTCCATGGCCTCGCACGCGGCAACGGACGAACGCAAGACGACGGTCTCCGTCACCTTGCCGACGGATCCGTTGCTGGTGCAACTGAATCAGGTCGCGCTGGAGCGCTCCGGCCCCAAGCGCGCAGTCGTCGAATCGACCGGCGCGACGCAGTCGGGTCGCTACCGCGTGCTTTCGGGCGGCAAGACGGTCGCCGAAGGCGAGCTCAAGCCGCTGCCGGACTTCTCCGCCTGGGGAACCGGCAAGCGCTACTTCGAAGCGGACTTCTCCGCGGTGCAGACGCCGGGCGTCTACCGCGTCGAGGCGACGCTGGACGGCCAGCGCGTGACCTCCGCGCCGGTGCGTGTGCGTGAGCAGGCGCTGTTCGCGACGACGGCGGACAAGCTGCTCGACTACTTCCATCGCAGCCGCCACACCGGCAAGGGCGACCGGCGCATCCGCATCTTCGAGACCGACCGCTTCGTCGACGTGCACGGCGGCTGGAAGGACGCCGGCGGCGACACGGGCAAGTACCTGTCGCACCTCGGCTACGCGAATTTCTTCAATCCACAGCAGACGTCGATGGCGGCCTGGGCGCTGGCCTTCACGGCGGACGCGTCAGCGGACCTGTACCGCCGCGCGGGGTTGCTCAAGCGCGCCCAGGACGAGGCGTTCTGGGGCGCGGACTACCTGCATCGCATCCTCGACGCCGAGGGCTACTTCTACACGACGGTCTTCGACAAATGGGGCGCGGAAGGCGCCGAGCGCATGGTCGTCGGCTACGAAGGCGACGACGGACGCTACACCAAGCTCTACCGCTCGGCCTACCGCGCGGGCGGCGGCATGGCGATCGCCGCGCTGGCGCGGGCGTCGATGCTGGCGAAGCAGTCGGGACGGCATGGCAGCTTCGACGGGAAGACCTACCTCGCCGATGCAATCAAGGGCTTCGACCATCTGCAGCAGTTCAACGCGCAGTACACGGCGAATGGCGTCGAGAACATCATCGACGACTACACCGCGCTGATGGCTGCGGTGGAGCTGTTCAACGCGACGAAGGAGGCGCGCTTCCTCGATGCGGCGCGGACGCGCGCGGACAGTCTGATGCAACGACAAGCCGCTGATGGCGGCTTCATCAGCGACGGTGGTTCGCGTCCCTACTATCACGCGGTCGAGGCCGGCCTGCCGGTGTTGAGCCTCGGCTACTACCTCGACATCGAGACCGATGACGCCCGTCGAACCCGCGCGGGCACGGTGATCAAGGCGGCGCTGCAGCACGAGGTCGACATCACGCGGCGCGTGTCCAATCCGTTCGGCTACGCACGGCAATCGTTCCAGCTCGCGAAGGACGGCAAGGCGGACGGTCCGGTGCTGGAAGGCTTCTTCATTCCCCACAAGAACGAGACCGGCTACTGGTGGCAGGGCGAGAGCGCGCGGCTGCTGTCGCTGAGCACCGCAGTGGCGGTGGCCGGCCGCAAGGTGTCCCCGGCGCTGCCCGCCGACTGGGCCGCGTACGCGCAGGACCAGGTGGATTGGACGCTGGGCAAGAACCCCTACGGCATCTCGATGCTCTACGGCTTCGGCAAGCGCAACCCGCCGACGGTGGCGTCGAGCGCCGGCGACATGTTCGCGGGCGGCATCTCCAACGGCATCACCGGCGCGGTCGGCAGCGACACGGGCGAAGGCATCGCCTTCGGCCCGGGCCCCGACGACGAGCAGTGGCGCTGGGTGGAGCAGTGGATCCCGCATTCGACGTGGATGCTGCTGGCGGCGACGGCCATGGCGCGCTGAGTCGGCTTCAGCAATTCCACCGCCGCTGACCCTCACTCCCGCCCTCTCCCGCAAGCGGGAGAGGGAGCCACCCCAGTGGTCCTGCGGCGAATGCCTCGGTGCATTCTCACTCCCTCCCGCTTGCGAAAGAGGGAGCCACCCCCCAGTGCTCCTGCCCCGAATGCCTCGGTGCATTCTCACTCCCTCTCCCGCTTGCGGGAGAGGGCGGGGGTGAGGGCCAGTGGCCTAGGCGGTCAACCAGCGTTCCCCTGAATCAGCGCAGGTGACGCACGAGGAACTCCGCGGTCCGGTCCAGCGCAAGCCGGGCGCTCGCGAGTTCCTGCGTGTTGAGCTGGAACACGTGGTGCATGCCTTGCCAGACCTGCAACTCGACGTCGGTGCCGGCGGCTTCGGCAGCGCGCGCCATGCGGATCGAGTCGTCGCGCAGGACCTCGTCGGCGCCGACCTGGATCAGCGTGGGCGGCAGGCGCAGGTCGGTCTCGAAGAGCGGCGACGCTCGCGGATCGTCGGCCGGTGTCGCGCCGAGATACGCCGCCGCCGACGCGCGCAGGTAGTCGACCGCGAGCAGCGGATCGACGACCGCCGGATCGTTGGCGCTCTCGCCGCTCAGGCTCAGGTCGGTCCACGGCGAGAAGGTCGCGATGGCGGCCACCGGCAGGCCGCGCCGCCGCGCCTCCAGCACCGTCGCGAAGCTCAGGCCGCCGCCGGCGGAATCGCCGACGACCGCGACGGACTCGAAACGCTCCGTCAGTGCGGCCAGCGCCGACACCGCCAGATCGCGCGCCGTCGGCCACTGCGCTTCCGGCGCCAGCGGGTACTCCGGTGCGAAGGCGGGGACACCCGACCGCGCCACGATCTGGCTGACGAAGCCGGCGTACGGCCCGGCATGGCCTAGGCCGTAGCCGCCGCCGTGCAGGAAGAGGATCGCGCGTCCGGTGCGTGCCCCGGTAGGCTCGGTCAACTCGGTCAACTCGGTCAACTCGGTCGGCTCTTTCGACTCGGTCGACTCGACCGGCTCGCACCACCAGCCGGTGAGCGGCGCGTCGCGGACCTCGCGCGTGGTCACGCCCGGCGCCATCGGCGTCGCGCCGATGAAGCGGTCGTAGACCTCGCGCGGCGTGCCTTGCGCCGTCGCCCAGAAACGGCCGAACTGCGCGCGCAGCTCGCGCGAG
>NZ_DASVNZ010000421.1:0-1897 GCF_036486225.1 Roseateles sp. | reverse complement strand
TGGCGCGGGAACGGGCCGACGGCGCCGGCCTGGCCGCAGGGCTGGAGCACACCATGGCCGAGCATGATGCCCACGTGCGGGATCATCAGCGCCCAGGGCGAGGGCGGCAGCACGAAGGCGGCCAGGCCCATGCCCAGCGCGCCCAGCGCGGTGAAGCAGGCGCCGCGCGCGACGGTGTCGGCGATGCTCAGCGTGCGCAGCCAGCGCCGGCAGATCAGCGTGCCGGTGACGTAGAGCGCGGCGCCGCCGGCGACGAGCGCACCGTAGGTGTGGTGGCGCAGGCCCAGGACCTCGATGAACACGAAGCTGGAGCCGGCGAGGAAGGCGTACAGGGTCGCGTAGGCGAGCGCCGTGAGCAGCGCATAGGCGCGGAAGGTCGGATGCGCGAGCACGGTCCGCCAGTTGGCGACCAGGCCCGAGGGGCGCAGCGCGCCGGGGTCGGGTCGTGCCAGGCTTTCGGGGACACGCAGCGCGATCAGCGCCAGCGTGACGGCGCCGAAGATGGCGGTCGCCAGGATCGCCCAGCGCCAGCCGACGCCGGCCGCGAGCACGCCGCCGATCAGCGGCGAGGCCAGCGCGATGAGGCCGAGTCCGGACAGCGCCTTGGCCATCATCCGCGCGCCTTCCTGCGGCTCGAACCAGTCGCGCAGCATCGCTCGCGCGACGACGACCGCCGCGGCCAGGCCCAGACCCTGCAGTGCGCGGCAGGCGACCAGGCTGTCGATCGTCGAGGCCAGCGCCGCAACGATGGCGGCGACGACGTACAGCGACAGTCCGCCCAGCAGCACCGGCCGGCGGCCGAAGCGGTCGCCCAGCGGGCCCAGCAGCAGCTGCGAGAGCCCGAACGCGAGCATCAGCGCGGACAGCGTCAGCTGCGTCGCGCCCATGCCCGCGTGCAGGTCGGCGCGCAGGCCGGGCAGGGCGGGCAGGTAGAGGTCGGTCGTGACCGGCTGCAGGCCGAGCAGCATCGCCAGCGCGACGACCTGCAGCGCGGGCGCGGGGCCCGCGCCGCGGTCAGCCGCTGCCGCCGACGACGAGGGCGGAACGCTCAAAAGCGCTCCCAGGGCGCCAGGTAGCGCCACTGTCCCGGCGGGAGCTGACCCAGCGGGATGCGGCCGATGCGCACGCGCTTCAGGCCCAGCACGCGCAGGCCGACCAGCTCGCACATCCGGCGGATCTGGCGCTTGCGGCCCTCGCGCAGGACGAAGCGCAACTGGTCCTCGTTGGCCCAGCTGACCTTGGCCGGTTTCAGCTGCACGCCGTCCAGCTCCAGGCCATGCATCAGCAGGGCGATCGCACGCGGATCGAGCGCCTGCTGCGGATGCAGCGCGGGATCGCCGTTCTCGACGGCGACGCGGACCAGGTACTCCTTCTCGACGTCGGAGTCCTCGCCGATCAGGTGGCGCGCGATGCGGCCGTCCTGCGTCAGCACCAGCAGACCGGTGGAGTCGATGTCCAGGCGGCCGGCCGGCGCGAGGCCGCGGCCGTGGCCCGGCGCCCAGTGGATCTTGGACGGGTCCTCGCCCCAGTGGGTGTCGGCCTTGACCAGCACCGACGCGGGCTCGTAGCCGTCCTCGGCCTGGCCGGAGACGTAGCCGATGGGCTTGTGCAGCAGGATGGTCACGCGCTGCGCCTGCTGTTCGCGGGCGGCGGGATCGACCTCGATCTTCGCGTCCGGGCCGACGCGCCGGCCGAGCGTCGCGAGCTCGCCGTCGACGGTCACCCAGCCGGCCTCGATCCACTCGTCGGCTTCGCGGCGCGAGGCCAGGCCGAGTTCGCTCATGCGCTTGGACAGGCGTTCGCCGGCGTCCTGGTCGGCGAGGCGCACCGGCGCGGGCTGGCGCGGCGCGTCCGGATGGCGCGGACGGTCGGTGCGCTCGGCGCGCTCTTCGCGTTC
>NZ_DASVNZ010000404.1:0-5529 GCF_036486225.1 Roseateles sp. | reverse complement strand
GATCGGCACCAGCATCGCGTTGCCGGGCCTGGGTCTGGTGATCGCGGGTCCGCTCGCGGCAGCCGCCGCGGGTGCCGGCGCCGGCGCGGCCGGTGGCGGCCTGATCGGGGCGCTCATCGGCTGGAACATGCCGGAGGAGCGCGTCAAGCAATACGAGGAAGGCGTACGCAACGGCGGGATCCTGATGGGTCTGCGCGCGAAGAACGATGAGGACGCCGAGCACCTCGAACGCAGCTGGACTGCGGCCAACGGCCAGAACGTCGCCCGGTGATGTGATGAATCCCGATTTCCAGCGAATGATGTCGCGCGCCGCCCTGCAGACGCGGGGCGGCGACCTGATGGGGGCCACGCGCTCCATCCAGAACGCCTTGGCCGGCGCGGTCGATACGACAGCCGGGGCTGAGACCGACACCGACACCGACGCGCAGGACACCGACGTCATCGACGTCGAGGCGCGCATGATCGAGGATCGTCACGTGGAGATCGGCGTGGCGAACGAGCTCCGCGCCCCACCCATCGTTCACGAGGTGCATGTCGCGCCGCAGGCACGTGAAGCACGTGAAGCACGTGAGGCAGGCGAGGCGCGCGCGCCGGTCATCGACGAGGAACGCTTCCTCGCCGCCACCTACGCGCGCGGCCGCGTATCCATCGACTACAAGCTCTACGTGCCGCCCGGCGATCCATCGCTGCCGCGCCCCTTGCTGCTGATGCTGCACGGCTGCACGCAGAACCCCGACGACTTCGCCGCCGGGACCCGCATGAACGAACTGGCGCGGCGCCACGGCTGGCTGGTGCTTTATCCGGCGCAGTCCGCCAAGACGAATCCGCAGGGCTGCTGGAACTGGTTCAAGACCGGACACCAGGAGCGCGGGCGCGGTGAGCCCGCGCTGCTCGCGTCACTCACCCAGCACGTCATGAGCACCCACCGCGTCGATGCGCGGCATGTGCATGTGGCGGGACTGTCCGCCGGCGGCGCGATGGCGGCGGTGCTGGGGCAGACCTATCCGGAGCTCTTCGCCGCCGTGGGCGTGCATTCCGGACTGCCTTGCGGCGCGGTGGCCAGTGCGCCGGAGGCGCTCGCCCTGATGAGGACCGGTCAGGCGATGCCCGGCGCCTCCCGCCCTGCCGCCTCGTCGCCGCGCGCGATGCCGACGATCGTTTTCCACGGCACCCGCGATATGACCGTCCACCCGCTCAACGGCGAACAGGTCTACGCCGACGCGACCGCTGACCGCCAGGGCTCCGAACGTGTCGAACACGGTCGCGAAGGCGGTCGCGCCTACACACGCAAGACCCGCGTCGCCGCCGATGGGCGCTCGCTCGCCGAGCTCTGGCTCATCGACGGCGCCGGCCATGCGTGGTCCGGCGGCGATCGCCGCGGGTCTCATGCCGACTGGCAAGGCCCGGATGCGGCGAGCCAGATGATCTGCTTCTTCTCCGCGCATCCGCGCGCCGGCGACGCCTGACACGCGTCGCCCTCCCCACCTCCCCCCACTTCCTGGAGCGCCACCATGGCCACCCTCTCCTCGCTCTCCGACCTCTACATCAGCGAACTGAAGGACCTCTGGTCCGCCAATGACCAGATGGCCAAGGCCCTCAAGAAGATCGCGCCGCAGGCGACCAACGCGAAGCTGACGCAGCTGCTCGGAGAGGCGCAAACCGGCATTGCGGATCACACTAACCTCCTGAAGACGCTGATCGCCAACCAGGGCGAGGAGGTCTCGAAGGAACACTGCAAGGGCATGGAGGGCCTGGTCAGCGAGGCGCTCAAGCATGTGCTCGAGGACCCGCCGCAGAACGGCCCGGTGCTGGACGCGCTCATCATTGCGCAGTACCAGCGCATGACGCATTACGGCATCACCGGCTTCGGCACGGTGGCGGCCTTCGCGAACGCGCCCGAACTGGACGACGACAGCCAGCAGTTGAAGGACGCGGTCGACGACCTGTACGACGCCGACGAGTTGATGACGGAGCTGGCCGAAGCCGCGGTCAATCGTGAAGCGGCGGAGGAATAGTCCCCCGCTCCGCCTCCTCTTCCGTCGTCCTCTTCCATCCTCCTCTTCTGGCGCCCGTCTCTACCGCCTTCCGACGCGCGACGGCGTGGACGGGGGCGTCACCGCCCCCGGCATCGCGGGCGACGGGGTGGGCGGCTTCGCCTGCTTGGGTTTCTTGGCTTCCTTGTTGCCGTGTTGACGCTTGGACATTCGCACTCCTGGACAGATGAAGATGAAGATGAAGGGACTGAGTGGCAGCCTGCGCCCATCCGTCGGCGAGGTCGGTGCGCCACCGTACCCAGCCGGCCTCGCAAGGAGCTTCACCCGATGCCGCTCGGGTGTCTCATTCCTATACTCGAACAACGACGGTCCAACGCCGCAAGGGAGCGCCCATGGTGAGCATGGAGTTGGCGCGTGAGAACCGACTCCTCGCCGCGCTGTCCGATGACGAGCTGTCCCGATGGTTGCCCGACCTGGAAGCGGTGGAGGCACCGCTCGGTGAGGTGCTCTACGAGTCCGGCGGACAACTGACCCACGTCTACTTTCCGACGACCTGCATCGTCTCGCTGCTCTACGTGCTGGAGGACGGCGGGTCCGCCGAAATCTCCGTCGTGGGCTACGAGGGCGTGCTCGGGGTGTCGCTCTTCATGGGCGGCCAGACCACGCCCAGCCGCGGCGTCGTGCAGAGCGCCGGCCAACTGCTGCGGCTGCGATCCGATCTGATGCTCAAGGAGTTCAACCGCGCCGGCAAGGTGATGCAGCTGCTGCTGCGCTACACGCAGGCGCTGCTCACGCAGATGTCCCAGACGGCGGTGTGCAACCGGCATCACTCGCTGGATCAGCAGCTCTGCCGCTGGCTGCTGCTGAGCCTGGACCGGCTGCACGGCGACGACCTCGTCATGACCCAGGAGCTGATCGCCAACATGCTGGGCGTGCGCCGCGAAGGGGTCACCGAAGCCGCGGGCAATCTGCAGGACGCCGGACTCATCCGCTATCGGCGCGGCCACATCACCGTGCTGGACCGTCCTGGCCTGGAGCAGCGCACCTGCGAGTGCTACGCCGTGGTGAAGAACGAATACAACCGGCTGCTGGCGCCCCTCCCGGTCGCAGGTCTCTGACGCCCGCCTGGCTGTCGCGACCCGCTTCCAGCTCCCCGAAGCCAGACAACGGCAAGCGGGTCATCCCACCGTGCCCCACTGTCCACGCCGCTGTCAGAATCGCTGCCCTGGCCGTGTCATGACAGGCTGGCGGCGGGCTGTGCTGGAGGCTGTCAGCGTCCTGCGCCGGCTTGTCAGACCGACAGGCATTGCGACTCAAAAACTGTGGGAGCGGAGGACGAATGAAGAGATCAATGAAACGCCTGATGAAAGGCGTGGTGGGCGCGGTTGCCATGGCCGGCCTGTTGAGCGGGTGCACCTCGTTCAGGGCAGTGGAGAAGAACACGACCGTGAGCCCGGGCGAGACCCTCTTTGTGCTGGGTGTGTCTCCGGAAAACTACCGGGTCAAGGTCTTCCCGGGCACCGTCAAGGACGGTGTTTTCCGCGAGGACACGCTCGGCCTGGCCGCTGTCTACGGCGGCCCTGACAACGGGTATGTGGTGGGCAAGGCCCACAAGGGCGACGTGCTGGCCATCACGATGGTCCGGCGTCTCAAGGACACCGCGGATGTCCTGGGCCAGGACTTCGTGCCCTGCGCCGGCTACAAGACCATGGTCTTCACCGTACCGGACCAGCCGGTGGTCTATCTGGGGGATGTGAGCTACACGACCGCCCAGAACGGGCGTGGGCTCGCCATCCGCTACACCGACAACCTCGAGGCGGTGACGGCGTATCTGGCCAAGAACTACCCCAACCTGCCTTCGGCACCCGTGCCGGCCGCGTATGACCTGAGGCCAGCGAAGTTGTCCTGCACGACCACGGTCGTGGTGCCCATCTACGTCCGCTGACGAGCCTGGCGGCGAATGAGGCCGCCAAGCAAAGGCCGCCAAGCACTGGCCAGCAATGGCCGCCAAGCAAAACGCCCGCAGGACTTGCGTCTTGCGGGCGTTTCTTGTTTGGTGGGGTGGCTAATGGGACTCGAACCCACGACAACCAGAATCACAATCTGGGACTCTACCAACTGAGCTATAGCCACCACTGGAGAAGCCTTAGATTATGGCCACTTTTCTCCTCTGTGGGAAGCACTTTCTGCGATTCTTTTGAGAATACCTTCGAATCGCGCGAGTGCCGCCCTTTGCCTTGTCTGGCGAACGATCAGTTCGTCGGCGCCGAGGCGGCCGTCGCCTTCAGCACCGCCGGTTTGATCGCCGCCTTGTAGTCGGCCTTGAGCACGTTGTAGTAGCCGGCCATCTCGACCGCGCTCCAGGCGCGCGCGTACTGGTCCGCCGCCCGCTTCGCATCGATCAGCGCCGGATCGCGCGGCAGGACCTTGTCGATCTTCACGACCAGGAAGTCGCCGTTGCCCGCGTCCACGCCCACATACGCCGGCAGCTTCGAGGCATCGGCACGCAGGACCTGGTCCAGCGCCTTCTGCGGCAGCACGCCCGGCTTGGCGCGCGACACGGTCAGCGCCTCGCCCAGACCCTTGGCGTCGCCGCCCTTCTGCAGGTCGGCCAGGCGGGCTTCGCCCGCCTTCTTCGCGGCTTGCGCGGCGTGATCCGCCACCCAGGCCATCGTCAGCATCGGCTTGACCTCGGCCAGCGGCGGCACGCGCGCCGGCTTGTAGGCGACGACGCGCGCCGACACCAGCTGGTTGCCGCCCGCCTCGACCGCGGCCGTGTTGTGCTTGTCCTTCAGCGAATCCGCCGCGAACACCGCTTCCAGCAGCTTGGGCGACGCCAGCACGCCGGTCGCGTCCGGCGCGGCCTTGCGTTGCACGGTCGCCTTCTGGATCGTCAGCTTGAACTTGTCGGCCGCCGGCTTCAGCGAATCCGCGTCGCTGTAGACCGCGTCGGTGAAGCTGTCCGCCTGTTCGGTGAAGCGCTTCTGCGCCAGCTCACGGCGCAGGTCGCCTTCGATGCCGGCCTTGACCGTCTCGAACGGACGCACCTGACCGCCGCGAAGGTCGGTCAGCATGATGATGTGATAACCGAAGTCGGACTGGACCACGTTGCTGATCTCGCCCTTCTTCAGCGCGTAGACCGCGTCCTCGAACGGCTTGACCATCGCGCCCTTGCCGAAGAAGTCCAGGTCGCCGCCGTTCGTGGCCGAACCCGGGTCCTCGGAATTCTTCTTCGCCAGCTCGGCGAAACCGGCCGGGTTCTTGCGCGCCTCGGCCAGCAGCTCGTCGGCCTTGGCCTTCGCCTTGGCCTTGTCCGCCGCCGACATGTCCGAGCCGGCCTTGATCAGGATGTGGCTCGCGCGACGTTCCTCGTCGGAGGTGAAGCGCGCCTTGTTCTCTTCGTAGTACTTCTTGACGTCGTCCGCATTGACGGTCACGCCCGCCTGCAGCGCGCCGACGTCCAGCACGACGTACTCGATGTCGGCGCTTTCCGGCAGCTGGAACTTCGCGGCGACCTTCGGGTCCTTGTAGTAGG